>JAWOHV010000269.1:0-5053 GCA_046484965.1 Prochlorococcaceae cyanobacterium
CCGCCGCGAAACGATCGCCGCCGAAGACATCCTCCACGACCTGGGCGCCTTCTCGATCATCGCCAGCGACTCCCAGGCCATGGGCCGGGTGGGCGAGGTGATCATCCGCACCTTCCAGACGGCCCACAAGATGAAGGTGCAGCGCGGAGCGCTGCCGGAAGACAGCGCCCGCAACGACAACACCCGCCTGAAGCGCTACATCGCCAAAACCACGATCAATCCGGCCATCGCCCACGGGCTCGACTCCCAGATCGGCTCGGTGGAAGTGGGCAAGCTGGCCGACCTGGTGCTATGGAAGCCGGGCTTTTTCGGTGTGAAGCCGCAGCTGGTGATCAAGGGCGGCTCGATCGTGTGGGCCCAGATGGGCGATGCCAACGCCTCGATCCCCACCCCCGGCCCGGTGCACGGCCGGCCGATGTTTGCCGCCTTCGGCGGCGCCCTGGCCCCCAGCTGCCTCACCTTCGTGAGTCAGGCGGCCCTCGACGACGACCTGCCCCGCAAGCTGGGGCTGCGGCGGCCCTGCGTGCCGGTGGTGAACACCCGCGGCGGCATCGGCAAGGCGGCGATGAAAAACAACACCGCCCTGCCCCAGGTGGAGGTGGACCCCCAGACCTACGAGGTGTTCGCCGACGGCGAACTGCTCAGCTGTGAGCCCGCCGAGACATTACCGATGGCCCAGCTCTACTTCCTGCTCTGAAGCCACACTGCTCTGAAGCCACACTCCTCAGCTTCGCCCAGCGGCGTAATCGCTGTTTCGTAGCGACGGCCACCGGGGAAGCCCCCCTGCCCTGAGCAGGATCGCTTCAGAAGTTAGCGAATGCAGATGTTCACGGAGTACAAACCCAACGGCGGTTACGACGAGTACTTCACCGCCTGCGAAAAACCCCGGGCGGCCCTGCAACCTTTGCTCTCCTCCCTCGGCCAGCTTGGGCTGGAGGAACTGAACCGCAACCATGCCGCCGCCGGCATTCTGCTCAAGCGCCTGGGCGCCACCTTCCGGCTCAACAACTCCGGCAGCGATGGGGTGGAGCGGATCCTGCCCTTTGATCCGCTGCCACGGCTGATCCGCAGCGGCGAATGGCAAACCCTGGAGCGGGGGCTGATCCAACGGCTCGAGGCGATCGACCATTTCCTGGCCGACGTTTATGGCGAGCAGCGCATCCTGCGCGATGGCGTGCTGCCCCGCGCCGACGTGGAGAGCTCCCAGGGCTGGCGCCCCCAGATGCAGGGCTTCCAGCCGCCCCTGAACAAGTGGTGCCATATCTCCGGCCTCGACCTGATCCGCGATGGCCAGGGCACCTGGCGGGTGCTGGAGGACAACCTGCGCTGCCCCTCCGGGGTGGCCTACTTCCTCGAGAACCGCCGCGTGATGAAGCGCATGTTCCCGAGCCTGTTCGCCGGCCGCACCGTGCAGCCGATCGACGACTACCCCTCCCACCTGCTGCACACCCTGCGCAGCCTCGCCCCCTGGACCGACAGTCCCAAGGTGGTGCTGCTCACACCGGGGGTGTTCAACAGCGCCTACTTCGAGCACAGCTACCTGGCCCAGCAGATGGGCATCCAGCTGGTTGAGGGCCGCGATCTGGCCTGTGAGGCGGGCCGGGTGTGGATGCGCAGCACCGCCGGCCTCGAACCGGTGGATGTGATCTACCGCCGCATCGACGACGACTTCCTGGACCCTGCCGTTTTCCGCGCCGACTCGATGCTCGGGGTGCGCGGGCTGATGGAGGTGTACCGCAACGGCCGCGTGGCGATCGCCAATGCCCCCGGCACCGGCGTGGCCGACGACAAGCTGATCTACGCCTACGTGCCGGAGATGATCCGCTACTACCTCGATGAGCAGCCGATCATCGAAAACGTGCCCACCTACATCTGCTCCCGCGACGACGACCGCGCCTATGTGCTCGCCCACCTGGCTGATCTGGTGGTGAAATCAGTGGCCGAAGCCGGCGGCTACGGCATGCTGATCGGCCCCCATGCCAGCAGCGAAGACATCGCCGAATTCGCCGCCAAAATCAGCGCCGATCCCCGCAACTACATCGCCCAACCCACCCTGGAGCTCTCCACCGTGCCCTCCCTGAGCGAAGGGGAGCTCTACCCCTGCCATGTGGACCTGCGGCCCTACGTGCTGCGCGGCCGCGGCTCCTGGGTGAGCCCAGGCGGCCTCACCCGGGTCGCCCTGCGCCGCGGCTCGCTGGTGGTGAACTCCTCCCAGGGCGGCGGCTGCAAGGACACCTGGATTGTGGACGAACAGGAAGCGATCCGATGCTGAGCCGCGTTGCCGATTTGCTCTATTGGATCAACCGCTATGTGGAGCGGGCCGAGAACGTGTCGCGCTTTGTGGAGGTGAGCGAGGCGATGGCCCTCGATTGCCCCCCAGGCAGCGCCGAGCCCTGGCTGCCGCTGATCGACGCCAGCGGCGATCGCGACCTGTTCGATCAACTTTTCCCGGAGGGCCGCCCCGAGCAGGTGGTGCAGTTCCTGGTGCGCGAACCGCGCAACCCCAGCAGCGTGATGAACTGCATCGAGTTCGCCCGCGAGAACGCCCGCCAGATCCGCGAGGTGATCACCACCGAGATGTGGGAGCAGATCAACGGCCTCTACTGGACCCTGCGGGACAGCGAGAACCTCTGGCAGCAGCAGCCCCAGGAACAGCTGCGGGAGATCCGCCGCGGCTGCCAGCTCTTCTATGGCATCACCGATGCCACCCTGAGCCGCGACCTTTCCTGGCAGTTCAGCCGCCTCGGGCGGCTGCTGGAGCGGGCCGACAAAACCACCCGCATCCTCGATGTGAAGTACTTCCTGCTGCTGCCAAGCCCCGAGGAGGTGGGCGGCGTGCTCGATGAGCTGCAGTGGATCTCGCTGCTGCGCTCGGCCGGTGCCTACCAGATGTTCCGGCAGTCGCAGCAACGGGCGATCGAACCGCGGGCGGTGGCGGCCTTCCTGCTGCTCGATCCGATCTTCCCCCGCTCGGTTCGCTACTGCCTGGAGCGGATCAACGAAACGCTGCGGATCATCCGTGGCAGTTCGGTGCCCGGCTCCCCAGACGCCCTCGAATGCCTCAGCGGCCTCACCCTGGCCCGCTGGAGTTTCACCGGCATCGACGACCTGATCTCCCGCGGCCTGCATGAAGCGATCGATCACCTGCAGAGTGACCTCAACCAGCTCCACGACCTGATCCAGGAGCGCTACTTCGTGGTGACCTCCAGCCCCAGCCCCGAACCGGCATGCGCGTCCACGTAACCCACACCTTCAGCTACCGCTACAGCGCACCGGTTCTGCTGGGGCCCCACCGCTTCTGCCTGCGGCCCCGCGGCCATGGCTTCCAGCAGCTGCTGGCCTACAGCCTCTCGATCTCGCCGCAGCCTTCGCGGCTCTACCCGCTGGTGGCCGCCAGCGGTGATGAGATCCAGCGGGCCCGCTTCAGGGGCCACACCGACAGCTTCGAGGTGCGGGCCGAAAGCGAGGTGCTGACGCTCACGCCACCCCTGCTGCAGGCCTGCCTGGAGGAGAACGAGCCCCAGCTGCCCTATCCGGTGGGGCACCTCAACGGCGACCTGATGGGCAGCCTCGAGGGCTGGCTGCCCAACGGCCAGCACGATCCGGCCGCCGTGGACATCGCCCAGGAAGCCCTGATGGGCAGCAACCAGCGGGCGCTGATGTTCCTGCAGCAGTTGATCGAGATCATCCAGGACCGGGTGAAATACACCCAGCGCCACATCGGGCCGGCCTGGCCCGCCGGCCGCACCCTCAAGGAGCGGATCGGCTCCTGCCGCGACCTGGCGATGCTGATGGTGGAGGCCTGCCGCTGCGTGGGACTGCCGGCCCGCTTCGTGAGCGGCTATCACCTGCTCGAGCCAGCACCGGAGCGCTACGAACTGCACGCCTGGGCCGAGGTGTACCTGCCCGGAGCCGGTTGGCGGGGCTTCGATCCCAGCGGCATCGGGGCGATCGACGAGCGCTACATCCCCCTGGCCACCTCCTCCAAGCCCGATCTCACCGCCGCCGTGAGCGGCAGCTTCTCCGGCCCCCCGGAGGTGAACAGCGCGCTCAGCTGGGCGATCGAGGCCAAGATCCTCAGCCCCGAAACCGTGGCAGCCGCGATTCAGTAATGCAGCTGCCTGAATGCGACGGCCTGTAAATCCTGCCAGGGTTGGTAACCGTTGGTGCAGCGCAGCGGTAGCACCCTGAACCATGACAGAGGCACCTTGCTACCCCTCACCATGGCCCCAGCCGCAGGGGATCACGCCGTGAACGCAGCCAGCGCCCGCGCCCTGGCCGAGTCGATGCGGCACCATCTCTTCTCCAGCCAGGCCAAATCCCCCAGCCTGGCCACCAGCCACGACCACTACCGCAGCCTGGCCCTGGCCGTGCGCGACCGGCTGCTGCACAACTGGGTCGACACCGCCGAGACCTACACCCTCCAGCACGTGCGCACCGCCACCTACCTGTCGGCGGAATACCTGCTTGGCCCCCACCTGGAAAACAACCTGGTGAACCTCGGCCTGCGCCGCGAAGCCGCCGCAGCCTGCGCCGAACTGGGCCTCGACCTCGACACCCTGCTGGCCGAGGAGCCGGAACCGGGCCTGGGCAACGGCGGCCTGGGGCGTCTGGCGGCCTGCTTCCAGGAATCGATGGCCAGCCTCGAGCTGCCGGCGATCGGCTACGGCATCCGCTACGAGTTCGGCATCTTCCGCCAGCACATCGGCCCCCATGGCCAGCAGGAGAGCACCGACCCCTGGCTGGCCAACGGCAACCCCTGGGAGGTGATCCGGCCGGAGTGGAGCTACCCGGTGCAGATCGCCGGCCACACCGTGATCGGCGTGGCCTACGACACACCGATCCTGGGCTACGGCGTGAATACGGCCAACACCCTGCGGCTGTGGTCAGCGGTGGCCCCCGATGCCTTCGACTTCGCCTCCTTCAACGCCGGCGACTACACCCGCGCCGTGCTCCAGAAGGTGCAGTCGGAAACCCTCTCCAAGGTGCTCTATCCCAATGACGAGATGGAGCAGGGCAAACGGCTGCGCCTCAGCCAGCAGATCTTCTTCGT
>JAWOHV010000279.1:0-12377 GCA_046484965.1 Prochlorococcaceae cyanobacterium
GCACAACAGTTAGTGGGGCAAGCGGACATGCTTGTATCGGGTGATGCGGTCGAAATTGGGGGGGAAGATGCAAAAACGCGTATTGTTAAAGGTTTTAACGCCTTGATTGAAAAGGTCTATCCCAATTTGCGTTATTTGGGTGGCGTTCAGTACCGTGAAGAGGAGATTCTTCATTATCTGGAGGCAAGCCAGGATTCATTATTTGGGGAGGCGGCCACCGGCGCGGCGCGCCACTACGCCATCTGGGACGACCCCTTCCCCAAGCCCTCCTATCTGTTCGCCTTGGTGGCCGGCCGGCTCGAGGAGGTGCGCGGCTCCTTCCGCACCGCCAGCGGCCGCACGGTGGCGCTGCGGCTGCATGTGGAGCCGGGCGATGCGCCCTACACAGCCCATGCCATGGCTTCACTGCAGCGGGCGATGGCCTGGGATGAGCGCGTTTATGGGCTGGAGTACGACCTCGATGAATACAACATCGTGGCCGTGCGCCACTTCAACATGGGCGCCATGGAGAACAAGAGCCTCAATATCTTCAATTCCAAATTGGTGCTTGCCGACGCCGAAACCGCCACCGATGGCGAGCTGGAGCGGATCGAAAGCGTGATCGCCCATGAGTATTTCCATAACTGGACCGGCAACCGGATCACCTGCCGCGATTGGTTCCAGCTCTCTCTCAAGGAGGGGCTCACGGTGTTCCGCGATGCCTGCTTCACGGCCGATCTGCATTCGCCGGCGGTGAAGCGGATCGAGGATGTGTCGCTGCTGCGCAATACCCAATTCCGCGAGGATGCGGGCCCCACGGCCCACCCGATTCAGCCTGATGCCTACCAGGCGATTGATAATTTCTACACCACCACGATCTACGAAAAAGGTGCCGAGGTGATCCGCTGCCTGCACACCCTGCTGGGTGATGCCAGCTTCCAGCGGGGCATGGCCCTCTACGTGAAGCGCCACGACGGCACCGCCGCCACCTGCGATGACTTCGTGCAGGCCATGGAGGATGCCGCTTCTGAAGCGGGCTCGGCTGAAGCTGGCTCAGCAGTCTTTGATTTCGCCCAGTTCCGCCGCTGGTATCACCAGGCCGGCACGCCGGTGCTCCAGATCGAGCGCCACTGGGATGGCGAGGCCGGCAGCCTGGATCTCAGCGTGCGTCAGCACACCCCGGCCACCCCCGGCCAGCCCCACAAGCAACCGCTGGTGATTCCGCTGGTGCTGGGCCTGGTGGATCAGGGCGGCGATCCGCTGCCGCTGCAGCTCGCTGGAGAGAGCGCCGCGGCAGCATCCGCTGCCGAGTTGCCGCCGCTCTGGGGCCGCGGCAGCCGCCTGCTGGTGATCGATCAGGCGGAGCATCGCTTCCACTTCGAGGGCTTCACCCCCCACGCTCATGCGCCGGCGCTTTCGCTGCTGCGGGGCTTCTCGGCGCCGGTGAAGCTGGAGCTGGAGCGGCCGATCGCCGAGCAGCTGCATCTGCTGGCCTGCGACAGCGAGCCCTTCGCCCGCTGGGATGCCGGCCAGAGCCTGCTGCGCCAGGCGCTGCTGGCGCGGGCCGGCGGCAGCCCTGATGAGGCCCTTGAAGACGGCCTGATCGATGCGTTTGCCCACATCCTGGCCGACCACTCCCTGGCGGAGGCCAGCCGGGCGGTGCTGCTGGCCTTCCCAGGCCTGGCCGAGCTTGAGGATGACTGCCACGAGCCCGATCCGCCGGCCCTGTTCGCGGCGCTGCTGGCCCTGCAGCGCCGTTTCGGTGAGGCCCTGGCGCAGCCTCTGGCCGAGGCCCTGGAGCGCTGCCGCCCCCAATGGGATCAGGCCTGGCCCTTGGGCCAGGGCGACCGCCGCCTCACCGCAGCAATCTGGAGCTGGCGGGTGGCCGCTGGCGATCAAGCCGTGATCCGCGAGGCGGCCGCGGCGGTGGAGGGCCCCTCGATGACCCTGGCCCGTGCCGGCCTGCGGGCCCTGCAGTGCCAGCCGATCCCGGAGCGCCAGCTCGCCCTCGATGGCTTTTACCAGCGCTGGCAGGAGAAACCGGTGATCCTCGATGCCTGGTTTTCCCTGGAGGCTTCGGCCCCCTTCGCCGATGGCCTGGCCCGGGTGGCGCGGCTGTTGCACCACCCCCGCTACGACCCGATGGCCCCGAATTCGGTGCGGGCGGTGCTGGGCGGGCTGGCTGGCAACCCGCCGGTGTTCCATGCCGCTGATGGCTCGGGCTATCGCTTCCTGGCCGAGCGCATCGCCGAGCTCGATCGCCGCAACCCGATCACGGCCTCACGGCTGGCGAAGGTGTTCAGCCGCTGGCAGAGCTACGGTCCGGCCCGCGCCGCCGCCATGCGCGCCGCCCTCGAGCAGCTGGCCGCCGCCAGCCTCTCGGCCAACACGCGCGAGGTGGTCGGCCAGTGCCTGGCGGCGGGGTGAGGCATGGCCATGACATCGCCAGGATGAGCCGTACATTTGTCCAATATTTCTGGACAGCTTGTGGCCATTGAGACCACCTACAGCCAGGCCCGTGAAAGCCTCAAGAGCCTGATGGATCGGGCCGTGCAGGACCGCGAAGTTGTGCTGGTGCGACGCCGCAAGGGGGGCGACGTGGCCATGGTGGCGGCTGAGGAACTCAGCAGCCTGCTCGAAACCGCCCACCTGCTGCGCTCACCCGTCAACGCCGAGCGGTTGCTCACGGCCCTGGGCAGGGCACGGGAGCAGGGATTGCCCGTGATCGATCTGGCCGATCTGGATGCTCGCTTGAGCTCTGATGAGCGCTGCTTGGTCGGCGGTTCTGCATCCGGAATTCCTCGCTGACCTGCAGCACTGGGTGCGGCATGACCCGCGCACGGCCCGTCGACTTCTCGAGTTGATGCACGCCATCCTTCGGGACCCGTTCAGCGGCATCGGCAAACCGGAACCCCTCAAATACCTGGGTTCGGGTGTGTGGTCTCGGCGGATCCGCCAGGAACATCGCTGCGTCTACATGGTGCAGGAGGGTCGGGTGGAATGTCTGCAGGGGCGCTACCACTACTGAATGGTGCCCATCGGCAGAGCTGTCAGCACACGTCCCCAAACGTGCTGTGGGTGCCAATGCTGCGGGAGCTGATGGTGGGATTGGTGGGACTCCGCTCGCAGCCGCCGAGGGCTGACATCTGCCGGGTTGGTTTGGGCCACTGAAACTATCGGCTGTCTGCGCCGATGGGCGCCTCACGAACTGCAACCCAACCCAGTCTCAGCTCGCCTGCTCGCTTTGCGGCGGTCCCGCCAGTTCGTTGGCTATGTAGGCGAGGAATCGACGGTGGAGGGGGCTTGGTTCGAGGAGGAAAAGAGCTCCTGCTCGAAGCGCGCGATTCTGGCGTTGCTCTCTTGCAGCAGCTTCAAGGGCTTCTCGCTCTCGAGCAGCCGCTTCTCGCTTTCGAGCGATTCGATCTTCAGCCTCTCGGTTTCTTGCTCGATGGTGTACATGGGACGCCAGTTGAGCGTCGCCAGCAAGCGCCGCCAGGGCGGCGAGGTGCAGACCCATGTGGATCTGGCAGAACAGCCACTTGTCATGGACCGGGAGGCCGCCGAACTGGAGGAGGTTGTCATCGCCGTAGCGACCCCAAGCCAACGCCGATCTCCGCATGGTACGCCTGTACTGCCACGCAATGTCTCCGTGCTTTCACGGGTTAGCTGCGAAAGTTTGATTGTTCGGGCACAACGCCGCGCCGTTCGGGAGAAGGCGCCAACGTGACGACCCCGCTTCAGGGCATCGGGGGCAAGGGTGGCGGTGGTGGCGCGGGCAGCCTTAACGGTGGGCGGATGGCCGCGGGGGCTGGCGGCTCGGGCTTGACGGCGGGAGGGCGACCCGGCAGGTTGCCGCCGCTGTGCAGCTGCCGAAAGGCGGCCCGCCGGTAGGCGCCCCCCTCGGGCCCGGCATGCAGGCCCCAAAGGCCCTCCCAATAGAAATAGATCACGCCATGGCCCCGCTCCTGGGCCAGGTGCACCTTTTCGGCCAGGGTGGTCATGTTTGGTGTGCGGCCTCCGAAGCCCGCCAGGATGCCGATCTCCACCGGCATGCCCCAGCTGCGCGCCTTCACCAGGGCCGGCTGGTTGAGGTCGCGGGCGAAACCGGCCACCGAGTAGGCGTAGTTCTGCACCACCAGGTCGTCGATCAGCTCCCCCAGGGCCCAGAGCTCCCAGTCCTGCAGCCAGTGGTTGTAGGCAAAGCGAAAGGGGCCAGGGGAGAGGCTGATCGTGGTGCGCTTGGCGCGATCGAGCTTGTTCAGGGCAGCGCGGAGTTCCCGCAGCAGGCCGGTGAGCTGGTGGCGGCGCCAGCGCATCCACTCGCGGTCGCTGGGATTGGCTGGCGGTTCGCGGCCCTTTTCAGCGGCGTAGAGGGCGCGGGTGTAAGGGTCGTAGCCAAGTTCCACAGGCCAGGCGAAGTGGTCGTCGAGCTGGATGCCGTCGCTGCCGCAGCGCTGCACGATTTCGGTGATCAGGCCGATGAAGCGGGCCCGCACGCCCGGATGGGCCGGATTCAGCCAGGCCATCGTGCGGCCGTGCATCGCGTAGCCCGTGCTGCCATCGGAGCGCTGCAGCACCCATTCCGGGTTCTGGTGCAGCACCGCCGCATCGGCTGGCTCCATCAGGCCGTATTCGAACCAGGGGATCACCGCCATGCCCCGCTTGCGGGCCGCCGCCGTGAGCCGGCAGATCGGATCGATGGCCGCGCCGGCCTGCTCCAGGGCCGGCTCGATCGGGGCATGGCGGCTGCGGTGGAAGGTGGTGCCGCGGCTCCAAACATTTGGGTAAAGGGTGTTGAAGCCGGCTTCAGCCAGCTCCTTCACCGCCGCCTCGATTCGCTGGGGGCTGTAGTACAAGGGGCTGGGGCTGTTGGTGAGCCACACCCCCACCACGCCGCGGGCGGCAGGGGCCGGCAGGCTGCCGAGCAGCTGCAGCGTGGTGGTGAGCACCGCCGTGATGCCCACCGGCAGCAGCCGCTTCCAGCGGGCCTGGCGCAGGGCTGAATCAGGCGGCAAGGGCAGGCTCAGCGGAACATCGAGCTCACCGAGCTCTCCTCGTGAATGCGCCAGATCGCCTCACCGAGCATGTTGGCCACCGAGAGCACCTGCAGCTGCGGGAAGCGGCGCCCCTCGGTGAGCGGGATGCTGTTCGTTACCACCACCTCCTCAAACAGGCCCGGTTCGGAGAGGCGCTCCACCGCCGGCGGCGAGAACACCGCATGGGTGGCGCAGGCCAGCACCCGGGCCGCACCGCGCTGGCGCAGCAGCTTGGCGCCCTGGGTGATGGTGCCGCCGGTGTCGATCATGTCGTCGATCAGCACCGCTGTTTTGCCGACCACATCGCCGATCACGGTGAGGCTTTCGGCCACGTTGTGGGCGGCGCGGCGTTTGTCGATGATCGCCAGCGGCGCATCGCTCATCTGCTTGGCGAAGGCCCGCGCCCGCGCCACCCCGCCCACATCGGGCGACACCACCACCACTTCCCCCAGGTCGCGGGAGCGCAGGTAATCCACCAGCACTGGCGAGCCGTAGATGTGGTCGCAGGGGATGTCGAAGTAGCCCTGGATCTGGGCCGAGTGCAGGTCCATCGCCAGCACCCGGTCCACCCCCGATTTGGTGAGCAGGTTGGCCACCAGCTTGGCGGTGATCGATTCGCGGCCGGCCGTCTTGCGGTCGGCGCGGGCGTAGCCGTAGTAGGGCACCACGGCGGTCACCTGGCGGGCCGAGGCCCGCCGGCAGGCGTCCACCATGATCAGCAGCTCCATCAGGTGGTCGTTCACCGGCGCGCAGGTGGGCTGGATCAGGAAAACGTCGCAGCCGCGGATCGATTCCTGGATCTGGATGTAGAGCTCCCCATCGGCGAAGCGTTTGATCACCCGCGGGCCCACCGGTACGCCCAGGTAGCTGGCGATCTCAGCGGCCAGATCGAGGTTGGAGTTGCCGCTGAACAGCCGCAGGCGCCGGTTGTCGTTGTGGGGTAGGGCCGCCGCGCTGGCCTGGGCCACCCGTTCAGCGGTCAGAAAAGTGGTCACGGCGGGCGTGAGCGGGGTGGCTTCAGCCCGATCGTAGAAGCCGTCCGGCTAGGGGAGTGCAAACAAGCATGACGTTTCCTGAGGGGGATTCCGCCGATCGCTGGACACGGCCATTGCTGCTTGTGGGCTGTGGGCTGCCGGCCGAGTTGGAGCAGTGGCTGGCGGCGGCGGCCCCGCCCCTCGCCGCCTGGCTCGATCTGCCGCTGCAGCGCCTTGGAGGTGAGCCGGCCAGTGCCCTGGCGGCTCTCCAGGCAGCCGGGCCGACGCTTGCCTGGCTGCCGCTTGATCCGGGCTGCTGGCAAGGGGGCTGCGGCACCTGGGTCGAGGCGCTGGGCGCCTGGCGCCAGCCCACCTTGGCGCTGATTCCGGCCCCCCAGCTGGCTGCTGGCCAGGCCGCAGCGCTCACGGCGCTGCTGCGCCAGGAGCGGGTTCCCCTGCTGGGGCTGCTGCAGCTGGGGGGCGAGTGGCAGGCTGAAGCGCGCCGCGCTGATGCTTTGCCCTGGCTCGGACATTGGCCGGCAGACTCTGCGCCTGGAGCGGCTGAGGCTGAAGCTGCTGAGGCGGCCCTCGATGCGCTCGAGCTGGTGATGGAAGCCCGCTTGCAGGAGCTGCTGGCGCAACTCTGAAGCGCAGGGCTCAGGGGCGCGGCTGCGGCTCCAGCTTGGGCCAGAGGGGCTTGGGGGCGCCAGCAGCAAGCTGCCGCAGGGGCTGCTGGCGATCCTTGGCAGCTGCCAGCGGCAGCTGGCTGAAGCGAAGCGTCTGGGGATCGCTGAGCAGCGTGGCCAGCAGGCTGAGGGCCTCGCCTTGGCTGAGGTTTGTATCCACCTCAGCCTTGAGCTGGGCCAGCAACGGCGGAAGCTGGGCCAGTTGCTCAGGCCGGCCCATCTGCAGCAGCAGGCTGCTTGCCAGCTGCTGCTGCCGCTGGCGTCGCCCCGGCCCCGCCAGGGCAACCGGGCCGCTCTCATCGCGATAGCGCAGCAGCTGCTCCACCTGATTGCCGTTGAACTGCTGCAGCCCGCCCTGGATCTGGATGCGGTAGTTGAGCCGTTTGTCGTGGTAGCTCATCGTGCGGTCGGGGTTGGCCTCGATCGTGCCCAGGCCGTCGATCAGCTGGCGCAGGGCGCCCCGGCTGATCACCAGGTAGCGATCGGGCTGGCCGCGCTCCAGATCCAGCAGCTCCTGGATGGCTTCGGCGGCCAGGGCCACGCCCCCTTCGCGGTAGAGGCTGCCAAGGGCCTGGGGTGTGCCGCGGCCCGGCAGTTGCACCGCCAGCTCGGTGGGCAGGGCCAGCAGTTGCGGCGGCGTCTTGGCCGCAACCCGCAGCAGCAGCAGCGCATCACTGTTGGCGGGCCCCAGGGGGGCGGCGCCGTTGCTGGCGGCGCCGATCCGGTCGGCGTCGCTGCCGATCAGCAGCAGGGTGATCGGCCGGGCCACCGGGGCCGCCAGGCTGCGGGCGCTGAGCGGTTCTTCTGGGGCTACGGCCGGATCGGGGTTGGGCCAGAGCCGATCCACCATGGTGGTGCCGGCCAGGATGCCAAGCAGAATCCAGCCCCAGCGCCGCAGCCGCACCAATCGCGGCGTGGCGGGCAGGGGGGTGCTTGCCTGGCTGTGGTGGACCCTCTCGGGCATGGGCGGTGCGAAAGGCTGGGGGCAAGCCACTCTCGCGCAGGCCGTAGAGGTGTGCCGGCCGATAAGTTGAGGGACCTGGCGCCCCGCACCGGCCCTTGACTGCCCCTTCGCCTAGCCGGCCTGGCCGGATCCCGCCCCACCAGCGGGCCCGGCCGCTGGCCAAGGGAAGCGTTTATCCCGCCAAGGACCTCTGCAGCCAGTGCGGCCTCTGCGACAGCCGTTGGGTGGCCTATGTGAAGGACAGCTGCGCCTTCCTCAACCAGCGCTTCGAGGCCATGGAGGAGCAGGCCCATGGCCGCAGCCGCGACCTGGACAACGACGACGAGCTCTATTTCGGCGTGCAGCAGCGCATGCTCACCGCCAGGCTGCAGCAGCCGATTGACGGTGCCCAGTGGACGGGCATTGCCAGCCGCATCGGCGTGCGCGCCCTGGAAACGGGCCTGGTGGATGCGGTGCTTTGCGTGGGCCAGAGCCCTGAAGACCGCTTCACCCCTGTGCCGCGCCTGGCCCGCACCCCCGAGGAGGTGCTCAGCGCCCGGGTGAACAAGCCCACCCTCTCCCCCAACCTGGAGGTGCTGGAGCAGCTGCCCGGCAGCGGCATTCGCCGGCTCCTGGCCATCGGCGTGGGCTGCCAGATCCAGGCCCTGCGGGCGGTGCAGCCCACCCTGCCACTCGAGCAGCTCTACGTGCTGGGCCTGCCCTGCGTCGACAACGTGTCGCGCGCCGGCCTGCAGACCTTTCTGGAGAGCACGGTGAGCTCCCCGGACACGGTGGTGCACTACGAGTTCATGCAGGACTTCCGCATCCACTTCCGCCACAGCGACGGCCGCACCGAAACGGTGCCCTTCTTCGGCCTCGACACCCCGAAGCTCAAGGACGTGTTTGCCCCGAGTTGTCTGAGCTGCTTTGACTACACCAACGCCGGCGCCGACCTGGTGGTGGGCTACATGGGGGCGACGTTTGGGCGCCAATGGCTCACGGTGCGCAACCCGAAGGGCCAGGTGCTGTTGGATCTGGTGGAGGCGGAGCTGGATGTGGCGCCGGTGACCAGCAGTGGCAACCGCCAGGCGGCGGTGCAGCAGGGCATCGAGGCCTACGACAAAGCCCTGAAGCTGCCCCTCTGGCTGGCCAACCTGATCGGCCTGGTGGTGGAGCGCTTCGGGCCGAAGGGCCTGGAATACGGCCGCTTCTCGATCGATTCCCACTTCACCCGCAACGCCCTCTGGCTGCGGCGCCACCATCCCGAGAAGGTGGCGGATCACATCCCGGCCTTTGCCCAGAAGATCATCAGCCGCTACCGGCTGCCGGCCCGATGAGCACTCCCGCCGCCGGCCGCCGTTGCGGCGTTCTGTTTCACCCCACCAGCCTGCCCCACACCCCCTGTTGCGGCAGCCTCGGCCAGGAGGCTCACCGCTGGCTGGCGCTACTGGCGGCGGAGGGGGTGGGGGTGTGGCAGGTGCTGCCCCTTGCTCCCAGCGATGGCACTGGCTCTCCCTACAACTCCCCCAGCAGCTTCGCCCTCAACCCCTGGTTGCTGGATGCCGAAAGCCTGCTGAGCGAGGCTTTCATCAGCCCCGAGCAGGCGGCGGAGCTGCCCGTTGGCAGCCACGATCGGCTTGATCTCGACGCCGCCCCGCGGCGGGCGGCCGCCCTGGGGGCCGCCCTCTGCCAGGCCTGGCCTGAACAGGATGAATCGCGTCAGAGGGCCTTCCGGCTCTGGAGCCGCCGCCAGCGCCACTGGCTGGACGACCACTGCCGGTTCATGGTGCTGCGCCGCTTGCACGGCGGCCGGCCCTGGTGGGAGTGGCCTGGGCCGATGGCCCGCCGCCACGGCCGCGCCCTGCGCTTCCTGGCCAGGTTGCATGGCGATGCGCTGCTCGAGGAGGCCTTGCTGCAGTGGCACCTGCACCGCCAGTGGCAGGCCCTGCAGCACCGCGCCCGCCAGCACGGTATCGCCCTGGTGGGCGATCTGCCCTTTTATGTGGCCCACGACAGCGCCGATGTCTGGAGCCACCGCCCCCTCTTCTCGCTGGCCTTCGACGGCAGCCTGCAGGAGCAGAGCGGCGTGCCGCCCGACTACTTCTCGGCCACCGGCCAGCTCTGGGGTACACCCGTGTACCGCTGGTGGGGGCACCGGCTCACCGGCTTCCGCTGGTGGCTGCGGCGCCTGGAGCATCAACTTGATCTGTTCGATGAACTGCGCATCGACCACTTCCGAGCCCTGGAGGCTTTCTGGAGCGTGCCCGGTGGGGCGGCTACCGCCGAAGGCGGGCGTTGGTGCCCCTCCCCGGGCTGGGCGCTGCTGCGGGCCCTGCGCCGCCGCCGCCGTTCGCTGCCGCTGATCGCCGAAGATCTCGGCGTGATCACCCCAGAGGTGGAGCGGCTGCGGGATCATTTCGGCCTGCCAGGCATGAAGATCCTGCAGTTCGCCTTTGACGGCAATCCCGATAACCCTTACCTGCCCGCCAACATCCACGGCAGCAATTGGGTTGTGTACACCGGCACCCACGACAACGCCACCAGCCGCGGCTGGTGGGAAAGCCTCGATGGCGAAGCCCGGTGGCGGCTGCAGCAGGCGGTGGGAGCGGCGGTGACCGCACCGGGCTGGCAGCTGCTCGAGCTGGCCCTGGCCAGTCCCGCCGGCCTGGCCCTGGTGCCGCTGCAGGATCTGCTCGAACTCGGCGATGGGGCCCGCTTCAACACCCCCGGCACCGCCAGCGGCAACTGGTGCTGGCGGCTGCAGCAGCCGATCGCCAGCCTGGCCGGCCCGCTGCGGGGGTTTGGAGAGATGGCCCGCCGCTACGGCCGCTGAAAGCGGCCCGGCTGGCCGGCCACGGCGTTCAGGGGCGTGCCGTTCCAACGCACGCTGCCGGCCTTCGGGGCTGGTTCCACGTTGATCTCGAAGGGGGGCTGCAGGGGCAGGGCGAGGCTGCCGCTGGCCCCCGCCAGGGAGGTGCGCAGGGCGCCGCTGCTGCTGAGCGTCAGCCGGCTGGCCTCCGCCAGCTCCAGCTCCAGCAGCCCCGGCCGCTGCTTCTGAGCGGCGCTGTCGGCCCGCAGGCGACTGAGGGCCACCCCCGCCTCGGCCTGGCCGAGCGGGCGCAGGTCGGGATAAACCTTCAGCAGGTTTGTGCCGGCCGCCGGCGGCTTGCTCTGTTCGCCCAGCGACAGCGGCTGGATCGGCACCAGGCTGAGGCGGTTGCTGGCCGCCAGCCGCTGCTGCTGCAGGTTGATCCCATAGATCAGCCCGAGGGTGATCAGGCCGTAGAGCACCGTGCCCTGCCAGCTGCTGAACACATCGATCGAGCCTGGCGTGAAGCGGCGATTCCGCATGCCCGGGCGGCGATGCAGGGGGTTCGCCTGGGCCGAGCTCGCCGGCAGGGCCACCTCGAGGCTGCCGGGCTCGAGGGCCAGGTGGCGCTCGAGCAGGGGCAGCATCGTGCGCAGATAGGCCGCCTCGGGTAGGCGCTCGCGCCAGCCCCGCTCCAGGGCTTCGAGCACCGTTGTGCTGATGCGGGTTTCGAGCGCCAGCTGGCGCAGGTTCAGGCCCCGCTCCTCGCGGCGCCGGCGCATCTCACGTCCGATCGTGAGCAGGGGATCCTCGCTGGGGCCGCCCGCCTTGCTGGTGGATCCAGCGGCGGGGCGCCACCAGCTGGGCAGCCAGGAACGCAGGGCCTGGGGCAGGGCGGGCCGGGGCATCGGGCGGTGCTCAGGGAACGGGGGCGGAGCCTGGATCTGGATCGTCCCATTCTCCCGCGTCCACATACCGCCACTGGCCCTCCGCCAGTTCCCCAAGGCTGAGGGGGCCAATCGCCAGCCGTTGCAGATCCAGCACTGGATGGCCCAGAAGGGCGGCGGTGCGCCGGATCTGGCGGTTGCGGCCCTCCCGCATCGTCAGCTCCAGCAGGCAGGCCTCGCTGCTCTGCTGCAACCGCTGGATCGCCACCGCCTGGCTGGGGCGGCCATCGAGGGGCACCCCGCGGCTCCAGCTCTCCAGCGAGGCCGCCGTGGGCTGGCCCGCTACCCACACCCGATAGGTCTTGCGGTGCTGGTAGCGCGGATGGCTGAGCCGCAGGGTGAGGGCGCCGTCGTTGCTGAGCAGCAGGGCGCCGCGGCTGTCTGAATCGAGGCGGCCCACCGGATGGAGGCCCGTGCCGCGGGCCAGCTCGGGCGGCAGCAGGTCGAGCACGGTGGGCCGGCCGTGGCGATCGTGGCAGCTGCAGAGCACGCCGGCGGGTTTGTTGAGCAGCAGGATCAGGCCGGCGGCGGCTGCCCCCAGCCGCCGGCCGTCCACCTCGATGCGATCGAGCCGGGGATCAGCCCTCTGCCCCAGCCGTGCCGCCAGCCCATTGACCCGCACTCGACCCTGGCCGATCAGTTCCTCGGCCCGCCGCCTGGAGCAGAAGCCGGCGGCCGCCAGCAGCTTCTGCAGCCGCTGGGGCCCCTGCTCTCGGGCCGCCTCTGGGGGAGAAGCTGGGGGCATGCCTCCATCACAGCACCTTCGGGAAGCCGCCTGGTGGGGGGTGGATCTAACGCGAACCAAGGTGGTACGTTTACGAAACAAAGACGTTTCGTAACCCTGGTACGGCGCCATGCCCTCCCCGCCTGTGGTCGCTTCTCAAGCCTCCGCCGCCACCTCCGCCGCCGCCTCAGCCTCCGCCAATGCAGGCGCCGACCTGGTGCGCTCCTACCTGCGCGACATCGGCCGGGTGCCGCTGCTCACCCATGAGCAGGAGATCAC
>JAWOHV010000294.1:0-5266 GCA_046484965.1 Prochlorococcaceae cyanobacterium
TGAACCTCTTCCACGTGGCGGGCGCTGAGGTAGAGGCAGAGGGAGGCCTGCAGGGCGGCGAGCCGTTGCAGCGCTTCGCGCTCGGGTACGCCGGTGCGGCCGCCGGCGCGGCTGAGCACGATCGTCTGCACCAGGCCCGGGATCGTGAGTTCGCTCTGCAGTGCCGCCGCGGTGGCCTGGTAGGCGCTCAGGCCGGGCACCACCTCCACGGCCAGCCCGGCATCGGCCAGGCGGCTGATCTGCTCGGCCAGGGCGCCGTAGAGGCAGGGATCGCCGTCGTGCAGGCGCACCACCCGCCGGCCGGCCCGGGCGTGCTCCAGCACCGTGGCGATCACCTCCTCAAGGGTGAGGGCACTGGTGCGGATCCGCTCGCAAGCCGCGGGCGCCAGGGCCGCGATCTGGGGGTTGACCAGCGAGTCGGTCCACACCAGCACCTCGGCGGCCTCGATCGCCCGCGCCGCCCGCAGGGTGAGCAGGTCGGGGGCGCCGGGGCCGGCCCCCACGATGGCCACAGGATGGAGGCTCAAGCCACAACTCCACTGGGATCGGGCAGGGCCCGCTTGCGCCCGTAAAGCCACCACAGACCCAGGCCGCCGAGGGCGATCAGCACCAGGCTCATCAGCTGGGCGATGCGCAGGCCCCCCTGGCAGAAGGGTGGCTCACCGAGCAGGCAGAGCGGGTCGAGCCGCAGGGCTTCGATCCACACCCTGCCGCTGCTGTAGGCCATCAGGTAGATGCAGCTGAGGGCACCGGCGGGAAGGGTGATCCGGCCCCGTTGGCCGAGCCAGAACAGCAGCAGCAGCAGGCCGCAGACAGCCAGGTTCCAGATCGATTCGTAGAGGAAGGTGGGGTGGAAGCCGCTCTGCTCGAGGAATTCGGGCGGCCGCTGGGCCAGCGGGATGATCAGCCGCCAGGGCAGGTTGGTGGGCTGGCCGAAGGCTTCGGAATTGAAGAAGTTGCCCCAGCGGCCGATGGCCTGTCCCAGGGCCACGGCCGGCAGCAACACATCGAGCAGGGGCCAGAAGGGCTGCTTGCGCCAGCGGCAGTAGAGGACAACAGCCAGGGTGCCGCCGATCAGGGCGCCGTGGATGGCGATGCCGCCACGCCACACCTTCAGGGCATCCAGCCAGTTGCTGCTGTACTGGCGCCACTCGAAGATCACGTAATAGATCCGTGCCCCGATCACGGCTGCCAACACCAGGATCGGCAGCAGGTCGGCAATCAGGGCAGGTTCAATGCCCCGCTGCCGGCCCAGCCTGGTGGCCAGCGCCAGCCCCAGCAGCACGGCCGCGGCGATCAGCAGGCCATACCACCGCAAGGCGAAGGGCCCCAGCTGGAACACCAGGGGGCCCGGGGACGTGAATGTTGCCAGGGGCATCAGAAGCCTTCAGCCGCCTGAACTTTCTCAATCTGCCGCTTCTTGAGCACCAGCATGATCTGGGCCAGGGTCACGGCGGCGAAGAAGGCGAGCATGCCGTAGATGCGCACCGGGTTCTGCAGCACAACCTCGGTATCGAGCTGGCCGAAGCCACCCACATTGGGGTCGTTGGTGAGCGGGGCGCCTGCGTCGACGGCATCACCCACCTTGACGGCGATGGCCGGGCCGGCGGGCACGGTTTCGCTGACGCTGCCGCCGTCGGCAGTGCTGATTTCCACCACCGAGGCGCCTTTGTCGCCGGCGCTGATCGCCTTGATGGTGCCAGCGGCGGGGGAGGTGTAAATGGTGTTGTTGCTCTTCTCACCGGTGGGATACACCTGGCCGCGGCCGCGGTTGCCGCCCACGTGCAGCTGGTATTTGCCGAAGTGAATGGCGCTGTCGCTGCCGGGATCGGGCGAGAGGATCGGGAAGACGATCTTCTGGTGCTGGTCACCGGGCAGGGGGCCGACCAGCAGGATGTTGGGCTCGGTCTCGCTCCACTGGGTCACATAGACGCCTTCTGTTTCCTCCTTGAGCTCGTCGCTGAGGCGATCGGCAGGAGCGAGCTTGAAGCCTTCGGGAAGCATCACCACGGCGCCCACGTTGAGGCCAGTGGCGCTGCCGTCACCGGCCACCTGCTGCACGGCGGTGTCGTAGGGGATCTCCACCTCCACCTTGAACACCTGGTCGGGGAAGACCGACTGGGGAACTTCCACGCGGGTGGGCTTCTTGGCCAGGTGGCAGTTGGCGCAGGCCAGCTTGCCGGTGGCTTCGCGCGGGCTGGCGTAGTTCTGCTGGGCCCAGAAGGGATAGGCCCAGCTTGGGCTGGCTCCGCTCAGCAGCACGCCGAAGGCGAGCAGGGATCCGAGCAGCAGGGAGAGGGGGCGGCGCATGGTCTCGGTGGGCTTTCGGTGGGCGGGCGTGGGGAGAGGAAACGAATTGGCAGAGATCAGCCCCACCAGGCCTTCTGACCGGTGCGGAAGTCGGTTTCGGTCCACTGGCTGAGGAACACGGTGTCGTTCTCCACGTTCACGTGGGCCAGGGCCAGCGAGAGCGGTGCCGGGCCGCGAACCACCTTGCCGGTGGCGTCGTACTGGCTGCCGTGGCAGGGGCACATGAACTTGTTGGCGCCGCTGTTCCAGGGCACTACGCAGCCCAGGTGGGTGCAGATGGCGTTGATGCCGTAGTTGCCGATCGCCTCGGGGCCTTCCACCAGCAGATAGGTGGGGTCACCCTTGAGACCCTGCACGAGGCTGCGATCGCCCTCCTTGTGGCTGGAGAGCCAGCCGCTGGCGGTGACGTTGTTGCCGAGGGCGTCCTTGGCGGTGGTGCCGCCGCCTCCGCCCGCCGGTCTGGGGGGAATGAAGTAGTTGACCACCGGGTAGAGGGCCCCGAGGGCCACGCCGGTGACCGACCCGAAGGTGAGCAGATTCATGAACTGCCGACGACCCATTCCGGGCACGTCGCCGCTCGGAGAGCTCGCAGAGATCTGGGTCATGACGTGGCGGCAGCACTGCCGGGACAACGTGGCGACCATTATGGATGCCGTGCTTGCCGGCCCGTGCCGTCGGCCCAGGACTGAGGTGGGCACTGCAACATGCTGTTGTGGAGCTGGCCTGTTCTCCCATGCCCGAGCCTGCCCCTGGCGTTGAACCCCCCGCTGGGGGAGGGCCCCTGCTGGCGGCCGAGGTGCTGGAGCTGCTGCGCAGCCGCTGGCGGGCCAGCTACGACCTGCAGCTGGTTCAGCGCCGCGGTCGGCTTTACCTGCAGGTGATGTGGGGCTACCTCGAGCAGCAGTCGTTTCCGCTTGATGCCGAGGCCTACGGCCGCAAGCTCGAGGAGCTGGTGGCGGTGCTCAATGGCCTCGGCGTGGCTGCCCAGGTGCGCCATTGGCTGGCCACCAGCCGCGATCGGCCCCGGCTCGGGCGCGCCATGGCCCTGGCCCTGGAGCTGCCCGCCGGCCGCGCTAGCGAGTTTCTGCTTTGAAGCCTGGCCGCAGCCGCTCGGCCAGGGCCACCAGGGCCACACCCACCAGGTAGAGCGCTGTGATGGCGCCGCTGAGCAGCAGCATCGTGATCGGATCGGTGGAGGGGGTGAGCACGGCGCCGGCCAGGGCCGCCACCAGCACCACCCAGCGCCAGGCGGCTGCCATGGCGCGCGAGCGGATCAGCCCCAGGCCGCCGAGCAGCAGCTGCAGCACCGGCAGCTGGAAGGCCAGGCCCGTGGCAAGCATCAGCAGCAGCACGAAGTCGAGGTAGCGCTCGATCGACCAGAGCGGCTCCACCACATCGGCGCCGTAGCTCACCAGGAAGCCAAGGGCGGCCGGCACCAGGGCCCACCAGGCAAAAGCCAGGCCGGCGGCGAAGAGCACGGCCGAGCCCGCCACCGCCGGCGCCACCAGTCGCCGTTCGCGGCGGCTGAGCCCAGGCAGCACGAAGGCCAGGGCCTCGTAGAGCACATACGGCAGGGCCAGGGTGAGCCCTCCATAGCCGGCCACCTTGAAGGAAACGAACAGGAATTCGCCCGGGGCCAGCTGCAGGAAGCGGATGCCCTCGGCCGGCAGCTCCAGCAGTCGCACCAGTGGTTTCACCAGCAGCAGGCAGGCTGCAGCGGCCACCACGACTGCCAGCAGGCTGCGCAGGATGCGCCGCCGCAGCTCCTCCAGGTGATCCACCAGGGGCATCTCCACCTCACCTGGGAACTCATCGCCGGGACTCTCTTCGCCGGGAAACTCCTCGCCCGCTGGCAGCGGCAGCGGAGCTGCGGGCTGTTCTGCTGTGGGGTCGGCTATCGGGTCGGTTATCGGGTCGGTGGCGGTGTTGCTGCTCATGGGGTCGGCGCTGCCCCCAGGCTACGGGGCTCCTCCGCCGTAGTGCCGGGCGTTGGCAGCAGCAGTTCGGCGCGGGCCGGCTCCCCCCAGAGCAGCTCGCCACCCCGGTGGCGCACGGTGCCGGCTTCGCTGCCGGGCAGGCGCTGCAGCTGCTCCACCGGCACCATCAGCACCGACACGCGGCTGTTGCCGCGGGCGCGGCTGAAGTGGGCGGCCAGGTCGGCGCCGGCCTGGCGATCGGCCTCGCTGGCCGGGGCCTCCGAGCTCTTGAGCACCACATGGCTGCCCGGACATTCCTGGGCATGGAACCAGAGGTCGCCGCGGCTGGCCTGGCGCAGGCTGATCGCCTCGTTCTGGCGGTGGTTGCGGCCCACCAGCAGGCGCAGGCCGGAGGGTGCCAGCAGCTCCAGGGGGCCGGGGCGGGCGGGCTGCTGGCGCTCGCTGCGCTGGCGGCCCTGGGCCGTCTGGGCGGCCAATTCCTCCGCCAGGGCCTCGATCTGGGCGCGGCTGTCGGCCTGCTCCAGGAAGGTGAGGCTGGCTTCGAGCCAGGCGAGCTGGCGCTGGTTTTGTTCAAGCCGCTCTCCGATCGCCGCCACTGAGCGGCGCAGCTTGCGGGCGCGGCGGTAGAGGCCCTGGGCCGCATCGATCTGCTCGCGGCTGGGGCGCGGCAGGCAGAGCAGTTGATCGGCCTGCTGCTGCAGGGCGTCGGCGTTCTCCACCTGGGCCAGCAGCCGTTCCTGCTCGGCCTGCTGCCGCCTCTGGCGCTCGGCGCTGGCCTCGAGGCGGTGCCCCAGGCCGCTGCGGGCCTGCTCCAGGGCCCGCTGCTCCAGCTGCTGGTGGTAGTAGCGGGCCAGGCCGGCGTTCAGCGGCTCCTCTGGCTGGGATGGCTCAGCGGTGGCTCCGCACCAGCAGCAGTAGGCGGTGGGCCCGCCCCACTGCAGCTGGAACTGCTCCGTTTCCACGGCCTGCAGCCACTGCTGCCAGCGCCCGAACAGGTGCTGCCAGCAGGTTGCCGTGAT
>JAWOHV010000226.1:0-3042 GCA_046484965.1 Prochlorococcaceae cyanobacterium
GCCGCCGGTGCCACAACGGCCAGCCTCAGCCTGCCAGTTCTGGCCGATGCGGTGATCGATCCCGGCGAAACGGTGATCCTGCGCATCCTCCCTTCCAGCAGCTATCAGATCGCGCCCGGAGGGCAGTTCGCCACCGCCACCATTGATGCGGAAGGGGTGAGCACGGTTCTTACCAACGACGGCAGATTGGACAACCCAAGCGGAGCAGAATGGCGGAATATTTATGCATTTGCGGCGCTCCTCTCCGATGGCTCTGTGCAGAGCTGGGGCCTCAATCCTTTCGGGGGAAGCAGCGGAGATGTTGATCTCAACGGCCCCAATGATGATCTGACCGTTCGCCAGATCTACAGCAACCGTTTCGCCTTCGCAGCCCTGCTCTCCGACGGCTCGGTAAAGACGTGGGGCGCAGGCCCCCTTGGCGGCGACAGCAGTGGTATCGATTTCAATGGCGCCAGCGACGACCTGAAGGTTGTGGCGATTGCCTCCACGGAGCGGGCCTTCGCGGCCCTGCTCAACAACGGCTCCGTGGTGGCCTGGGGAAACATCGGCGTTGGCGGCAACAGCGCCGGCGTGGATTTCGATGGTCCAAACAACGATCAGCAAGTTGTTGAGATCTTCGCCAACCGCGCTGCCTTTGCCGCCACACTCACCGACGGCACGGTGGTGAGCTGGGGCAATCCGTTCGACGGCGGCAACAGCAACGGCGTGTCCCTCAGCGAGCCCGTAGAGCAGATCTATGCCAGCGAGCGGGCCTTCGCCGCCCTGCTCATCGATGGCTCGGTCGTGACCTGGGGCAACGCCGCCTATGGAGCCAACAGCTCCGGAGTGCCGTTCAAAGGAGAGAACGGCGACCTCAAAGTTGTGACCATTGCAAGCAGCGAGCGTGCTTTCGCCGCCCTACGCAACGATGGCTCGGTCCTGAGCTGGGGCGACCCCGCCTACGGCGGCAACAGCGCTGGGGTTCGTTTCGATGCCCACGTCAATGGCCAGGGCGTTGCGGCCCTGTTCTCCAACCGGTATGCCTTCGCCGCCCTGCACACCGACGGCTCGGTGGCGGTGTGGGGCGACGGCCGCTACGGCGGCAGCCTCGGCGGCCTGAATCTCGATGCCCCAACTGCAGAGCAGGCCGTGGTGAGCATCGCCGCCACCGACGCCGCCTTCGCCGCCCTGCGCGCCAATGGCACAGTCGTGAGCTGGGGTCTGGCCAGCGATGGTGGTAACAGCAGCGGCATCGATTTCGACGGAGCGAGCAACGATCTGCGGGTGATCCAAATCACAGCCAACCGCTCCGCCTTCGCTGCCATCCTCTCGAATGGGAACGTGCTCACCTGGGGGAACCCCGGCGTCGGGGGCAACAGCGACGGCGTGGAATTCAGAGGCCCGAACAACACCCTGCAGGTCACCCAGATCGTGCCAACCGAGGGCGCCTTCGCGGCCCTCCGCTCTGATGGCTCGGTGATCACCTGGGGCTCAAACATCCAGGGTGGCGACAGCTCAGGTGTCGACTTCGATGGTCCAGATAACAACCTGAAGGTGGTGGGCTTCGCCAATCCGGCCACGGATGATCGCTTCACTACGCTGCCAGCGGCCACCAACCAGCCTCCCAGTGCCATAGCCCTGGTCGATCCCATCACCTCCCTGCCCGAAAACACAGCCACCACCGAGCCGATAGGGCTGGCGCGCCTGCTGATCAGCGACGACGGGCTCGGAAGTAATCAGATCAGCCTCAGCGGAGCGGATGCCGCCTTCTTCAAACTGCAGGGTCTTGAGCTGGTACTGCAGGCCGGCGTGGCACTCGATTTTGAGAGCAAATCCAGCTACTCAGTGAACGTGGAGGTGCGTGATAGCAGCCTGCCTGGATCGGCTGCGGTGAGCACCAGCTACCAACTGGCCGTGCTCAACCTGGAGGAAGGCCCAGGCAACCTGGGGCCGATCAGCGGCGCCGGCGTGGAAGGGGCTGCCCTGAGCGCGGGAGCAATCAGCGGCGATCCCGATGGTCTGGCACCCGATCCCAACTTCAGTTGGCAATGGTTTCGTGATGGGGCCTTGATTCCAGAAGCCACAGGCACAAGCTTCACCCCCTCAGCCACCGGCGCTGGCGAATACACCGTGGAGGTGGGCTACACCGATACAGCCGGCAGCCGCACCAGGCTCACTTCAGCGCCGCTGGCGGTGGCCGCCATCAACAATGGCGATGCAGATTACGAAATTAGCGGTGATCTGCTCGTTGGCGGTACGGCCCGCCTGGAGCGAATCGCCGAGGACCCAGACGGTGCCGGCAACAGCGCCGACCCCGAGGTGGCGTGGGAAACCTCCGCCGATGGCCAGACCTGGGAGCCGATCGCCAACAGCAGCAGCCTAGTGATCGGAGCCGAAGCGGCAGGCAAGCAACTGCGCGCCCGAGTTGGATATCGCGATGGGCAGAGCTACGCCTCGGAAGTGCTCACCGCAGCGGTGACCATCGAGCCCCTAACTGCACCCGAGCCTCCCCACCCGCCACAGCCACAGCCATCACCAGAGCCCCCCTGCTCCTGCGATTCAGTCACCGGCGAACCCCCCGCTCCCATACCACCCGCCACAACCACCTTGCTCTTGCCTCCGCCCTTCAATCCCGGGCACCCCGGCTACAAAGGGGTGAGCAACGCCAAAGGGCTGGCAACAGGCCTGCCAAAGGGGCTTGCTAAAAAGCTCGGCGAAGGCCAAACCCAGCCGCTGCTGGCCGCAGCAGCCATCCACCTGGTCCAGCCACCCTGGCTGGAGCCGTTGGGGTGGGCAGGCAACTCAAACACCAGCTGCAATGCCCTCGGCCTACCCCACCACATGGTGTAAACCGGTCTCTGGCCCCTGCCCACCTCGCCATGTCCGCTGATCCAGCCCTGGCGGCCTTCGGGTCGGGCCTCACGGCGATCACTCTAGCGGAGCTGGGCGACAAAACCTTCTTCGTGGCCCTGATCCTGGCCGCCCGGCACCGCGGCCGCTGGGTGTTCAGCGGTGCCTTTGTGGCCCTGGCCGCCGTGACCCTGATCTCCCTGGGGTTGGGCT
>JAWOHV010000126.1:0-22561 GCA_046484965.1 Prochlorococcaceae cyanobacterium
CCGGCGACTACACCCGCGCCGTGCTCCAGAAGGTGCAGTCGGAAACCCTCTCCAAGGTGCTCTATCCCAATGACGAGATGGAGCAGGGCAAACGGCTGCGCCTCAGCCAGCAGATCTTCTTCGTGTCCTGCTCCCTGCAGGACATGTTCCGCATCCTCGAGAAGCAGGGGATGGCGCCAACCGACTTCCACCGCAAATTCGCCGTTCAGCTCAACGACACCCATCCGGCGATCGCCGTGGCCGAGTTGATGCGGCTGCTGATCGATGTGCACGGTGTCGACTGGGATACGGCCTGGTCGATCACCACCGCAGCGATCAGCTACACCAACCACACATTGTTACCGGAGGCGCTGGAAAGCTGGGGCCTGGATCTCTTCGGCCAGCTGCTGCCCCGCCAGCTGGAAATCATCTTCGAGATCAACTCCCGCTTCCTGCGCACGGTGCGGATCCGCTGCCCCGGCCAGCCGGAGCTGCTGCAGCGGCTTTCGCTGATCGAGGAGGGGCCGCAGCGGCGGGTGCGCATGGCCCACCTGGCGGTGGTGGGCAGCCACCAGGTGAATGGCGTGGCCGAGCTGCACAGCAGCCTGCTGCGGCAGAACCTGTTCGCCGATTTCGCCGAACTCTGGCCGGAGCGCTTCAGCAACATCACCAACGGCGTCACACCGCGGCGCTGGCTGGCGGTGGCCAACCCTGGCCTGGCCGACCTGCTCGATGAGGCGATCGGCAGCGGCTGGCGGCGCGACCTCGAGCAGCTGAACCGGCTTGAACCCCTGGCCGGCGACGGCGCCTTCCGGGCCCGCTGGCGATCGATGCGCGAACAGGCCAAACAGCGGCTGGCCAGCACCATCCGCCATGAAACAGGCGTGCTGGTGGATCCGGGCACCCTCTTCGACGTTCAGGTGAAGCGGATCCACGAATACAAACGCCAGCACCTGGCCGCCCTGCAGATCGTGGAGCGCTACCTGCGCCTGCGGGCCGGTGAGGATCTGCCGCCGCGCACCTTCATCTTCGGCGGCAAGGCAGCACCTGGCTACGCCATGGCCAAGCTGATCATCCGGCTGATCGTGGGCATGGCCGAAATCATCAACATCGATCCGGCCATGGACGGCCGGCTGCGGGTGGTGTTCCTGCCCAACTTCAACGTGAGCCTGGGCCAGCGCATCTACCCGGCGGTGGACCTTTCTGAGCAGATCTCCACCGCCGGCATGGAGGCCTCCGGCACCGGCAACATGAAGATGGCCCTCAACGGCGCTCTCACGATCGGCACCCTCGATGGCGCCAACGTGGAGATCCGCGAGCGGGTGGGCGATGACAACTTCTTCCTGTTCGGCCACACGGCCGAACAGCTGGCGGCGATCAACCGCAGCGGCTACCACCCGATGCCCTGGCTGGAGAGCGATCCGATGGCCAAGGAGGCGATCGACCTGATCGGCTCAGGCCACTTCAGCGAAGGCGACCGCGACCTGTTCCACCCGCTGCTGGCCAACCTCTGCAGCAGCGATCCGTTCCGCGTCATGGCCGACCTGAGCGACTACCGCCGCGCCCAGAATGCTGTCGACAGCGCCTGGAACGACCAGGACCGCTGGAGCGCCATGTCGATGGTGAACACGGCCCGCTGCGGTTTCTTCAGCAGCGACCGCTCGATCCGCGAATACGCCGAGCGGATCTGGAAGGTAACGCCAGCCCGGGTGACAGCCAGCAGCATGACGCCTTCTGCCTGAATGGCAGACAGGCCCATCCCGCCCCCCGAGCTGGCAGCAGCCGCGGCCGAATCGCGCCTGCGGGCCGCCGGCATTTCGCTCACCCTCGGGGGTGAGCCCACCTATGTGCCCATCGACCCCGAGGGGGCCGAATGGAGTGTGGCCGCCGATGGGCCCAGCAAGCTCGGCTACGCCCGCGCCCTGGCCGCCTGGCTGCAGCAACACACCTGGCCGGGCAGCACCCTGCTCTACTGCCCCGGCAAGCGCTACGAGGGTGAGCTGAACCCCCGCTGGGTGCTGCGGCTGATCAGCGGCATCGACGCGACGCCGCTGGTGCACTGGCCCCAGGACTGGGCCGACCCCGGCGGCACAGCGGCGGCGCTGCGGCCCCTGCCGGCCTCCTCGGCCCTGGGCTTCCTGGCGGCGATCGGCCGCGGCCTTGGCCTCAGCCTGCAGCCCCTGGCACTGCGCGATCCGCTCGATCCCCAGCGCCACGTGTGGGCCCTGCCCCTCTGCCACCACGACACTGACAACGAGCGCGACGACGGCAGCCCGGCGGGCTGGCAAGCAGCCGCCTGGCCCCTGGCCGAAGAGCGGCGCGAATTACTGGCGGCCCAGGGGCCTGCGGGCCTGCGGCTGCCGCTGCAGCACTTCCCTGAGGGGGTGCTGCAGCAGGTGCTCACCCTGGAGATCGACGAACCCGCAGCCGCCGGCTGGAGCCTGTTCCTGCCGCCGCTGGCGCGGGCACCGCTGGAGCAGCTGCTGGCGGTGGTGGCGGCGGCGAGCGCCCCCTGGAGCAAACCGGAGCTCAGTGGCGTGCTGCCGCTCGACTGCAACGGTGCCTGGCGGGTGCTTGGCCTCACCGCCGATCCCGGCGTGCTGGAGGTGAACCTGCCCGTGTGCGACAGCTGGAGCGCCTACTGCTGCTGGCTGGAGACGCTGGCAACGGCTGGCGAGGCCGTGGGCCTGCGCAGCTGGAAGCGCAGCGAAGATGGCAGCCGGAGCGATGGGCGCCAGAGCACCGGCGGCGGCAACCACCTGCTCTGGGGTGGTCCGAGCCTGGAGGCCAATCCATTCTTCAGCCGGCCTGCCTGGCTGGTGGGCCTGCTGCGCTTCTGGCAGCACCATCCCAGCCTCTCCTATCTGTTCAGCGGCGATTCGGTGGGGCCCGCCTCCCAGGCACCGCGCCCCGACGAGGGCAGCGCCAGCCTGCTGGATCTGGAGCTGGCCCACAGCGCCCTGGAGCAGCTGCCGCCAGGCGATCAGCGGCTGATGATCAGCGAAACCCTGCGCCACCTGCACGCCGACCGCAGCGGCAACACCCACCGCAGCGAGATCAGCCTCGACAAGCTCTGGAACCCCGCCTGGCCAGGCGGCTGCCAGGGGCTGATCGAGTTCCGCGCCATGGAAACCCTGCCGGAGGTGGGCTGGTCAAAGGCGGTGGCCCTGCTCTGGAGTGCCCTGGCGGCCCACCTGCTGGAGCCCTCCCAGCGGCCGCGCCAGCTGCGGGCCTGGGGCGAAGAGCTGCACGACCGCTGCCTGCTGCCCAGCGCCCTCTGGGCCGACCTGGAGGCGGTGCTGGCGCTGCTGGCCGCCGATGGCCTTGCCCTTGATCAGGGCCCCTACCGGGCGATCTGGCAGTGGCGCTTCCCCCTGCTGCTGCACTGGACGGCCCCGGAGGCGAACCCTGCTGCAGCGGCCGTGAGCCTGGAGATTCGCCGCGCCCTCGAGCCCTGGCCGCTGCTCTGTGACACGCCGCGGGAGGGGGGCTACACCAGCCGCTTCATCGACAGCTCCCTGCGCCGCATCGAGCTGGTGGCTTCCGCGGAGCTGCAGCGCCGGCACACCCTCTGGCTGAACGGCCGGCCCCTGCCCCTTGAGCCCAACCCCGGCTCCAACCCCAACCCCAGCATGGCCGTGCGCTATCGGGCCTCTAGCCTCTACCCCTGCCTCCACCCCACGATCGCCAGCCAGCTGCCCCTGGAGCTGGTGTTGCGGCGGCGCAGCGACCAGAAACCGATCCAGGCCTGGAGCTTGCAGGAGGGGGCGGCGAGCTTCGAAGCCACCAGCGCTGCCGACTGCGCAAGCACCACCGCAAGCACCACCTCAAGCACAACAATCAAGGCCCACCAATCTTCCCCCTGGCGCAGCGCCCGGCCGGGGGAGGTCACCATTGATCTGCGGCTGCCGCCGCCTTTACGGTGATCATCACAAGATCGGGTGATGCATGGCCCAGCCGAACCTGAAGCCATGAAGCGGCTTCTGCTGGCCGGCCTGTTCACAGCCCTGGCCGTGGTCGCCAATGCCAACCCCCTGCCGCTGGTCTTCGGCATCCAGCTGCTGCTGGGCTCGGTGTTCGCGGTGCTGGCCCTGCTGCTCTGGCGGGGCTGGTGGGGCGTGGGCATCGGCGTGGTCGCCAGCCTCTACACCTGGAAACTCTGGGGCCATCCCTGGGCGGTGCTGATCTTCAGCCTGGAGATTCTCTGGCTGGCGATCGCTCTGAACCGCTTCAACGGTCCAGCGGAGCGGGATGGCGAAGGCGGCGTGATCCTCTTCAACATCCTGTATTGGCTGCTGATCGGCGCTCCTTTAGTGCTGCTCTTCTATGGAGGCGTACTCCAGTTCGACAGCGCCAACGTGCTCGTGGCGGCGGTGAAACAGAGCCTCAACGGCATCACCAACACGGGCCTGGCTTTCCTGATCTTCCTGCTGCTGCGGCTCTGGCAGAGCAACCGTCAAACCGCCAGCGTGAGCCTGCGGGGCCTGGTGTTCGCCCTGGTGCTCACCGCAATCACCGCCCCCACCCTGGCCCTAACGGTGTTCACCAGCCAGCAGCTGGTGCGGGCCACCCAGCAGGGGGAACTCGACACTCTCGAGATCTTGGCCCAGGCGGTGGGCACACCGCCGATGAAGGAGCTGGCTGACCCCAACCAATTCAGTGACGGTGCCAACCCGCTCGGCAAAGAGTTCCCCCAGACGGCGGTGCTGCGGCGCGACAGTGACGGCCGCCAGTACAACTCCGACCCGGCCCTGTTCAGCGCCCTGGAGCGCGACTACGAAAGCGCCGGCAGCACCTATGGGCTGCCGGCGGGGCTGGAGATGCTGGTGCAGGGCGGCCCGCAACCGCAGCTGCGCAAATGGGTGAATGGCTACTGGAGCCACAGCGTCCGCCTCAGCGGCCCCCAGGGCGAAACCGAGGTGCAGGTGGTCCAGCCGGCCCGCACACTGGTGACCCGCCTGCAGGACCAGAGCGCCCGGATGCTGGCCATCCTCACCGCCGTGGTGGTGCTCGGCGCCCTGGTGAGTGAAGCGATCGGGCGCTGGTTTGAGGGACAGTTCCGCGCCGTGCTCGATCCCTTCACCCGCAGTCAGCCGGGTGAAGGGATCGAAACCGCCATGCCCAACCTGGCCGAATCGATGATCGGCGAGCTGCGCACCATGGCCGATCTGCTCAACACCCGCATCAGCCGGGTGAACAGCCTCACCCGCTCACTGGAGCGGCTCAGCACCACTGATCCCCTCACCGGTTGCCTCAACCGCCGTGAACTGTTCCGCCTGCTGCGGGAGGAGATGGCCCGCTGCCGCCGCAACGGCGAACAGCTGTGCTGCCTGAGCCTCGATCTCGATCACTTCAAGCAGATCAACGACCAGTTCGGCCATGCCGCCGGCGATGCCGTGCTCGTGCACGTGTGCGATGCGGTGCGCGCCCAGCTGCGCCTTAACGACCACTTCTTCCGCATCGGCGGTGAGGAATTCCTGGTGCTCTTCAGCGGCAACGACCGTGCTCCAGACGCCACCTCTGCTGACACCTCTGCTGGCGCTACTGCTGAAACCGGCGGTCTTCAGAGCGGCGAAGCCCTGGCCGAACGGCTGCGGGCCGTGGTGGCCGAACAGCCCACTCGCCATGGCGACACCTGGATCCCGATCACGATGAGCATCGGCCTGAGCCAGTTCCGCCATGACAGCGATACCGAGGAATCGCTGCTGCTGCGCTCCGACCGGGCCCTCTATGCCGCCAAGCAGCAGGGGCGAAACCGGATCGTCAAGGGCTGAGCCAGGAGGTCGCTTTGCAGCGATGGCCCGGCAGCTTTGCAGCGATTGGGCTGAAACGGCAGCAAAGTTGGCTAAGATAGTAAGAATCGGCCAATAATTCAATGCTGGAAGCGCCAATCCCCGGCGATGAAAAGGGAAGGCTGGCCGAGCTTTACAGCTACGGGTTGCTCGACTCCGAGGAAGAGCGCAGCTTCGACGACATCAGCCACCTGGTGCAGGACCTGGCGGGCACACCGATCGCCGTGATCAGCCTGGTGGATGAGAACCGCCAGTGGTTCAAATCCTGCCTGGGGCTGGATGTGCGCGAGAGCCCTCGCAACATCTCCTTCTGTGGCCACACGATCGTGCAGCGCACACCGCTGATCATCGAAGACGCCCTCAAAGATCCCCGCTTCTGCGACAACCCGCTGGTGCTGGACGCCCCGGGCATCCGCTTCTACGCCGGCTTTCCGCTGATCTCGCCCAATGGCATGGCCCTGGGAAGCCTCTGCGCCATCGACCTGGTGCCCAACCACCTCAACCAGAGCCAGATCAGCTCCCTGCAGCGCCTGGCCAGGCAGGTGATGCGGCTGATGGAACTGCGTCGGCAAACCCACCTGCTGCAGGCCTCCCAAACCGCCCTGCAGGAATGCGCCAGCGATGGAGTTGGTGATGATCTCGCCGGGCAGCCAACCAACCTGGATGCCTGGCCCACTGCCGTCAGCCGGCTGCTGGGGCGAGATCAGCTGCTGAGCACGATCGAATTGATGCTGACGCTGCCCAACCCCCCCTGCTTCGCAGTGCTGCGCCTTTTCCTCAAGGAACGGAACCGGGTGAGCGTGACCCTCGGCAATCGGATGGGCGACCAGCTGCTGGAGCGCACCGCCGCAAGGTTGTTCAGGCTGCTGCCCCCGGATGCCAGTGCCGCCAGGCTGGGGGAGAACGAGTTGCTGGTGCTGCTGCCCCATGTGGCCGAGCAGAACACCGTGGCCCGCCTGGCCGTTCGGCTCACCGCCGCCCTCGACGATCCGATCCAGCTCAACGGCCGCCTGCTGAGCACCAGCGTGGCCATCGGCATCGCCCTGTATCAGGGCAACTACAACGACGTGGAAACCCTGCTGGCCGATGCGGCCATCGCCGAGAGCAATGCCCGGCGGCTGAACGGCAGTGCCTTCAGTTTCATCGACCTGGCCACCCGACTGCAGGCCCGCAACGAATACATCCTCGAAGCCAGCCTGCGCCAGGCTCTGCACAACGGCGAACTGGTGCCCTACCTGCAGCCACTGGTGGCCTTGAGCAACGGCAAGCTGATGGGGTTCGAATGCCTGGTGCGCTGGCGCACCACTGATGGGCAGGTGAAGAATCCAGCCGAATTCCTGCCCGCCGCCTATCGCGCCGGGCTCACCGGCGAACTGGATCTGCAGGTGGTGCAGCAGGCCCTCTGCCTGATCCCCGAGCTGGCGGCCGCCGAACCACCACAACCGCTGCTGATCAGCGTGAACCTCTCAGGCGAGCTGCTCAACAACGAAGCCCAGCGCCTGAGGCTGCTGGAGCTGATCGACAACATGGCCTTGCCCCCTCAATGGCAGCTGCAGGTGGAAATCCTCGAGGATGCCCTGCAGCAGAGCAGCACCGCCTTTGAAAGCTTCCTGCGGCAGCTCAGTGAGCGAAAGGTGGTGATCGCCATCGACGATTTCGGCACGGGCTACTCCTCCCTGAGCCGGCTGCACGCCCTGCCATTCAGCGCCATCAAGATCGATAGAAGTTTTGTGCAGCGCATCGACGATCCCGAACAGCCGAGCAACAAGCTGCTCTCGGCGATGCAGCTGCTCAGCCGCGACCTGGGTCTGCGCACCACCGCCGAGGGCGTTGAAACCGAAGCCCAGCGGCGCTGGCTGCGGCAGGCGGGTTTCAGCTGGGGCCAGGGCTACCTGTTTACCAGGCCGATGCCGCTGCAGGAGGCCCTTGCCTTCATGAAACCGAGTTCTTCGCTGGGCCTCGGGGCCCGGATCTGGGCCAAGCTCGGCCGTTGGCTAGCGGCTTAATCTCACCAGTTCAGGCCATGCAGCTTGGGCAGCGGCGCCGTTTTGAAGGTGGTGGCAAACAGGCGCGGAATACGGCGGCTGTTGTACACGCGGAACTCGCGCATCACGTTGGCACCCGGCTCACGCACCGCCTGATTCAGCACCACGGAGCCATCGGGATCCGAAACGGAACGGTGAAAGGTTCCGGGCGGAATGCGCAGGATATCGCCACCGGTTTCCAGGCGCACAATGTGATAGGGATAATTCCAGCCGCAATTCACCAGATAAAAGGTGCGGCCGCCGTGCAGGGCCAGCAGATTGTCTTCCTGATGGGGATGCAGATAAAACTGCCAGGCACCTGTTTTCTCCTCATCCGGCGGGCTCACGGCTGGGCCGGAATGGATCACCAGATCCCGCGCGTTCGAGCCAGCAACGGTGATGTCGAAGAAACGCACCGCGGGAGTATCACGGAACTTCTCGTAGGGGATCAGCTCAAACATCGGCGCCGTTTTCGGCGGGTGGGCAGACATCGCAAGCGTGCCGAAAGGCAAGGGCTGAATGAACGCAGTGAACCGAATGGCAAGGGCAGGCCACGGTGGTCTTCACTACCAAATGGCCACGGATGCAGGCCACTTCAGCCATTGGCCGGCCAGCCTGATGAATGGCCCGGCAGAGGGGAAGACCCTCAGAGCGGAATCGGCATCTGCACCGCCGCCGGCTCGGGCGCGCAGCCGACCACCCGCTGATTCACCACCTCACCCACCACCACGATCGATGGCGAGCTGAATCCTTCGGCTTCGGCAGCATCCGCCAGCTCAGCCAGGGGCCGCACCAGCAGGCGCTGACCCTGCACCGTGCCCTGCTGGATCACCGCCGCGGCGGTGCTGGGCGCCAGACCGCCGGCCAGCAGCTCCTCGGCGATGCGGCGCAGGTTGTGCAGCCCCATGTAGATCACCAGGCCGTCGCTGCTGGCGGCCAGGCCGCGCCAGTTGACGCCAGGGCGTACCTTGTCGATCTCCTCATGGCCCGTCACGAAGGTGACGCTGGATCCGGCGGCGCGGTGGGTCACGGGGATGCCCACATAGGCCGGCGCGGCGATGCCGGCGGTCACGCCGGGCACCACCTGCACCGCCACCCCATGGGCCTGCAGGTGGGCGGCCTCCTCGCCGCCGCGGCCAAACACGAAAGGATCGCCGCCCTTGAGCCGCACGATCAAACGGTGGCGGCGGGCCATCTGCACCAGCACCGCATTGGTGCTGGGTTGGGGCACCGAGTGGTGGCCGCGGCGCTTGCCCACGAAATGGCACTCACAACCTGCCGGCACCAGATCCAGCAGGGCCTTCGGCACCAGGGAGTCGTACACGAGCGCATCGCACTGGCGCAGCAGGCGATGGGCCTTCATGGTGAGCAGTTCGGGATCTCCTGGCCCGGCGCCCACCAGATAAACCGTGCCGAGCTCGGAGGGGGCGCTCATGGCAAGGCCTCCAGCTCGGCGAGCAGCAGCTGGCGCAGGGCCGGCCGCTGCAGCAGTGGCGGCCCAACCTGCTCAGCCAGCTGGTCGGTGAGCCGGTTGGCCGCCAGGGCCAGGGGCAGGGCCGGGGCTGAGAGGGTCAGCTGGAGCTCCGCGAGCTGATCGGCACTGTATGGAGTGGCGCGGCAAAGGCAGCCGCAAGCCCGCTCCAGCTGGGCCAGGTAGCGGACCGCCAGGGGGCCCTCGAGCGGGTGGTGGAGCAGCAGCGCCCCTGGGCCCAGGGCCGCCAGCTCCCGGCGCAAGGCCGCCTGCCAGCGGGGCCAGGCCCCGAGAAACGGGTAGCGCCGCAGCGGCCCAAGCTGCCGCCACTGGGCGGCGATGGCCGGCAGGTCGCGGCGCACATGGCCGCCGGGCAGCAGCAGCAACGGCACCAGAGCCAGAGCGCCGCGGGCCTGGACCGCGGCCCGCAAGGCAGCTGAGGCCGCTGAGCCTTCCAGGGCAGCGGCACTGAGGGCCAACAGCTGCACCGGAGCACCGCGACGCTCCGCCAGCTCGGCGGCCAGCGCCTCCAGCTCCGCCGGAATCAGCCCGCCGCTGCGACCGTGCACCACCAGCAGCAAGGGGCGGCGGCGGCTGGCCAGGCGCCGCTCCAGCCGCTGGCGCACGGCCGGATCAAGGCTCTGGCCGCGCAGGGCACGGAGCTCGCCAGCCCCCTGCGGCAGCCGGGCCAGCAGATCCACGGCCTTGGCCGCCAGGGCCGGATCGAGATCCTGGGCCAGCGCAGCCAGGGCCTGGCGCAGCTCCGCCGCCGGCCAGGCGGCCAGGCCCAGGGCCACCCCCTCCAGCGCCGCCCGACGCAGCGCAACTGGCCCCGGCTGGCGGGCCCACTGCAGCAACAGCGACAGGTCGCCGGGCTGGCGCTGGTGGCCCAGCAGCGGCAGCAGAACCTGCAGCGAAGCCGAAGCCATCGCAGAAGCAGAAGCAGAAGCAGAAGCAGGGGAAAGGCTGCGCCGCAGTCGCTCCGCCACGCGGGGATCGCGGCAGCGGCCCAGCAGCGGCAGCAGGGCAGGGTCGCCGGCCTCCAGCAGGGGCTCCAGCCAGGCGGCCGTCGCCGCCTGGCTCCACACCAGCAGCTCCTGATCCAGCGCCGCCAGCAGGGGCGCGGCCTCCAGGGCCAGCAGGCGGCGGGCGCCCAGCTGGTTCACCTTGCCCGCAAGCACCGCCAGCAGATCGGTTGCCGGGGTTAGCCGTCCAGCCTCCAGGCCAGCAAGCCAGGGGCCGGGGTCAACGAGCGTCCGGCGCAGCTCCTGCAAGGCAGACCAGCGCTCCGGGCTCTCGGGCGGCGGCAGGGGATCGAAGAGGGCCGCCGCCACGGGCGCACCGCCATGGGGCTCTTCCAGCCTGCCAGGGGCAGGGCTGCGAGCAGCGGGCCGATCAGCCGACAACCAACGCCTGGCCAAGCGGCCGCCGCCTGGCACCGAAGCGCTCCAGCAGCAGCGTCTCGAGCACATCGGGCAGATCGCTGAGCGGCACGCCCTTGTCGTGCAGCTCGGCCAGCTTCGGCTCAGCGTCCATCGAGCCCCCCAGGAAGATCTTCACGGCTTCCACCGTTGCACCATCGATGCGGGCCTTGGCGCCCATCAGGCCGATCTGGCCCATGTAGGGCTGGCCGCAGGCATTGGGGCAGCCGGTCCAGTGCATGCGCACGGCATGGGGAAGCTCGAGCCGGCGCTCCAGGTCGTCGAGCACAGCCTGGGCCGTGGCCTTGGTGGGAATCAGGGCGAAGCTGCAGTAGGCGTTGCCGGTGCAGCTCACCGCTTCGGCCTGCAGGGGTGATGGATCGGGGCGGAAGCGCTGCAGGAGGGGTTCGGCCAGCAAGGCCTCAAGCCGATCGGCTGGCACATTCACAATCAGGGCGTTCTGGGCCTCGGTGAGCCGCAGCTCGCCGCTGCCGTAGTTGCGGGCCAGGCGGGCCAGCTCCAGCATCGCCGCCGCATCAAGCCGCCCCATCGGCACGTGCAACCCCAGCCAGTGCAGGCCCGCCTGCTTCTGGCGCTGCACACCCAGGCCATCCCGAGGCGCCCGGTTCACCAGGTGAGCGCCGTTGTGGGGCAGGGCGGTCGCCGGGCCCCCGGCCTGGTCTGGGCCCAGCTCCCCCACCAGCTCGCGCCAGGTGTCGAGCACCGCCAGCCGATAGCCCTCCAGCCCGAGCTGATCGATCAGATACATCAAGCGGCTCTTGGTGCGCTGCTTGCGATTGCCATGGCGCTCGTAGTGGCGCAGCACCGCCAAGGTGAAACCAGGGAGCTGCTCGGCCCGCAGCCACAGCCCCAGCGGGATTGCCAGCTCATTGCGCTGCCCCGAAAAGAAACCGCCCACCATCACCGTGAAGCCCAGCTCGCCGTCGCTCAGGGCCGGCAGGAAGGCCAGGTCGTTGTGAAGCAGGAAGCTGTCGGGAGCGCCACCCACGGCCACGTTGAACTTGCGCGGCAGGTTGCGCGGACCCTCGGGGCCCAGAAGGGCCGCCTGGATCTCCGCCACCAGAGCCCTGGTGTCGATGATCTCCTCGGGGTCGATGCCGGCCAGGGGATTGCCGGTCACATTGCGCGGGTTGTCGTGACCCGACTGGCGACTGGTGAGCCCTACCCGCTCCAGAGCCGCCAGCAGCGGCGCCATGTCTTCGAGCAGCAAGCCACGCAGCTGAATGTTCTGACGGGTGGTGATATCAGCGCTGCCGTGTTCGCCACAGCGGTCGATCGCCTCGGCCAGCAGCTCCAGCTGCTCGGCGCTGACGACGCCGTTGGGCAAGCGCAGCCGCACCATGAAGCGCCCAGGCGTAACCGGGCGGAAAAAGATGCCCAGCCACTTGAGCCGAATCGTGAGGGTGGCTTCGTCGAGAGATTCCCAGCCTTCGCGCCCCAATTCGGCAAGCCGGGGAGCAAGATCAAGGCCGCAGAGCTCAGCCTTGGCTTGTTCGATCTTGGACTGCGGTGCTGCCGCGGAGCTGCTGGAAAACGCCATGGTGAGTGGGAAGCCAGATGGAAGCAACGGTGCGACGGCGGCTGGGCACCGCTGCGCCGTGGTTACTGATCCGCTCTCTCTGCACAATGTGGGAGCTGAGGCTTGATCAGCGTGTTGCAACCGCTACCGAAACAGCAAACAACGGTCGGCCGCCGGGAGCTGCGCCTGCAGGCGCTGGGCACTGAACGCGCCCGTTTCCGCACCCTGATCGGCCTGGTGGGCAGCGGCGAGCACACCAGCTCCGGCCTCAGCCGCGAGGAGGCGCGCGAGGCCATGGAGCTGATGCTCAGCGGCGCCGTTGACGATGCCCAGCTGGGGGCCTTTCTGATTGCCCACCGCATCCGCCGCCCAGCACCGCTGGAGCTGAGCGGCATGCTCGACGCCTACCGCAGCCATGGGCCGGTGCTGCGCAGCGCTGGCCGCCGGCCCCTCTGCTTCGGCGTGCCCTACGACGGCCGCAGCCGCACGGCGCCCCTGCTGCCGCTGCTGGCCCTCAGCCTGGCTGCAGCCGGACAGCCCGTGGTCCTGCACGGCGGTGAGCCGATGCCGGTGAAGTACGGCGTCACCCTGGCCGAACTGTTCGCAGCACTCGGCATCGAATGGCGCGGCCTGCCCCTGGCCACGGTGCAGCAGCTCTTCGACGAGCACGGTGTGGCCCTCACCCATCAAAGCGATCACTTCCCCGCTGCCGAACGCCTGGTGGCGGTGCGCGACGCGATCGGCAAACGGCCGCCGGTGGCCAGCCTTGAACTGCTCTGGACACCCCACCAGGGCGAGCACCTGCTGGTGAGCGGCTTCGTGCACCCCCCCACCGAGGCGCGCGCCTGGCAGGCGCTGACGGCGTCCGGCGAAACCGATGTGCTCACCGTGAAGGGCCTGGAGGGCTCCACCGACCTGCCCACCACCCGGGCGGGCATCACCGCGCACCTGCGCAATGGCGAGGCGGAGCGAATCCTGCTGCACCCCCGCGACCACGGCATCGACGCCCCGGAGGTGGCCTGGACCGATCTGGAGGCCTGGCGCCTGGCGGCCCTGGCGGCCCTGCAGGGTGAGGGACCCTTGGCCCAGGCCCTGCTCTGGAATCTGGGGGCCTACCTCTGGCTCAGCAACAACTTCACCGATCTGCCGGCTGGCCTGGCCCAGGCTCGGGCCCTGCTGGCGGCCCGCTGCGGCGAGCAACGGCGCCAGCAGCTGGCGAGCCAATTGGCGATTCGGTAGCTGATGTCACTCTGAACCGGGTTGATCGCGTGGTTTGGTAGATGCTTCGGTCAGCTTTTGCGCCGAAACAACGTCTCTTCAGCCCCAGGCGCTTCGTTCTGAAGCCGGGCTGACTACTGGCAGTCCGCTCTCCTACGACCGCCTACTTGTCAGGCCACCTCTCTATAGAGCGCGGCCCCTCCATTAGCGCCTTGTTGTGTCTTTCTGCACTTCGCAGACAGCCATCCCCACCGCCGTCACCCAGTTCCATGGCTTCCGTTTCGCGCCGTCAATTTCTGCTCACCGCCGCCGGCACTGCCGCCGGCGCCGTCTGGCTGAGTGCCTGCGGCGGGCCCTCCGGCCGCGAGGGCAGCAGCCAACCAACCGCAGACGGCAGCAGCAGCGACACCGAGGTGAAGGGGGCCACCCTGGGCTTCATCGCCCTCACCGATGCCGCACCGTTGATCATCGCCCTCGAGAAGGGATTCTTCACCAAGCACGGCATGCCTGAGGTGAAGGTCATGAAGCAAACCTCCTGGGCCGTTACCCGCGACAACCTGGAACTGGGCAGCGCCCGCGGCGGTATCGATGGCGCCCACATCCTCACGCCGATGCCCTACCTGCTCACGGCAGGCAAGATCAGCAAGTCAAAACAGCCGGTACCGATGTATATCCTGGCGCGACTAAATGTTAATGGCCAGGGCCTCTCACTGTCGAACGAGTTCCTAGCGGAAAAGGTAACAATCAAGGATCCCAAGCTGAAGCAGATTGCCGATCAGAAAAAGGCCAGTGGCAAGTTGCTCAAAGCCGCCATGACCTTCCCCGGCGGCACCCACGACCTCTGGATGCGCTACTGGCTGGCCGCCAACGACATTGACCCCAACAAGGATGCCGACCTTGTGGTGGTACCACCTCCACAGATGGTGGCCAACATGCAGACCGGCACCATGGATACCTTCTGCGTGGGTGAGCCCTGGAACCAGCGACTTGTGAACAACAAGCTTGGCTACACCGCCGCCATCACCGGAGAGCTCTGGAAGGATCATCCTGAGAAGGCCTTTTCGATGCGAGCCGACTGGGTCGACAAGAACCCCAAGGCCACCAAGGCGATGCTGATGGCGGTGCAGGAAGCTCAGATCTGGTGCCAGGACCCCGCCAACCTTGACGAGCTCTGCGAGATCACCTCAAAAGACAAATACTTCAAGGCCAGCGTGGCTGATATCAAGCCTCGCCTGGCTGGCACATTCGACTTCGGCGATGGCCGCAGCATGACCAATTCTCCACTGCGGATGCACTTCTGGAAACAGACCGATTCTTATTCCTACCCATACAAGAGCCATGATCTCTGGTTCCTCACCGAGAACATCCGCTGGGGCTACTTGCCCCAGAACACTGACACCAAGGCCCTGATCGAAAAGGTGAACCGCTCAGACCTCTGGAGAGAAGCGGCCAAGGCGATTGGCCAGGAGAAGGCCATCCCAGCCAGCGATTCACGCGGCAAGGAAACGTTCTTCGACGGCATTGTTTTCGATCCAGAGAACCCCAAGGCCTATCTCGACTCCCAGAAGATCAAGGCGATGGCCTGATTTCGGATCCATGAGCTCCACCTCCTCCAGACCCGCCAGCATCCTGCGCGGGGCCGGTCCCTACATCGTCTGCATCGGCGGCTTTCTTGTGCTCTGGCAGCTGGTTTCCCTGCTGCTGGGAACTTCGCGACTGCCAGGTCCGGTGAACGTGCTCTTGGAGACCTGGGACCCCTACATCAGCCAGCCGTTCTTCGACGACGGTGGCACCAGCAAGGGGCTGGGCTGGCAGATCCTGATCTCGTTGCAGCGGGTGGCGGCCGGCTACGGCCTGGCGGCCGTGGCCGGCATCGCCGTGGGTGGCCTGCTGGGGCTGAACCGCTTCGTGGGCAAAGGCCTCGATCCGGTGATTCAGGTGCTGCGCACCGTGCCACCGCTGGCCTGGTTTCCAATCTCTCTGATGGTGTTCCAGGACGCCAACACCTCGGCGATTTTCGTGATTTTCATCACCGCCATCTGGCCGATCATCATCAACACCGCCGTCGGCATCCGCGAGATCCCTCAGGACTACACAAACGTGGCCCGGGTGTTGCGGCTTTCAAAGCAGGCCTACATTCGCGAGATCGTGGTACCTGCAACAGTGCCCTATGTGTTCACCGGGCTGCGGATCGCCGTGGGCCTGGCCTGGCTGGCGATTGTGGCCGCTGAGATGCTCAAGGCCGATGGCGGCATCGGCTATTTCATCTGGGACGCGTACAACGCTGGCGGCGACTCCAGCTCCAGCCAGATCATCCTGGCCATCATCTATGTGGGCATCGTCGGGCTGCTGCTCGATCGGCTGGTTGCCTTCGCCGGCCGGCGGGTCAGCCAGGGGGGGAACTGAGGCCATGCCCTCGATGTTCACCGTCGACCATGTGACCCAGGCCTTCCCCCTGCAGGGCGGCGGCAGTTACGTGGCACTGCGCGACATCTTCCTCGACATCGCCGAGGGCGAGTTCCTCTCGCTGGTGGGCCATTCAGGCTGCGGCAAGAGCACCCTGCTCAACCTTCTTGCTGGCCTCAGCCAGGCCAGCGAAGGCGGGATCCTGATGAACGGCCGCCAGATCACGGCTCCAGGCCCAGAGCGCATGGTGGTGTTCCAGAACTATTCCCTGCTGCCCTGGAAAACGGTGCGGCAGAACATCGCCCTGGCCGTAGACAACGTTTTCGCCAACAAAGCAGCCGCTGAGCGGGCGGCAATGGTGGAGCACAACATCCAGCTGGTGAACCTGAAGGCAGCGGCCGACAAATATCCCCACGAGCTCTCCGGCGGCATGAAGCAGCGGGTGGCGATCGCCCGGGCGCTGGCGATCCGACCGAAGCTGCTGCTGCTCGATGAGCCCTTCGGCGCCCTCGATGCGCTCACCCGCGGCAACCTGCAGCAACAGCTGCTGCGCATCTGCGACGAGGCGGGCGTGACGGCCGTGATGGTGACCCACGACGTGGACGAAGCCCTGCTGCTCTCCGACCGGGTGGTGCTGATGACCAACGGCCCGGAAGCCCACATCGGCCAGATCCTCGAGGTGCCCCTGCCCCGCCCCCGCAGCCAGCTGACGGCGGTGAAGCACCCGAGCTACTACGCCCTGCGGGCGGAGATGGTGGGCTTCCTCAACGACCAGCGCCGGGCCCGGCAGCAGCGCCTCAAGCCGGCGGCCGCCATCGCCGCCAACGGGCTGGAGAAGGTGAACCTGGCGATCGGCTTCATTCCCCTGAGCGACTGCGCCCCGCTGGTGGTGGCCCAGGAGAAGGGCTTCTTCCAGCGCCATGGCCTGGAGCAGGTGGAGCTGCGCCGGGAGGCCAACTGGAAAAGCCTGGAAACCCACGTGCGCCAAGGGGTGCTCGATGCCGCCCAGATGGTGGCAGGGCTGCCCTACGCCATGTCTTTGGGGCTGCGCGGGCAGGATCCCCTGCCGATGGTCACCGCCCTGACCCTCTCGCGCAACGGCAATGCCATCACCCTGCATCGCAGCTTCCGGGAGGCTGGCGTGCACGACGTGGCCGGGCTGCGGCGCTGGATCACGGCCCATCCCCAGCAGCGCCCCGTCTTCGCCATGGTGCATCCGGCCTCGATGCACAACTTCCTGCTGCGGGCCTGGCTGGCCTCAGGTGGCATCGACCCCGACAAGGATGTGGACCTGATCGTGATCCCGCCGCCCCAGATGGTGGCGACCCTGCGCGCCGGCACGATCAATGGCTTTTGCGTGGGCGAGCCATGGAACAGCCGCGCCGTCAAGGAGGGGCTCGGCACCGTGATCGCCGCCGACACCGAACTCTGGAACGGCCACTGCGAAAAGGTTCTCGGCGTGCGGGAGGACTGGGCCTCAGCCCATCCCCGCACCCACGAAGCCCTGGTGCATGCCCTGCTGGAGGCCTGCCGCTGGTGTGAACAGCCCGCCAACCGGGAGGAGCTCGCCGAATTGCTCTCCCGCGCCGACTTTGTCGGGGCCGATCTGGCCACACTTCGGCCCGCGCTGGTGGGTCCCTTCGACCGGGGCGTCGGCGAGCCGATGGCTGAGCCGCAGCTGCTGCGCTTCCACGGCGGCGTGAATGCTCCCGAGCGGCACGATGCGGTGTGGATCATCACCCAGCTCGCCCGCTGGGGGATCTGCCCCTTCCCGGCCAACTGGGAGCAGGTGGCTGAGCGGGTGCAGCATCAGTATCTATACCGCCGCGTGGCGGAGGCCGAAGGAGCGGCAGCGGCCCAGGGCGACCTGGCCGGCGATCAAGAGGAGCCCGCCGCCATCGAGTTGTTCGGCAGCGACTGCCTTGATCTGCGCGATCCCGTGGCCTACCTGCGGCGACACGCCCCTGCAGCCGTGGCCGCCTCCAGAGCCGCCTCCCCTGACTGAACACCAGCAACGACGCCACCGAAAACACAAGCGAGCCCCCTGCGATGTCCTCCCTTTCCAGCACCGTCACCGATGGCCGCGATGCTGCCCTTGGCAAGCAGGGCGTGGGCGAGCCTTTCCTGAAGATCGAATCGCTGAGCAAGGTCTACAACACCCCGAGCGGGCCCTACAGCGTGCTCGACGGCATCGACCTGAGCGTGGCCGAGGGTGAATTCGTCTGCGTGATCGGCCATTCCGGCTGCGGCAAGTCCACCCTGCTGGACATGGTGTCGGGCTTCCGGCAGCCCAGCAGCGGCGAGGTGCGGGTGCAGGGGGAGCGGATCATCGAACCGGGGCCCGAGCGGATGGTGGTGTTCCAGAACTATTCCCTGCTGCCCTGGCTGAGCGCCTACAACAACATCGCCCTGGCGGTGAACAATGTCTTCCCCCAGCACCGACGCAACGGCCAGAGCCGCTCCATCGTGGAAAGCCACCTGGAGATGGTGGGCCTCAGTGAATCGGCCCACCACAAACCGGCGAGCCTCTCGGGGGGCATGAAGCAGCGCGTTTCGATCGCACGGGCCCTGGCACTGCAGCCGAAACTGCTGATCCTCGATGAACCCTTCGGAGCGCTGGATCCGATCACCCGCGAGGAATTGCAGGAGGAGCTGTTGCGGATCTGGGCCGAGCAGAAAGTGACGGTGCTGATGATCACCCACGACATCGACGAGGCCCTGTTCCTCGCCGACCGAATCGTGATGATGACCAACGGCCCGGCTGCCCAGATCGGCGCCGACCTCAGCCTGCCCTTCCCCCGCCCGCGCCAGCGCAGCCAGCTGATGGAGATGCCGGAGTACTACGAATTCCGCAACGAAGCCCTCGATTTCCTCTACCGCCGCCAGGCCCACGACGATGGCTGAGGGGCGAAGCTCACACTCGATCTGATAGGCAGCGCACCGCCACCGCCGCAGCCTTCAGCTCCGGCTGCTGCGACTGGGGGCAGGCCAGCTCGTGCATCAGCCGGTTGGCCTCACAGGACTGCTCCTGGGCAGCACCCCAGTGCATCGGCAGAAACACGCTGCCCTCGCGGATGCGCTCGGTCACGGCCACCTTGGCGGTGATGGCGCCGCGGCGGGAGCGCACCTCGGCCAGCTCGCCGTCGCGCAGGGCGAAGCGGGCGGCATCGGCGGGATGCACCTCCAGCAACGCCTCGGGGCGCCGCTGCAGCAGCCTGGGCACCTGGGCCGTGCGGGTCATGGTGTGCCAATGCTCGAGGTAACGGCCCACGGTGAGCACCAGGGGGAAGGCGGCATCGGGGGGTTCGCCGAGGCCCATCGGTGCCTGGGTGATCAGGCGGGCCCGGCCGCTGGCGGTGGGGAAGCGGCCGTCGCAGTAAAGACGAGCGCCGCCGCCGCCAGGTGCAGTGCCGCTGGGGAAGGGCCACTGCTGGGGCCCGTGGGAGGCCAACAGGCCATGGCTGAGGCCGCTGAGGTCGCAGACGCGACCGGCCGTGAGCGCCACGAACTCGTCGTACACCTCGGCGGCGGAGCACCAGCTGAACTGCTGCTCAAAGCCCAGCCGGCGGCCCAGCTCCGCAAAGATCTCCCAGTCCGGCCGCGCCTGGCCCGGCGGCGGGCGGAAGGCGGGACAGAGGGTCACCCGCCGCTCGGAGTTGGTCATCACGCCGGCCTTCTCGCTCCACTGGGCGGCGGGCAGCAGCAGGTGGGCCACGGCGGCGGTTTCGGTGCCGGCATAGGCCTCACTCAGCACCACGAAAGGACAGTTGAGAACCGCAGCCCGCACCCGATCCAGCGAGGGCATGCTCACCAGCGGATTGGTGGCGGCGACCCACCAGAGGCCCAGCTCGCCCCGCTCCATGGCCTCCACCTGTTCCCACACGGTGAGGCCTGGTTCCGGGGCGATCGATCCGGCCGGCAGCTGCCAGTGGGCCTCCACCTCCGCCCGGTGGGCCGCCTGCACCACGGAGCGGTAGCCGGGCAGCAGCCTGGCCAGGCCGCCCGCCTCGCGGCCGCCCATGGCATTGGGCTGGCCGGTGAGGGAGAAGGGTCCGGCGCCGGGCCGGCCGATCTGGCCGGTCACCAGATGCAGGTTGATGATCCCCGCCACGGTGGCGGTGCCCTCCACGCTCTGGTTCACGCCCATCGACCAGAGGCTCAGCACTGGGCCCGCTCCGCTCCAGAGATCGGCCAGCCGCAGCAGGTCTGCCACCTCAATGCCGCAGCAGGTGGCGGTGGCCTCCGGGGTCCAGGCGGCCCACAGCTGCGCCAGCGCCTCGAAACCCTCGGTGCTGCGCTCCACGTAGGGCCGGTCCACAGCCCCCCGCGCCAGCAGCAGGTGGCCGATTCCGTGCAGCAGGGCCAGGTCGGTGCCGGGGCGAATCGCCAGGTGCAGGTCGGCGGCCTCGCTGGTGGCGGTGGCGCGGGGATCCACCACCACGATCCGCGGCCCGTGCTGCTCACGGCGGCGGCGCTTGAGCAGCCGCTGGAACAGCACCGGATGGCACTCGGCGGTGTTGCTGCCGATCAGCAGCACGGTGCCGGCCTGGTCGAGGTCGTTGTAGCAACAGGGGGGGCCATCGGAGCCGAGGCTGGCCATGTAGCCCGAAACCGCCGAGCTCATGCAGAGCCGCGAGTTGGCATCGAAGTTGTTACTGCCGAGGGCACCCTTGATCAGCTTGTTGGCGACGTAGTAGTCCTCGCTGTGGAACTGCCCCGAGCCATACATCGCCAGGCCGCGCGGACCCCGTTCCGCCAGGGTGCTGCGCAGCCTCTGCTCGAGCAGCTCAAAGGCCCTCTGCCAGGAAACCGGGGCGAAGGGCTGGTCGCGCTGTTCGCGGTAGAGGGGGGTGGTGAGACGGTTGCCGTCGAGGCTTTCACCCACCGTTGCCCCCTTGACGCACACCTGCCCGAGGGAGGAGGGGTGGTGGCGGTCGCCGCGGGCGATCCAGGGGCCGTCTGGTGCGCTGGGTGCTTTGAGCTCCAGGCCGCAGCCCACACCGCAGTAGGGGCACTGGGTTCGGGCCAGGGCGGAGTCGGCTTGGGGCGCTGCTACGGGCGTGGCGGAACTGGGCAGATCGGCTCTCATCAGCGCCGCGGGCTACTCGACATGCGACCAGGCCGAACGCTGCCTCAAATTCCACGCTAGCTACCGCCCCGCTTCCAGCAACAGCGGCAGCGGCGCGTTGGAATGGAGCCATAACGCTCAGGCTCCGTGGGCACCCCCCTGGCCAGCACCTGCTTCGGTTTCGAGGCCGACTTCACGGCCGACCTGCGCTGCATCCCGATGGCGGTGCGGCGCAAGCTCGATCTGGCCGGCGTGAAACTGAAGCTGCAGCACTGGAGCGAGCTGGCCGAGGCCGAACGCGCCGAGCTGCTGGCCTGGGCCGACGATGCCGCCGCCATCGAGGCGCTGCGCGAGCACCTGCTGGCGCGCAGCGCCGCCCTCAGCGCCGGCCAGGCCAAGGAACTGCCCCGAGCCAGTGGGGAGCCCTGGCAGCAGGCCGAGCAATTGCCCGAGATGCTGAGCGCCTCCTGCGCCCAGCTGGGCCTGGAGCTGCGCAGCAGCAGCTGGGGGGAGCTGACGGAGCTGCAGCGCTTCGCCCTGGTGAAGCTCAGCCACCCCGGCCACGAGCACCGCAACCTGCCGCGGGCCCTGGCCGAGTTCGGGCTGTTGGTGTGAGCTCCCCTCGGCTGCCGGCCGCTGAGCCAGGCCTGCCCCTGCGCGCCTGCCTGCTCAGCGGTGGCGAAAGCCGGCGCATGGGCCGCGACAAGGCCCTGCTGAGCCACCCCGAAGGCGGCAGCTGGCTGGAGCGCACGCTGCGACTGCTAGCCCAGCTGAACGCGCCGATCACGCTGCTGAGCCGCCATCCAGCGCACCTTGAGCTGGCCGAGGCGCTGCACAGCGGCGGAGGCGACACCACAAAGCCAGGACATTCTTTCTCCATCACCGCCCTGGCCGAACCGCCACCCTGCCAAGGCCCTCTGCTGGCCCTGCACCGGCTGATGCAGCACCACCCCAACGAGCACCTGCTGCTCTGCCCGGTGGACATGCCGGATCTCAGCCTTGCCGCGCTGCACACCCTGCTGGCGGCTGCGGACGATCCAGCGCCAGCGCAGGAGCCCACCCGGCTTTATCTGGCCCACGACGGAGAGCGGTTGCAACCGCTGCTGGGCCTGGTTCCGAGCAGCGCCCCGATCCGCACCCACCTGGCCGCAGCGGTGGGCCGAGGCGAACGGCGCCTGCAGAGCTGGCTGGTGGAGCTGCCCTACGAGGCAGTGCCGCTCGATCCCCTTGCCATCCGCAACGTGAACCGGCCCGAAGCCGATCAGCGGACCTGAGCTCGATCAGGCGTCCGATTCGACAAGCGCCTCAACCGCCTGCTGACAGCGATCCAGCTCCGCCTCGACCAGCGCCAGCAGCTCCTGCCGCGGCGCGGGCAACGGAAATGGGCCCTGCTCATAGCGGGCCTCCACCGCAAACACCTGCAGCTCCAGCAGCAGGGGATCAACCTGCTGACCAGCCAGAGCGTCCAGATCTTCGAGGTCATGGACCCGGGGCGGCTGGCGATCAGCCAGCACGATCCAAGCCTTGAGCAGTTTCTCCACCGCCTGCTGGGCCGTGAAACCCCAGTCTTCCTCTGGATAGGCAGCGTCAAGCGCCATCTGCGTAGCTTGCAGCTGACGCTTGACGCTGCCTATCCAGAGGA
>JAWOHV010000203.1:0-5311 GCA_046484965.1 Prochlorococcaceae cyanobacterium
GCTTCGCGGGCCCCCTTCGGCGGCCGGGGCTGCTGCAGCAGGGCCAGGCGCTCGCCCAGGGCCTCGAGCTCCTCGGGCCGCTCCATGCCCAGGCTCCACAGCACCCGCTCCTGGGTGCCGAGCAGGTTGATCGCCACCGGCATCGTGGAGCCGATCACGTTTTCAAACAACAATCCCGGCCCACCGGCGGCCAGCACCCGGTCGGCGATGGCGGCCAGTTCCAGGTCGGGGTCCACCGGAGCCGTGATGCGGCGCAGGGCGCCACGGCTCTCCAGCAGCTCCAGGAAGCCACGCAGGTCCCGGCGGCTGCGCTGGCTGAACACGGGCGCGGCCATGGGGGCAGTCATCGGCTGGCTCAGGCAGAAGCCACTGTGGCGCACCTGCCCAACCTGGCGGGGGCGGAAGGCAGGTTCGGTTGGCTCCTGCGGGCCTGCCTACGCTGGGCCACCTGAATCCCCGGCTGCGCGCGTGCTGATTTCCTATTTCCACACCTCTGAGTGCGTTCCGGCGGTTACCCCCCCAGCCGACGGCGGCCCCGATGCAGCCGTGGTGATCGACGTGCTGCGGGCCACCACCACGATCGCCTGGTCGCTGCAGAACGGTGCCGAGGCGATCCAGGCCTTCGCCGATCTGGCTCCCCTGGAGGCGGCCGCTGCAGCCTGGCCTGCGTCGCTGCGCCTGCGGGCCGGGGAGCGGGGCGGCCAGCGGGTGGCGGGCTACGACCTGGGCAATTCACCCCTGGCGGTGACGCCAGAGCTGGTGGCGGGCAAGCGCATCTTCATGAGCACCACCAATGGCACCCGATCGCTGGCGGCCGTGCAGGAGGTGCCCCTGCTGGTCACGGCCTGTCTGCCCAACCGCACCGCGGTGGCAAGGCGGCTGCTGGAGCGGGGCTGTCAGCGGGTCTGGATCGTGGGCAGCGGCTGGGAGGGCGCCTACTCCCTCGAAGACAGCCTGGCGGCCGGTGCGGTGGCTTCGGCCGCCACCGAGCTGGCGGTGGCGCCCCATGTGGGCGTGCAGTTCGGCAACGATGAATTGCTGGCCGCCCTAGCCCTCTGGCAGCAATGGCACAAAGACACTGAAACCTGCCTGCGGGCCGCCAGCCATGGCCAGCGGCTGATCGGTCTTGGTGATCACGATCCCGATTTCGCCTGCTGCGCGGCGGTGGATTGCCTTCAGATCGTGCCCACCCAGACCGAGGTCGGTGTCCTGCAGGCCGCCTGATGCCCCCCTTGGCAGGTCCCTTACAGTTCGGCCGACTGTTCAGGGAGATCGGTGACCAGCTACCTGGCGGCTGCGCTGCAACTCACCAGCAGGGACGATCCGGAGGCGAACTTCGCCGCCGCTGAAGAGCAGATCGAACTGGCGGCCCGTCGTGGTGCCGAGCTGGTTGGTCTGCCTGAGAATTTCGCCTTCATGGGCGACGACCAAAGGCGCCTGGAGCTGGCTGCCAGCCTGGCCGAGCGCTGCAGCCGCTTCCTGGTGACGATGGCGCGGCGTTATCAGGTGACCCTGCTGGGCGGGGGCTTTCCGGTGCCCGCCGCTGAAGGCCTCACCATCAACCGGGCCGAGCTGGTGGGCAAGGAAGGCCAGCTGCTGGCCCGTTACGACAAGATCCATCTCTTCGATGTGGATCTGCCCGACGGCAACACCTACCGCGAGTCGGCCACGGTGAAGCCGGGCGATCAGCTGCCACCGGTGGTGGATGTGCCGGGGCTTGGTCGCATCGGACTTTCAATCTGTTACGACGTGCGCTTCCCGGAGCTCTATCGCCACCTCGCCGGCGCCGGCGCCGAGCTGCTGATGGTGCCGGCGGCCTTCACTGCCTTCACCGGCAAGGACCACTGGCAGGTGCTGCTGCAGGCGCGGGCAATCGAGAACACGGCCTACGTGCTCGCCCCAGCCCAGACGGGCCTGCACGGCGGCCGCCGCCAGACCCATGGCCATTCCCTGGTGATCGATCCCTGGGGCACCGTGCTTGCCGACGCCGGCGTGGCGCCCGGCATGGCGGTGGCGCCGATCGATCGTGCCCATGTGCAGCGGGTTCGGGCCCAGATGCCGAGCCTCCAGCACCGGCGGCCGGCGTTGTTCTGAGCCGCTTGATGGTGCGATCGGCCAAGTCTGGGTTCAGTCTGCTGGCGGCCCTGCTGCCGATGCTCACCCTGTTGGCAGCCCTGCCGGCCCGGGCGGCCAGCGCCCTGGCTGCCTGGAGGGTAAGTGCGGAGGGGGTGCTGGAGCTGCGCACCGAGCCTGATGTTCGTCTGCAGGCCTTTTATGAGGCGGGGCGGGGCAGCCAGCAGGGTCCTCGGGTGTGGATCGACCTTCCCGGCCGCCCCCTGCGTCCCCGCAGCCTCAGCGGCGGCGGTGCCCTCCGCCAGGTGCGCATTGGTGCTCCGGGCGGCGATCTCACCAGGCTGGTGCTCGAATTCGCCCCAGGCACCCAGCTTGATCCGCGTCAGCTGCGGCTGGTGGGCACGGCACCTGATCGCTGGCGCATGGATCTTTCAGGCCTGCCTGGCCGCAGCCTGCAAACGATCGGCGAAGGTGAGCTGGATGGCCGCAGCAGCTGGCGATCCCAACCCCGCACCTCCTTCCCCACCCTTGGCACCCCGCTATCGGCCGATGGCCTGCCGAGCGTGCCGCGCGGTCGCTTCAAGGTGGTGATCGACCCAGGCCATGGCGGTCCTGATCCCGGTGCCGTGGGCATCGGCGGCCTGCGGGAAACCGATGTGGTGCTCGACGTGAGTCTGCAGGTGGCCCAGTTGCTGCAGGCCAAGGGTGTGCAGGTGCTGCTCACCCGCACCTCTGAGGTGGATGTGGACCTGCCACCGCGTGTTTCCCTGGCCAACAACAGCGGCGCCCACGTGTTCGTGAGCATTCACGCCAATGCGCTGAGCATGGCCCGGCCGGATGTGAACGGCATCGAAACCTTCTTTTTCGAAGGGGGGCGCTCCCGCTCCCTGGCCCAGGCCCTGCAGCAGCAGATGCTGGCAGTGTCCCCCGGCAGTCCCGACCGGGGAGCACGGCCCGGTCGCTTTTTCGTGATCCGCCGTTCGGTGATGCCCGCGGCGCTGCTGGAGATGGGCTTCGTGACCGGGCAACTGGACGCGCCACGCCTGGCCGATCCCCGCCACCGCCGCAACCTGGCCTTAGCGATCGCCGCCGGCATCCTGTCCTATCTGAACCAGCCTTGAACCATTTGATCGGCCTATTTGACAGCGGCCTGGGGGGCTTGACCGTGCTGAGCCAGCTGCTGGCGCGGCGGCCCCATCAGCACTGCCTCTATCTCGGTGATACGGCCCGCCTTCCCTATGGCGATCGCAGCCCCCAGGAGATTCGGGCCATCGCCCGCGAAGTGGTCTGCTGGTTGCGCGCCGAAGGGGTGGATCTGCTGGTGATGGCCTGCAACACCACCAACGCGCTGGCCTTTGAAGTGGCCGTGGCCGAGGCCGGTGTGCCCGTGGTGGGTCTGATCGACAGTGCCGCCGCTGACATCACCACCGGTCGGGTGGGGGTGCTGGCCACGCCGGCAACCGCCGCCAGCGGCGCCTATCGCCATGCCATCGAGGCGGCCCGGCCCGGCACGCAGGTGCTGGAGGTGGGGTGTCCGGCCTTCGTTCCTTTGATCGAAGCAGGCGACCTGATGGCGCCCTCGCTGCGAATGGCGGCGGAGGAGTACCTGGCGCCGTTACTGCATGCCGAGGTGGACACGCTGGTGCTCGGCTGCAGTCATTACCCCCTGCTGCTGCCCTTGCTGCGCCAGCTGCTGCCTTCCCAGATGGTGGTGATCGATCCAGCAGTGGCCACCGCCCAGCGTCTGGTGGCCCTGCTTGGCGCCCTGGGCGATGACGGCCGCGATGGCCGCGATGACAGAGAAGGAGCTGCCGATCCCCACAGCCACTGCCGCTTCTGCGTGACTGGCGAGCCACTCAAATTCGCCCAAGGCGCCACCCCCCTGCTGGGAGCCGTACCCCTCGTTGAGCAAGTCGATCTACGGTCATCCACCGGAGCCTTCTAGGATCTCGCCACAGGCTGGGGGTCATGGCAACGGTTGCAGAGCTGCTCCAGCCGGTCGAAGCCGACCTCGACGCCCTGCTCGCCGATCTGCGTGCCTTGATCGGTGCGGGCCATCCGATCCTGCAGGCGGCCGCCGAACACCTTTTCAGTGCTGGCGGCAAGCGCATCCGTCCGGCGATCGTGTTGCTGCTTTCCCGTGCCCTGGCCGCCGACGGCACGCTCAGCCAACGGCACCGTCGGCTGGCCCAGATCACAGAGATGATCCACACCGCCTCACTCGTCCACGACGACGTGGTGGATGAGGCGGCCACCCGCCGAGGTGTCGCCGCCGTTCACAGCCGCTTCAACCATCGGGTGGCCGTTCTGGCCGGTGATTTTCTGTTTGCCCAAGCCAGCTGGCACCTGGCCAACCTCGATGATCTCGAGGTGGTGAAGCTGCTCAGCCGCGTGATCATGGACCTGGCCGATGGTGAGGTGCGTCAGGGCCTGTTCCGTTACGACACCGGCCAGAGCTTCGAGACCTACCTCGAGAAGAGCTACTGCAAAACCGCCTCCCTGATCGCCAACAGCTCACGAGCTACGGGTGTTCTCAGTGGCCTGAGCAGCGACCGCCTCGATGCTCTCTACCTCTTCGGACGTCAGCTCGGGCTCGCCTTTCAGGTGGTGGACGACATCCTCGATTTCACCGGCAGCGATCTGCAGCTTGGTAAGCCCGCTGCCAGTGACCTGAGCAGCGGCTACCTCACAGCTCCTGCCCTCTATGCCCTGGAGGAACGCCCTGCCTTGGCGGGCTTGATCGAGAGGGAGTTCTGCGAATCTGGAGACCTCGAGCAGGCCCTCGAACTGGTGCGTGGCTGTGAGGCCATCCCCCGTTCCCGTGCCCTGGCCGAAGGGTTCGCGCGCGAATCCCGCGAGGCGATCGAGTGGCTCCCCCCTTCCGAGGCGCGCGGGGCCCTGCTGGCCCTGCCGGATTTCGTGCTCAGCCGGCTCTACTGAGCTCTAGAGCTGCACCTGCAGCAGCGAGCTGAGCTCAATCGTGCCCTGCGGGTAGTGGTGGGCCTCCAGACCTGGCGGCAGCAACACATGCACCCGGCAGCCTGCGGCAGCGGCTGCCTCGGCGCCGGCCGGTGAATCTTCGAAGGCCCAGCAGTCCTGTGGGGCTACCCCGAGCCGCCGGGCCGCCAGCAGGAAAACATCGGGGGCCGGTTTGCCGGCGCCCAGTTCCGGATCATCGCCATGGACGCGGGTTTCGATCAATGCCAGCCAGGGGTGTGGTGCCGCCTTGAGGGCCACG
>JAWOHV010000227.1:0-10720 GCA_046484965.1 Prochlorococcaceae cyanobacterium
GATCCCGTCCTCGACGCCGATCGGCCGGGCCAGGCGCCAACTCTGGCCCCGTTCGCCCCGCTGCAGGAAGAGCTCGAAAGGGCTGTCGACCCGAATCGGATCGTTGGCAAGCCGCCAGTCGAAGCGGCCGGCCAGCCGCAGGCCCTTGGCATCGCCGATACGAATCGACTGTTGCTGCTCGATCCGCACCCGGTTCACCTCCGGCAGACCGCCGGGCTCGAGCCTCAGGGCCTGGGCGATCGCCCCCTGGGTGAGATCGATCTGCAGGGCCAGGGCCGAGAGCAGCAGACGCCGCGGCGGCTGGCCCACACCGTTGCAACCGCTCAGGCTGAAAGGAAGAAGCAGCAGCAGCAGCGGCAGCAGCAGCCCCGCCAGGGTCCGCCCGAGCCGGGCCGGCGTGGGGGTTGGCAGAGCGGGCAGCATGGGGCACACCGGAGACGTTGCCATGATCGGCTGGCTGCAAGGGCATCTTGCCGACCCATGGCAACAGACCAACCGTTGCGGTGCCCTGCTGGTCTGTCAGGGGGTGGGCTACGAGGTGCAGCTCACCCAGCGCCAGTGGCAGGAGCTGCCGCCCCCAGGCAAAACCTTGTCGCTGCATATCCATCACGCCATCCGGGAGGACGGCTGGACCCTGTTCGGCTTCCCGAGCCGGGTGGAGAGGGACCTGTTCCGCGAACTGGTGGCCGTCAGCGGCGTGGGGCCCCAGATGGCGATGGGCCTGCTGGGCTGCCTGACGCCAGAGGAGCTGGTGCGCGCCATCGTGCAGGCCGACCTGAGGCGGCTGGCCAGTGCACCGGGCGTGGGCAAGCGCACCGCCGAGCGACTTTCGGTGGATCTGCGCCTCCGCCTCAAGCAGCGCTTTCTGGGGCTCGAGGCGCTCAGCGAGGATGATCCTGCTACTAGTGGCAGCGACGAGGCCCTGGCCGGTGCTGGCAGGGAGGAGGTGCAGCTCACCCTGGCCGCCCTTGGCTACGACGCCCTGGAGATCCATCGGGCCCTGAGGGCGGTGGCAGCAGGGATGGCCGCCGCAGCCAGCCCCGACGACTGGCTGCGGGAATCGCTGCGCTGGCTGGGTGACCAGGCAGCCTGAGCCAAGGCTCCGCCCGCCACGAGTTAACGTAGTTGTTTGCACCGAAAGGGCCCGCTGCCGCCCATGCCGCTCAACACCACCCAGAAGCAAGAGCTGATCAACAGCCATCAGACCCATGGCACCGACACCGGTTCGGTGGAAGTGCAAGTGGCGATGTTGAGCGAGCGCATCAACCAGCTCAGCGCCCATCTGCAGAAAAACATTCACGACTTTTCGTCGCGTCAGGGGTTGCTGAAGATGATCGGCCGCCGCAAACGCCTGCTCGGCTACCTGCGTAGCGGCAGCGGTGAGCGCTACAGCCAGCTGATCGAAAAACTTGGCATCCGCGGCTGATAGCGGCCATGGCACGCAAACGCCCGGCACGCAGCGCCGATAGATCGTCGGCCTTTGCACCGGGCTCCGGTGCCAGCAAGAGCAGCGGCAGCAAGCCGCCAAAGGCTGCCGCCCGCAGCCAGGCAATTCCCGACACCGTGGCCAATCGCATGGCGCGTCGGATTGCCCTCGCCACCGGCACCCCCACCATTTTGGGGATGGGTGTGTTTGTGGCCAGCTATTTGCTCGTGAGCCGCGAGATCCTCGAAATCCCCACCGGCGTCACCCTGGTGGGTTCCGGGGCCTTCTTCCTGCTCGGCCTGGTTGGACTGAGCTACGGGGTGTTCTCCTCCAGCTGGGAGGAATCGCCCGGCAGCCTGCTGGGCGGCGAGCAGATCGGCATGAACATCAAGCGCTTGCGCGAATCGCTGCGGCAGACGCGCTCAGGCGGCAACGAGCGGTGAGCTGAGGCAGGCCTTGAAGGCCGCTGCCGTGAGCGTGTTGAGGGCGGCTTCCGGATCAGCCACGCAGAACTGATAGCCGAGGCGAACGAAGCGGATCTGGCCGTTGTGGTGCACCTGGGCAACCACCGGCACCCGCAGGCCAGCCTCCTCCTGGGGCGGCCGATGCCGCTGCAGGCATTCACGCAAGCGATGCTGCACGGCAATATCGGCGGCCTGGTCGGCCATCAGCTCCACCATCAACAACTTGAGGTCGTCGATCACCCGGCAGTCGTCAACGATCAGCTGCACCCGCTCATCGCGGCGGTCCACCGAAGCCCAGACCAACAGCCTCGCATCCACCATCAGGTGGTCGGCAAGGCGGGCATAGCTCTTGGGAAATACCACCGCCTCACAGCTGCCGGTGAGGTCCTCAAGGTTGAGCACGGCCATGCGGTCGCCCTTGCGGGTGGTCACCTGGCGCAGCTCCGAAACCATCGTCACCACGCTCACGCGGGCCTTGTCGGCCTGCTCCTCAAGGCTGCCCAGACCAATCGGTGCCAGCAGCCGCACAGGCCGGCTGAGCTGCTTGAGCGGGTGGTCGGATAGGTAGAACCCCACCAACTCCTTTTCGAGCCGCAGCTTCTCGGTGGGGTGATAATCGGCAACCGGCGCCGCCTTCGGTGCGGTGCTCAGATCAGCAGGCCCGGATTCGGCGCCCTGCTCGGCGCTCTGCTCGGGGCCAGCACCGGCGCCGGAGAGCAGATCGAAGAGGTTGCCCTGGCCGCTGGCCCGATCCTTGGCCCTGGAGTTGGCCCAATCCACGATCAGCTCGAGGTCGGCCATCAGCTGGGCGCGGTTGGCTTGGGGCTCGAGGCCATCGAGGGCGCCGCAGTGAATCAACGATTCGAGCGAGCGTCGGTTGAGGCTGCTACCCGGGAGGCGATCGCAGAGGTCGGCCAGGGAGCGGAAGGGGCCATCGCTGCTGCGGGCCTCTATCAGTGTGCGGATGGCGCCATCGCCCAGATTGCGCACCGCCGAGAGGCCAAACAGGATGCGATCACCCACGGGGGTGAAGTCGATGCCGGAGGCATTCACATCCGGCGGCATCACCTCGATGCCCATCGCATTGGCATTGGCGATATAGCGCTGCACCTTGTCGGTGGCGCCGGCATTGACGGTGAGCAGGGCCGCCATGTAGGCCACTGGATAGTGGGCCTTCAGATAGGCGGTCTGGTAGGTAACAGCGCCGTAGGCGGTAGAGTGGCTCTTGTTGAAACAATATTCGGCAAACAGCACCATCTGTTCAAACAGGGCCTCGGCGATTTTTGAATCCACACCACGTTCCGTGGCCCCCTTCACAAACAGACCCTGGTGCTTCTCCATCTCGCTCTTCTTCTTCTTACCCATCGCACGCCGCAGCAGGTCGGCTTCGCCGAGGGAATAGCCGGCCAGATCCTGGGCGATCTTCATGATCTGCTCCTGGTAAACCATGATCCCGTAGGTTTCCTTGAGGATCGGCTGCAGCTTCTCGTGGGCAAAATCGATCGCCTCACGGCCATGCTTGCGGTTGATGAACTTGGGGATCAGGCCGGCATCAAGGGGACCTGGGCGGTAGAGAGCCAGAATTGAAGAGATGTCCTCCAGGCAGGATGGCTTGAGATCGCGCACGATCTGGCGCATGCCGCTGGATTCCAACTGGAAGATGCCCTCCAGATCACCGCGGGCAAGCAGGCCGTAAGTGCCTGGATCATCCAGCGGCAACTTATCGGGATCCAACGTTTCACCGGTGCTCTCGGCCACCAGATCAATGGTCTTATCGATCATGGTGAGGTTCTTGAGGCCAAGGAAGTCCATCTTCAGTAGCCCCATAGACTCCACGTCTTCCATGAAGTACTGGGTGATCACCTGCCCGTCGTTGTTGCGCTGCAGTGGCACAAGTTGATCGAGCGGTTCGGCAGCGATCACCACACCGGCAGCGTGCACTCCGAAGGTTTTGTTGGTGCCCTCAATGCGCATGGCCATGTCTACCCAGCGCTTCACCTGTGGATCGTTCTGATACTTCTCGCGAAACTCCGGCGCGGGCGATTCCTCGCCGATCATCTCCTTGAGCTTGGCGGGCTTGCCGCGCACCACCGGGATCAGTTTGGCCAGACGATCGGCGTCGCCATAGGGGATATCGAGCACCCGAGCCACATCCTTCAACACGGCCTTGGAGGTCATGCGGTTGAAGGTGATGATTTGCGCCACCTTGTTTTCGCCGTAGCGACGGGTGACGTAGTCGATCACCTCGCCGCGGCGCTCGATACAGAAATCGGTGTCAATATCCGGCATCGACTTGCGCTCAGGATTGAGGAAGCGCTCAAACAGGAGGCCATTGGTCACAGGGTCGATGTTGGTGATGCCGAGGGCGTAGGCCACCAGCGAGCCGGCGGCCGAGCCCCGCCCCGGCCCCACCGGGATGCCGCTCTCTCGGGCGAAGCGGATGTAGTCCCACACCACGAGAAAGTAGGTGGGGAAGCCCATCTGCTCCATCACCTGCAGTTCGAAATCGAGCCGTTCGCCATAGGTGGGATCGAAGCCATCGCCTGCCCCAAGCTCAAGGCGTGAGCGCAGCCCCTGCTCGCTCACCTCACGCAGATAGCTCACCGCCGTGTGACCATCGGGGATCGGGAAGCGCGGCATCTGGTAGCGGCCCAGGATGTCGTAGTCCTCCACCTTCTCGGCCGCCCTGGCGGTATTGGCCACCGCCCGCTCGATCACTTCAACGCTGAGGTGATCGGCAAAGAGCGCCAGCATTTCCGCCTCGCTCTTGATGTATTCGGTGCCCGTGTAGCGCAGGCGCTTCTCATCGCTGATCAGCTTGCCGGTGAGCACACACAGAAGTGCATCATGGGCCTCCACATCCCCCACACTCAGGTAGTGGGCATCGTTGGTGGCGATCAGCTCGATGCCGAGCTCCTCGCCGATCCTGGCGATCTCGGTGTTCACAATCCGGTCTTCGATGCTGCCGTGGTCCTGGATCTCCAGGTAGAAGTCGTCTGCGAAAACGCCCTGGTACCAACGGGCCACCTCCCGGGCCACATCGGGGCGGCCCCGCAGCACCGCCTGGGGGATTTCACCGCCCAGACAGGCGGTGGCCACGATCAGCCCTTCGCTGTGGGCTTGGAGGGTGGCCTTATCGATGCAGGCGCGGGAAAAGATGCCACGCCCGCGCATGCCGCGCAGGTGGCTGATGCTGGTGAGCTTCACCAGATTTCGATACCCCACCGCGTTCTTGGCCAACACCACCAGGTGGTAACGGCGCTCCTTCTTGGGCGGATTGGGATCATCGAGTGAGCCGTTGATCACGTACATCTCGTTGCCGATGATCGGCTTGATCCCCGCTTGCTTGCAGAGCTTCAGCAACTCGATGGCGCCATACATGACGCCGTGGTCGGTGAGGGCCAGGGCCGGCATGCCCAGCTCCTTGGCCCGCTCCACCATCGCCGGCAGCTGGCTGGCCCCATCGAGGAGGCTGTAGTCGCTGTGGTTGTGAAGCGGAACGAAGGCCAAGGCTTTTGCGCTGCAGATCAGGCCCCGGATGCCTGCCAGTGGCAGAACAAGGCATGGCCCAGCCTAGGGGGAGCACGCAAGATCAAGGGGCTGATCGGCCCATAGGCGCACCTGGCACACCAGATCTGGAGATTGGCTCAGGGCACCAACGGGGCCGGCGGTCGCTGCCCCATCACCCCGGCCGCCTGCTCATAGTGGTGGGCCACCTGCAGCAAGCGCGGTTCCTGCAGCACACCGGCGATCAGCTGCACGCCGATCGGCAGACCCTGATCATCGAAGCCGCTCGGCACGTTGATCGCCGGCAGACCGGCCATGTTGGCGGGGATGGTGAGCAAATCGGCCAGATACATGGCCAGGGGATCCTCGGCATGGGCGCCGAAGCGGAAGGCGGTGGTGGGTGAGGTGGGGGTCAGCAGCACGTCCACCCGCTCGAAGGCATGGTCGAAATCGCGGCGAATCAATGTGCGCACCTGCTGGGCCTTTTTGTAGTAGGCGTCCACGTACCCAGCCGAGAGGGCATAGGTGCCGATCAGGATGCGGCGCTGCACCTCATCGCCGAAGCCTTCGGCGCGGCTGCGGGCCGTCATCGTGGCCAGGGCATCAGCCCCCTCGGCGCGGTAGCCGTATTTGACACCGTCGTAGCGAGCCAGGTTGGCCGATGCCTCCGAGGGCGCGATCACGTAGTAGGTGGCAATGCCGTCGTTGAAGCGAGGACAGCTCACCTCCACCAGCTCACAGCCGAGGGCCTGCAGCTGCTCGGCCGCCGCCAGCACCGAAGCCTTCACCTGGGGATCGAGGCCCTCGGCCTCCAGGCACTCCTTCACCAGGCCCACCCGTAGACCCGCCACGGGTTGATCCAGGGCGGCCACGTAATCGGGCACCGGCGCCTGCAGACAGGTGGCATCGTGGGGATCGGCACCGGCAATCACCTGCAGGATCTCGGCCGCATCCGCCACCGAGGAGCTGAAGGGGCCCACCTGATCGAGGGAGCTGGCAAAGGCCACCAGCCCCCAGCGGCTGACGCGGCCGTAGGTTGGCTTGAGGCCCACCACACCGCAGAAGCTGGCGGGCTGACGGATCGAGCCGCCCGTATCGGAGCCCAGCGAGGCGATGCATTCGCCGGCGGCCACGGCGGCGGCGCTGCCGCCGGAACTGCCCCCTGGAACCCGCTCAGGGTTCCAGGGGTTGCGGCTGGGCCCGAAGGCGGAGGTCTCGGTGGAGCTGCCCATGGCGAACTCATCGAGGTTGGTTTTGCCGAGCAGCACGGCGCCTGCAGTCCAGAGCCGCTCAGTCACCGTCGATTCGTAGGGGGGCACGAAACTCTCGAGCATGCGGCTGGAGCAGGTGGTGCGGATGCCCTTGGTGCAGAGGTTGTCCTTGATCGCCAGCGGGATGCCGGCCAGGGGCGGCAGGGGTTCACCGGCGGCCCGAGCGGCATCGATGCGATCGGCATCCGCACGGGCCCGCTCAGCGGTGACCTCCAGATAGGCATGCACCGTGCCATCAACGGCGGCGATGCGTGCCAGGTGCTGGTCGGTGAGCTCCCGAGCCGACACCTCACCACGGACCAGCTGCCCGCGCCATGCGGCGATCCCCATCTGCTCTCATCCTGCGTCAGGCGACGCTATCAGCCAGGCTCAGCGCCTTCAGGCGTTTCGGTGAGCGGCTCGCCGCGGTGGCTGCGCAGCAGCTGGTGCTCCAGCTGCTGGGGGCCCTCGGCGCGAATGTCCTCGAGGAAGGGGGGCAGGGCCGCCTCCAGGCTGCTGCGGCGAACGAACGGGCCAAACCAGTAGATGACATCGGGGGAGCGGGTCTCCACCCGAGCCCACCAGGCCAGGCCCAAGGCGTTGGCACTACGCCGCACCGGCCAGAGCAACGGGTTCCTCACAAAAGCGGCGGTTTCAGAGCTCGTCATTCTGACCGGCGGCGGCGCCGATGGCAGCCGGCTCAGAGCACGATGTCGCCATCGAAACGGGGCATGGAATCCTCTGAGAGCAGATCGATGCTGGCGGCTCGCTCCGGAACCAGATCAGCGGCCAGGGCCACGAGCTGCGGCGCCTGCGACGGATCTTCAAGCAGATCTTCGCCAATTGAGGGAGCCGTGGCCGGAGTGGGGCTTGGATCCGAGAGGCTTGGATCCGAGAGGCTTGGATCCGAGAGGATTGGCTCTGGGAGGCTTGACCCGGCAGCCTCCAGCTGGTCGCTGCCCCCTTCCGGCCTTGCGGCCGGACCTGCGGCGGAGTCGGGCTGGGCCGGCATCACCGGCCGCACGATCCGCGGGGCCGGTGCCGTGCCGGAAACACCCTGCATCCAGCCGCGACGGGCGATTTCATAGAGAAGCAGGGCCGTGGCCACCGAAGCGTTAAGGCTGGGGGTAGCCCCCCGCAACGGAATACGCACCAGCTGGTCGCAGCTGCGGCGAGTGAGCAGGGAAAGGCCGCTGCCCTCCGAACCGGTGACAATCACCAGTGGCCCCTCGAGATTGACCTCGTGCAGGCCCACGCTGCCTTCCTCCGCCAACCCGATCACGCGATAACCCTCCTGCTTGAGGGTTTCAAGAGAGCGGTTCAGGTTCACCACCCTCGCCACCGGTAGATGCTCGAGGGCACCGGCGGCCACCTTCGCCACGGTGCCGGTGAGGCCGGCGCAGCGACGCTGGGGCAGCACCAGGCCGTGGGCGCCAAGGGATTCGGCACTGCGCACGATCGCCCCGAGGTTGTGGGGGTCGGTGAGCCCATCCACAGCCATCAGCAAGGCCGGTTCGCAGAGGCCCCGGCAGCCGTCTATCAATGTGGCCAGATCGAGGGTGTCGGCAGCAGCTTTCTGCAGCACGATTCCCTGGTGCACAGCGCCGCCGGTGAGTTGGCCCAGGCGGGCCCAGGTCACCTCCTCCACCAACACGCCGGAGGCCTTTGCTTCGCGTAGCAACTGCAGGAAGCGGGGGCTCAGGCGCATCTCCGGAGTGCACCAGATGCGATGGATCGGGCGGCCACTTTCCAGCGAGGCCTGGGCGGCATGGCGTCCCCAGACGAAATCGTCGGCAGGCTCCTGACCAAAGCGCTCGGCCTCAGGGGTGGCTGCAGTGCCCAGGCTTTCGCCCATCGCTGCGGGGCCGGCCTGGTCCCTGGCAGCAGTGCCGGGCTGGCCGAAGCGTGGCCGCACGCCATGGTCGGGCCGCGGTGCCACAAAGCGGCGGGGGCCCCGGCCGCGCTCCAGGCGTTCTCCACCCCGGGCGGGGGCACCACCTCGGGCAGGGGCACCGCCACGGGCAGGGGCAGCCCCAGGCCGGCGGGGTTCGATGCGCCGGCCCGCAGCGGGACGCGCAGCCCCATCGGGGTTGGGCCGCTCAAATCGCGGAGAAGCGAAGCGGCCCCCTTCCGGCCGGGGGCCGGCAAAGCGACCGCCTTCGGCACGGGGAGAACGGAAACGGCCAGCCTGCGGACGCCTACTTTCTGGACGCCCCCCCTCAAGACGGCGACCCTCAACACGGCGCGCCTCAGGGCGGTCGCCATCAGATCGGGCCTCCGGACGTCCCTCGCCACGGGTGAACGGCTTGCGGCCGGCGGTGCTGCGGCGCCAGTCCCCAGGGGGGCCGCTGCGTTTCTCGGGGCGGCGTTCGAAGCGAGGGGTCATGGCGAAGGAGAAGAACGGGCTATGGGGTGGTCTCCTCCAGTTGATCCAGAAGCTGGGCCAGCCGCTGTGGATCGTGCAAAAAGAGCCAGCCCACCATTGTCTCAAATCCCGTTGCCTGCCCGTAGGCGCCGGCTTCGCCAGCCCGGGGACCCCGACCGGCCCGGTTGCGACCGCGGCGCACCCAGTTGCTCTCCTCCTCCCGCAGCCAGGGTTCGAGACGCCGCAGGGCTTCAGCCTGGGCACTCGCCTTCACCGCCGCCACCACCGCCCGGTGCAGATCGACATTGCGACCGGGCCGGCGGCAATGACGCAACCGCTGGTGCAGTTCCCAAACAGCATCCCCAAGCCAGGCCAATTGCAACGGAGCCAGTTCCGATGGCCTGGTCTGGGGCCGCAGATCTGCGAGCCAGGGGGTGGGGCCTGGCGGCTCAGGCGGCGGCGATGGAGCCAAGCGCCGTCTCCAGGTCGGGCTGCAGATGCAGGAACGCCTCCAGGCGCACCAGCTTCACCGTTTGCACCACCCGCGCATTACCAACCACCAGGAACTGAACACCGGAGTCGTTGCACTGCTTGGCCAGTTGCACCAGGGCACCCAGCCCGGATGAATCAATGAAGTCAATGCGGCTCAGATCCAGCACCAGGGGCAGGCGACTGGCGGCCTGGTGGCCGCTGATGAAGTCGCGGAACTGCTTTTCCGAGTAGGCGTCAAGCTGGCCTGTGAAATGAAACAGCAGACAACTGGTCTGCTGTTCGAAAGCGCCGCGGAGGGACACGGTCAGTCGTTGCAGATCAGTGATGGCTCCAGCTCCAGACGTTGGGTTTGCGAAGTGTAGTCAGAGTCGCGGCGAACGGATCGTTCAGCACGACAGTGCAATATCCAGCCAGCATGAGAATGCCGGCTCAGCGTCGCTCAGCCATCAGAGCCGTGAAGCGGCTGAAGTGGTGGTCGGCATCGTGGGGGCCGGGGCTGGCTTCCGGGTGGTATTGCACGGCGAAGACCGGCTGCTGACGCAGGGCCAGGGCTGCCACGGTGCGGTCGTTGAGATTGACGTGGGTCACATCGACGCGCTCAGGATCGAGGGAATCGGCGGCGATCGCGAAGCCGTGGTTCTGGCTGGTGATCTCCACCGAGCCGGCTCCGCCGCAGGGATGGTTGAGGCCGCGATGGCCGTATCCGAGCTTGAAGGTGGTGCCCCCCAGTGCCAAGCCGAGGATCTGATGGCCCAGGCAGATCCCGAAGATCGGCAGATCCGGCTGATCAAGCAGGCCCCGGGCAAGGCCGATGCCCTCCTCAACGGCGGCCGGGTCACCCGGGCCGTTGGAGAGGAACACCCCTTCTGGCTGCAGCGCCAGCACCTGCTCAAGGCTGGCGCTGGCCGGCAGCACGGTCACAACGCAGCCATGGGCCACGAGCCGCTCGAGGATGGCGCGCTTGATGCCGAAATCGATCGCCACCACCCGGTAGGGCTGCTCCGGGCCCGGTTGCAGGCGGGCATCAAAGGCCGTTGGGCAGGTCCGATCCCACTGGTAGGGAACGGCAGTGCTCACCCGCTCGGCCAGGTTGAGCCCAGCCATCGAAGGTGCCTGACGCACCTGCTCGAGCACGGCCTGGGCCGTGCTGCCATCGCTGCTGATCGCTCCGTTGATGGCCCCTCCCTCGCGCAGGTGGCGCACCAGAGCGCGGGTA
>JAWOHV010000240.1:0-3346 GCA_046484965.1 Prochlorococcaceae cyanobacterium
TCCAGGAAGAGGTCGGTCTCGGCCGTGTTCGCATAGCTGGCTTCCGTGCGCTGCAGGAAGCCGAGGGCCACGAGGGCATCGAGAAAATCGCGCGCGGAGCGCGGGTGCAGGCCAAGACGAGCGCTGAGGGCATCGAACGGCTCGGGACCGCCGGCCAGCTCGGTGAACACCCCCATCTCGATGGCGCTCAGCAGCACCTTGGACGACCAGAAGGCAAACCCCGTCTGCAGGATCGTCTCAGGATTCGGCTGACTCTGCATCCTGGCCTCCGGGTCGTGGGACTGATCGATTCGAGGATTTGATCCTGGCGGATCGCCATCAGCTCACCGGGCCGGTGACGGTGTGGATCACCGGGGCGCGCGGCGCTGGTGCCCACTCTCGCTGGGGCCGACAGCGGCGGACCGTGGCGGCCCCAGCAGGCCCAGCAGGAGATAGGCCAGAAGGTAGAAGGCAAGGCCAACGGTGGCCAACAGCAAAGGACCCACAGCAAGCGCCAGCACCACTACACCAGCCACCACCGCAGCCACCACCGCAGCCAGCACCGCCAACCAGCCGACAGACCCCACCAGGGGCATCCCATTGACCTCCGTGATCATGCGGGCAAACAGCAGGTCGGCATGGTGGCGCTCAATCTCCACAGCCGCGGGATCCGGAAACCCCTCGCGCCGGTAGGGCAGCACGCCGTGCTGGAAGGCGAAGCTGAGGAAACTCACCAGCCAGGGCAACGGCACGGAGGCACCATCAAGGATGGTGTGTTTCCCCGCGTAACAGATCGGAATCACGATCCTGCCGCTGAAATCGCGGCCATCGAAGTCCGCTGGATCCACCTGGAGCTCCACGGTCCAGTGCTGCTGAAGGGTGAAGGTGCGAATCGCAGCGGCCCCACGCCAGCGCAGGAATCCGGATGGGAACTGCGTATCCATCCGCTGCGGCACCAGCACCGGGAACTGCTGGAACTCCACCGTGAAGCACCTGTCTCCACCGCTGCCGTCCATCATTCAATCCAGTCATCGGTGGTGCCCTCCCCAGGGTGACACTGGCTCGCAACGCTCGCTTGGAGGTGCGTGGGGCAGGGGGCGCTGGGTGCATGGGGCTGCTCGCCGCTCAGGCGGTGATTCCGAGGTTGGTGCGGGTCCTGTCGAGGGCAGCCTTCTCGGCTTCACTCACCTTCTCGCCGGAGCCGAACAGGCTAGCGATCAGAGGGTTGGAGGCGTAACGACTCGAGGCGCTGGACAGCTCCTTGCCGAGGGCGAGGGCTTCCTGGGCGCAGGAGACGATGCCCATGTCCACGGCCATCACGGCCATGGCGGCGGAAAGGGGGCCTGCGAGCAAGGTGTTGCGCTCTTCGGTGGTGAGTTCGAGGGGCGTTGGCGGCGTCAATCGACACGTTGAAGCCAACCCCCTGGTAGTCCCCCAGGCTGCATTGGCCTTCAGCAGGATCAGGGAGCCCGTCACCACCGGCACGCTTTCGTCGATGCAAACGCTTGTGTTACGCAGGATCCATTGCATTAGCTTCTCGCTGGGAAGATGAAAGGACTCAGCACAGCAGCAGATGTATCTCCCTCAGTGTCATACTGGAGTGGCTCATGAGTCCAGGCCCAGCCGTCAAGGAACGGGGCATCAATCGAAGCAGGTCTGCCATATTTGACGCAGACTCCAATCTGCCAAGCTGTGGCTTAGTTCAACGCTTGCCCTGAATGGCAGGCAGGGAGCTTGGGGTGGCGCAGCAGAGAATTGATGGCGGCCTCTCCACTCGAGGAATGTGTTCGAAGTGTAGCTTCTCCAAAGGTAATGTCCGCAGACCTTCACATCTACTGCAGGATCCCTAGCAATCACGGGCTGACCAAAGGAATTGCCTGTCTTCCATGGCGGCGGTAGACATGGAAGTCGCTATCGGTAGTGAGAAGCAACGGTGAATCGTTCATCTCTGCCAGCCGAATCAAAGCAGCATCAGCAAGAGACGCAGGAACTTTCTCATACCGCTTAAAAATTGAACTCACAGAGCCGATCTGCTCCTGCAGCACGAAAGGCAATTGAACGACCCCTCGCTCAATGAATTGCAACGCCAGTGTAGGATCAAAACCGGCGCGCTTCAATAACAAACAAGTCTCTGCAACGACAGCCTCACAGCTCAGCAATGGAGGCCGAAAAAATCGAAACTGTTCAACAGCCCATCGATGATGGGTGTCGTTGCGACTCAACAGGGCAACCCAGGGGCCTGTATCCAGCAGCACCGCCACAATCAGTTTGCACCAAAGTCAGACATGCAAACAGGGTTGCATGACAGATCTGCTGGTCCATCGTCACAACAACCCACCAAATCGGCCAACAGATCAGCGGCAGATTGCGGCGCAGAGCCTTCCACACCCTCCTCTGAGGACTGCAGAAACGCCGTCAATGCTCGTCGAACCAACTCAGACTTGCTCAGCCGACGACGATGAGCCTGCTCTGTGAGCTGCGCATCAAGGGCTTCGGTCAACTTGAGTGAGATCACCGCCATGGCAAGCACCCCGTTGCCACCCCTCATCTTACCAGCTGCCAAACGGTATTACGGCCATCGTTGGCGGGCTTTGCGCGGAATTGGCTGCAGGGTCTACTTATGCCAACAGCAGCGGCCTACTCCACGGGACATTTCTGCTCGCTCTTAGCGATCCTTCAAACTTATTCTCAGGTGGTTTCCGTGAACCAGTCCTCGCAGGGCTGTGCAGACCCCCAGAATCACACAAGCATCGCGATCAGGATCAAAAAAAGCCCGGGTGCTTTAGCCCGGGCTTTCAGATTCTGAAGGCTGCAGCTACCGCCCGTTCACACCGCCGCGGCCTCGGCAGCCTGGGCCTGCTCCGCCTTCTGCTGCTCCAGCACCTTCTCCAGGCCCTCGATGTCCTCGTCGGTGATCTTGGTCTGCATCGGGCAGTGCTTGGGGCCGCACATCGAGCAGAACTCGGCCTGCTTGTAGATATCCGCCGGCAGGGTTTCGTCGTGGTATTCGCGGGCCCGCTCGGGATCCAGCGAGAGATCAAACTGCTTGTTCCAGTCGAAGGCGTAGCGGGCGCGGCTGAGTTCGTCGTCGCGATCGCGAGCGCCGGGGCGGTGGCGGGCGATGTCGGCGGCGTGGGCGGCGATCTTGTAGGCGATCAGGCCCTCACGCACATCCTCCGCATTGGGCAGGCCCAGGTGCTCCTTGGGTGTCACGTAGCAGAGCATCGCCGTGCCGTGCCAGCCCGCCAGGGCGGCGCCGATGGCGCTGGTGATGTGGTCGTAGCCGGGGGCGATGTCGGTGGTCAACGGACCCAATGTCATTCCGCAGGATGCCTACGGCCGTATGTCACGCCCTTTCAGGGCTTAT
>JAWOHV010000063.1:0-6819 GCA_046484965.1 Prochlorococcaceae cyanobacterium
CCCTCTCGCTGGGGCGGGAGGTGCCGGAGATGGAGCGGTTGAAGCGCCGCCACTTCTATGGACAGGATCCAGCTCATACCACGGCCAAAGCCAACCGCTCCTCCGGCCGTCGTGCCCTTGGCCGTCGCCCTGACCCGGTGGGCGACGACCTGCGTTCCATCCCCGGGCTGCTGGCTGCGATTCGAAACGACTGGATCGATCCCGGTTCCGCCAACCGACAGAGCGCTGACCATCTGGCCCAGTTCCTGATTGCCAAGGCGGCCCACCTGACACAGAAGCAGGCGGTGCTCGCCGGCATGGGACTGGATCCGACCCTGGCGAAATCGCGCCACGTGGACCTGTTGATCACCGGGGTGGAGAACAGCCTCTGGCTTGGGGAGCAGTTTGCCCGCGACTTGCAGAACCTGATGCCCCTGTTGAGCGTGCGGGCCGTCTCCGCCAACGCGGTGCTGCAACACCTGCAGTACGACATCGAAACGCTGGGCTTCGCCCGTCAGTCGATCGTGCTGGTGCTCACCCATTCCGGTCAGACCTTTGCCAGCCGCCAGATCGCGGAAACCTGCGACCTACTGGTGCGTCAGGAGGTGATTCGTGAAGTCTTCGTGCTCACCGGTGAACCCACCAGCTTCCTGGGCTCTCCGCTGCTGGAGGCCCTGGCTCCAGGCGAACCTTTCTGCCGCCGGCTGTTCACCACCGGCGCCGGGCGCCGACTCGCCGAACCGGCTACGGCCAGTGTGGCCGCCATGAACCAGACACTCACCGAACTGTTGTTCTGCCTCTTGCGCCAGGTGCAGCAGGCCTTTCCAGACCAGCGTCCCCTGGGCCTTCGGCTGCAATCGGAAGGCCTGATCGCCCTGGAGGAAATGGAGGGCCACCTATTCCTTGAAGACGTGGCCACAATCGTCGGCGCTGACGCCGATGGGCAACGGCGACCTACCGGGGTGTCCCGACAGCTGCGCCGCACGGGGCGGCGCTGGGCCCTGCACGTGCTCGAAACACCTGCCGCCTGGTTGATCCATGCGCTCTACATCCTGGTCAGCGTGGGGTTCTCCATGCCCCTGTTCCGCACCCTGATCAACGCGGCATTGCCGCTGGTCGGGGAAGGGGAACTGCTGGAAGAAGTGCTTCTCGCTGTGAGCGTGTCCGCCGATGTTGCGCTCTATGTATTCGGACCCTGGTTATGGACACTTGGGCTACGGCTGATCCAGGGCCGCCCACTTCTGGCCCGCACCGGCCGCCGCACAGTTGTGATCGGCGAGGCCGAGGGGGTGCACCAGCTGCTGGTGAACTACCTGAGCAAGTTGTTCGCCCTCAGCTTCGGCATCACCGCCGTCGACGTGCAGGGCGCTGATCCGGGCGATCACTTACTGCACACCCATGCCCACCGGGTGGTGCGTGGCACCTTGGTCTATCTGGGAGTGCCCGATGGACGCTGCAGCAAAGGGCAGGAGTCCCTGGAGCAGGCGGCGATTCTCGCGGGGCGCCAGGCTGATGGTATCCGCCACCTGGGGGTGGGCCCAGAAATTGTGGCCGTTGGCTCAGGCCCCCGACTGCGGCAGGAGGCTTTCAGTGCGGAGATTGTGCTGCCCTGCCCGAACCATCCCGGACATGGGGGTGAGCCCCCTCATGTCGGGGATGGAATCGAAGCGCTGCGTGAATCCCGTTTCGGAACGTTCCGCCGTCTGCTGGCCGCCTACGTGCTGTTTTGGGCCATGGGCCGTCGCGTGGCCGCCCTGCCGTTGATCGGCTTCGACTGCTGGCGGTCCCAGAGCCGCACCAAGGTGATGACCACCGCCTCCCCCATCTCGGCCGCCCGGCTCGACCGCACCGAAATCGAGGAGATCCGGGAGTTGGCCCTGGATGCCCTCTCCCGCCGGGAGCAGAGCTGAGCTTCAGGAGGCTCAGGAACTGGGCACCTCAACGGGCGCAATGGCTGGATCTGAGATCAGTACAGTTTTATTTTGGATTGCTAGGAGGGGATCCCACCTGCGTGGGTCACCCCCTAAGAAATCTCCGATCAAAACGGCGGCATGCGGCTGTTGAAAGTGGCTGATTGGCTGCTGACTGGATGAGGCGATACTTCTTGCAGACCTGCCCTTGACACCTTTAAGAAAGCCGCGTTTTGCCCAGGCCAGATCTAGATCCTGGATGCCCCTGGCTTTTGCTCCCGGTCGCCTTAGCGACGTGCAGGCGATGGTGAAGGCCCTGCAGCAGCTTGCGTTCCCATCTGCGTAGTGGTGGCGGAGGCATCGGAAACTTTGCTGGCTGGCCTTCTGGCTGGGGATGCCCCAGTGCTCATTCCTGAGGCCGGCCCCTTGATCACCCTGGCCTATGCGGAGTCCCTCGATCTGTTGCTGAAACCGGGCTGGCCTCTGGCGATGGAGCAACATCCCAGGCGAGGGGTTTTTCTGTTTGAAGACCACAAAATCGCCCGCGCCACTTCTCTGCTGCCGCCCAGTTGCCTCAAGGTCACCCCCCGGGCCTAGCCGCCGGCCGGCCCTGAGCTGCTCGATCAGTTGCTGCAGTGTTGGTTTGCCATGGCACCCCAGTGGCGATCGCCGCCGGTGGGCCAGCGGGCCTGTCTGTTTCTCGATGAAATCCAGCTGATCGCCGGTTGGGAAGGCTTTGTGCGCCGGGTGATCGACAGCGAACCGATCGATGTGGTGATCACGGGCTCCTCGGCCCAGATGCTCTCTGCCTGCACGGTATATCCATTCAGTTTCCGGGAGGTGCTGCGCCATCAGGGTCTGGAGCCAGAGCCTGGGCAGCGCCTCAGTTCAGCCCAACGCTCCCGGTTGCAGCAGGCCCTGCTCAGCTATCTCACGGCAGGTGGCTTTCCGGAGGCCCAGGGCTTGGATGCGAGATTCCGCGCCCATTTGCTGGCGGGCTATGTGGACAGCACGGTGCTGCGCGATGTGATCGAGCGGCACAACGTGAGCCGGGCTCGGCCAGAGCGGCGGCCGCTTCAGCGTGCACAAGCTGCATGCCGATCTGCGCTCCCAGGGCTTCGCCATCGCCAAGGACAGCGTGCATGCCCTGGAGGATCACCTTGAGGCGTCCTTCCTCCTGCGGCTGGTGCCCCTGGCCAGCGAATCGCTGCGGCAGCGCCAGAGCAACCCCCGCAAGGTGTACCCGATCGATCCAGGCTTGATCGGTTTGTTTGATCGGCGCGGGCAGCGACAGTTGGGCCAGCGGCTGGAAACGGTGGTGGCCCTGGAGTTGCTGCGCCGCGGTTGCGAGCTGGGCTATGGCCTGACGGCCGACCGCCAGGAGCTGGATTTCGTGGCACGCCACGGCGACGGCACGGTGCAGCTGGTGCAGGTCTGCGCCGATCCCAACGACCCAGTCACGCTGGCGCGCGAGCTGAGACCGCTGGCGGCAGCGATGAAGCTGTATGGCGCCACTGCCGTGGACCTGGTGGTGCTGCATCCACCTTCCAGCCTGGTTGACCTTCCTGTCGGCGTGCGGCTGCGGCCGGCGGTGGAGTGGTTGCTCGATGGTGGTGCGGCCTTGTAGGCACCGAGATGCGGGCCACATTGGTCTTACGCCCGTAATCAGCGGTCAGCAGAAGGCATTCATGGGGCTTCAGTTGTCTGCGAAAAATGCCAGCAGATCGCGGCTGCCATGCAGTACGCGAACAATAAGCACCTCAGTGGTGGTGGACTGAAAGAGGATCAGATAGCGCTGGTGCACGCAGCAGCGAATCTCTGGGCCGAGTTCGGGGCGCGCGGGGTAGGCCAGGGGTGTTGCGGTAATCCGTTCGCAGTGGGCGCGGATGTCGCGGATGAAGCGAAGTGCAATGGAGGGGTTGTCTGCTGCGATGGTGTCGCCGATGTCTTCAAGGTCGAGCTCGGCCTGGCGCGTGAAGTAAACGCCCATCAGTGCTGGATCGTTTCAGCCGTCTGGCTGGCATATTTGCTCTCCAGCCGTTGGAACACGTCCTCGGCGGAGCTGCCCTCTCCGCTGCTGAGCCCTTGCTGCACTTCGGAGCGGAGGGCTGCCAAGGAGGCCTTGCGGCGTTGCTCTTCTCGTTCGAGGAGCCGCAGGGCATCACGCACCACCTCGCTGGCACTGGCGTAGCGTCCGCCGCCCACCTGGTCCTTGATGAACCGCTCGAAGTGGGCGCCCACTGCGTAGCTGGATGGCATGGCTGCAACCCCGTCTTTGCCCAGGTTATCAAGGATTGATAGGGCGGGCTCCTCGTTCCAGATCCTCTGCCTGCGCGGCGATCCGCGCTCCTAGAACCTCGCAATCGCCAAGGACGGTGTCCATGCCCTAGTGGATAACCTCGAGGCCTCCTTCCTGTCGGCGTGCGGCTGCGGCTGGCGGCGGAGTGGTTGCTCGATGGCGGTGCGGTCTTGTAGGCACCGAAACCCGTGCCACACTGAAATCAGTGCTGGTGTGATCGGTGGCCAGCGTCAACTTCACCGCCTCCGTGGATCGCGATCTGCTGCGCCGCGCCAAGGTTTTGGCGGCTCAGCACGACACCTCGATCAGTGCCCTGCTCAATGCCGAGCTGCGCTACCTGGTGGACACCTTTGAAAAAGCCGAGCAGCTGGGAAACAGCACCGCTGCGGCCTTGCTGGCGTTTGCCCTGGGCCGCCTCAGCGACGATCAGGTGATGGAGCAGCTCCAGCTGGAGCACGAGGAAGACCTGTTTCTGCTGATGGCCCAGGCCCATCTGCCGATGCCCCGCCTCAGCGATCAGGCCACCGAGGCGATGGTGATGGAGCTGGAGCCGTTGGCGGCTTCCGCCAGGCCCTGATGCCGAAGCCCCTGGTGTTGCCGGGCGGTGATCTGCCGGTGGTGATGGCCGATGCGGGCCCCTGGATCACCCTCGCCTATGCCGATGCTCTGGAACTGCTGCTGGCACCAGGTTGCCGCTGGTGATGGTGGACATGGTGCTGGAGGAGCTCACCCGCAGCGACACCCCTACCAGCCAGCGCATCGCCACCTGGGTGGCTGAGCAGGGGATTTCCGTGCTGGCTACGGAGGTGTACCGGCGCTCAGGCGGGCGCCGCCAGCGCCACCTTGGTGAGATGGCGATTCAGGAAGCGATGCAGACCCTGGCTCTCAGCGTTTCCCCCAGGCGGGGGGTCTTTCTGTTTGAAGACCACAAGATCGCCAGGGCCTCCTTTCTCCTGCCCGCTGGTTGCAGCAAGGTGACCACCCGGGCCTGGCTGAACTTTCTGCAGCGCCAGGGTTGGCTGGAATCAGCCAGTGCCATCGAGCGGCGAGCGATCGCGGCGGGCCGCCTGTTTTCGCGGCTGCGGTTTCCGCCGGATTGAGCTGCGTCTCCACTGGCCCCCCCCTTAAACCGCCAGCAGGTTCAGAGCGACAAGACCGCCTCGTTCTGCATCGCTTGCTGCTCGGCCCGCTGGGCTTCGCTGAGGCCGCCTTCGCCTGGTAGTTGGGCGGCCATCTGCTGCAGCCAGCTTGTGAGTTCCTCCAGTTGCTTTTCGGCTGGCAGCACCCCTAGACCCCGGGCCAGCACCTTGGCGGTGGTGCCGGAGCCGGCCTGATACACAAGCCGCCCATGCAGGTGCTGGGGCAGGCCCTGGCGCAGCAGCCGGAAGGCTGGTTCCTCCATCGGCGTTTCCAGGGCGATGTTGGGCTTCTCCGGCTTGATGCGCGAGAAGCCGCAGCGCTTGGCCAGCAGCTTGAGCTCCATCAGCTGCAGCAGGGAGGCCACCGCTGCCGGGATGGCGCCGTAGCGATCCACCCAGGCGGCGGCCAGCTCCACCAGGGCCTCGGGGTTGCCGCAGTCCGCGGCGGCTCGGTAGGCGGCCATCTTCTCGTCGTTGTCGGTGATCCAGTCGCCGGGGATGAAGGCCGTGATCGGCAGGTCGATCTGGGTGTCTTCCACCACTGGGATGTCCTGGCCCTGGATTTCAGCCAGCGATTCCTGCAGCATCTCCATATAAAGGTCGAAGCCGATGGTTTCCATCTGGCCGCTCTGCTCCACCCCCAGCAGGTTGCCCACGCCGCGGATCTCCATATCGCGCATGGCCAGCTGGTAGCCAGAACCCAGCTGGGCGAATTCCTGAATCGCCCGCAGCCGTTGGCGCGCCGCTTCGCTCAGAGAGGCATCACCGGGATAGAAGAGCCAGGCGTGGGCCTGAATGCCGCTGCGGCCCACCCGGCCCCGCAGCTGATACAGCTGGGCCAGGCCAAACTTGTGGGCATCCTCGATCAGGATCGTGTTCACCCGCGGAATATCGAGGCCGCTCTCCACGATCGTGGTGCAGAGCATCAGGTCGGCTTCGCCGGCGTTGAAGGCCACCATGGCGCTCTCCAGCTCCCCCTCGGCCATCTGGCCGTGGGCCACCAGCAGCTTCAGGCCCGGCACCATCTGCCGCAGCCCCTCGGCCACATCCTCGATGCCCTCCACCCGCGGCACCACATAGAACACCTGGCCGCCGCGGTCGAGCTCCTGGCGGATGGCGCTGCGCACCGCCTCCTCATCGAGGGCCGCCAGGTGGGTTTTGATCGGCCGGCGCAGCGGCGGCGGCGTGGTGATCAGGCTCATCTCGCGCACACCCGAAAGGCTCATGTAGAGGGTGCGCGGGATCGGCGTGGCACTGAGGGTCATCACGTCCACGTCCTTGCGCAGGGCCTTGATCTTTTCCTTCTGATTCACGCCGAAGCGCTGCTCCTCATCCACCACCAGCAGCCCCAGCTCCTTGAAGCCCGTGCCCTTGGAGAGCAGCTGGTGGGTGCCAACCACCACATCCACCGTGCCCTCACGCAGGCCCTCGAGGATTGTCTTGCGCTCGGAGGCGGTGCGGAACCGGTTGAGCAGGCTCACCTTCACCGGGT
>JAWOHV010000101.1:0-4224 GCA_046484965.1 Prochlorococcaceae cyanobacterium
CGATCGCCGCCATGAAGGCCCTCGATGGCGACCTCGACAAGGCTCTCGGGCGGCTCTCGGGCGGCCTCTACGTGGTGACGGCCCGCCAGAGCGATGGCGAAGGCGGCACGCGCTCCTCAGCCATGGTGGCCAGCTGGGTGAGCCAGGCCAGCTTCGAGCCGCCCGGTATCACCGTGGCCGTGGCCAAGGACCGCGCCATCGAGGCCCTGATGCAGGTGGGCGATCGCTTCGTGCTCAACATCCTGCGCGAGGACAACCACCAGCAGCTGCTGCGCCATTTCCTCAAGCGCTTCCCGCCGGGCGCCGACCGCTTCGCCGGCATCTCCATCCTCGATGGAGCGGCCGCCGGCGGTGCGGTGCTCGGCGATGCCCTGGCCTTCCTGGGCTGCCGCGTGGCCCAGCGCCTGGAAGGACCCGACCACTGGATCATCTACGCCGTGGTGGAGGAGGGCAACGTGGCCGACACCGAAGCCGCCACCGCCGTGCACCACCGCAAGGTGGGCAACCACTACTGAACCGCGGGTTAATCCGCCTCCTCCTTCCTAGAGTTACCCTTTGCCTGCCGGAACCTGATGACCCTGTCCGGCACCAGTGCGAGCCCAGCCAGCGCTGGCCCAGAAGAGAGCTCGGTTGATCGCCGCGTGATTCAGCTGGAGCTGGAGCCGGGGCTGCTGTGCCTGCGGGGCCTGAGCCCGAAGCGGCTGCGTTTCGAGGTGGAATACGGCCTCGAGCGGGGCACCACGGCCAACAGCTTCCTGTTCGCTGCCGGCAGCACCGCGGCCGGCAAAGCGGTGCCGCCGGTGCTGGTGAATCCACCCGGCGCCTCCTTCGCCGCTCCCTTCCTGGAGCAGCTGGCCTCCCTGGTGCCCGCCGATGCGGCCCTGAAGGTGGTGGTGGGCGATGTGAACCCCAACCGGGTGGGCCTGCTGCGGCAACTGGCCGCGGGCTGGCCGCAGCTGATGCTGGTGGCCTCCAACGCCGGCGCCAGGCTGCTCGAGGAGCTCTGGAACCAGCGCAAGCCCCTGGCCCCCGGCAGCAGCCCCGAACCCGAGGGTGCCGCCCTGCCGCCGATCGATGTGGTGAAGCAGGAGGTGTGCCGCGAACTGGGCGGCGGCCACCGCCTCTGCCTGTTTCCCACCCCCACCCCCCGTTGGCCCGGGGCCCTGATCGCCTTTGAGGAAAGCAGCGGTCTGTTGATGAGCGGCAAGTTCTTTGCGGCCCACCTCTGCAGCGAAGCCTTCGCCGAAGCCAACCGCAGCAGCAGCGAAGAAGACCGCCGCTACTTCTACGACTGCCTGATGGCGCCGATGGCCCGCCAGGTTGAAACGGTGGTCGAGCGGCTGGAGGAGCTGCCGATCCGCACGATCGCCCCGGGGCACGGTCCGGCGATCAACGAAAGCTGGCGCAGCTTGCTGGCCGATTACCGGCGCTGGGGCGAATCCCAGGAACGCTCAAAACTGGCTGTGGCCTTGCTCTTCGCCAGTGCCTACGGCAACACGGCCGCCATCGCCGACGCCATCGCCCAGGGAGTGGCCCGCACCGGTGTGCGGGTGGAGAGCATCAACTGCGAATTCAGCCCACCCGAAACCCTGCTGGAGGCGATCCGCAGCTGTGATGCCTTCCTGATCGGCTCCCCCACCCTTGGGGGCCATGCGCCCACGCCGATCGTCTCGGCCCTCGGCACCCTGCTGGCCGAGGGCGATCGCGCCAAACCGGTGGGGGTGTTCGGCAGTTTCGGCTGGAGCGGCGAAGCCCTCGATCTGCTCGAGAGCAAGTTGCGCGATGGCGGCTTCCAGTTCGCCTTTGATCCGATCAAGGTGAAGTTCAGCCCCGATCTGGCCACCCTCAAAACCTGCGAGGAAACGGGCACCGCCCTCGGCCGCCAGCTGCTCAGCGCCCAGAGCAAGGCCCAGCGGCGCGTCGCCGCCGGCGGCCTCAGCGAAAGCCGCAGCGACCCGGCCGTGCTGGCCCTGGGCCGGGTGGTGGGCTCGTTGTGCGTGCTCACCACGGTGAAGGGCGAGGGGCAGACCCGCCTCAGCGGTGCGATGGTGGCCAGCTGGGTGAGCCAGGCCAGCTTCTCGCCGCCAGGCCTCACCGTGGCGGTGGCGAAGGACCGGGCCGTGGAAGCCCTGCTGCACGTGGGCGATCACTTTGCCCTCAATGTGCTGGCCGCCGGCCGCGAAACCGGGCCGATGCGCCAGTTCCTGCAGCCCTTCCCCCCCGGTGCCGACCGCTTTGCGGGCCTTGAACTGGAACACAGCCCCGGCGGCCAGCCGCTGCTGCCTGAGGCCCTGGCTTGGCTTGAGGCCACGGTGCAGCAGCGGATGGAATGCGGCGATCACTGGCTGATCTACGCCGAAGCAAGGCACGGGGCCGTGCTTGATGCCAACAGCACCGCCGCAGTGCAGCTGCGCCGCAGCGGCATGAACTACTGAATCCCGCCCTGTGTGGAAGCCCCCACAAACTTGCTGAAGATAAAAGAAAACGGCTTGTAAATCATTGCGAGGTCCGGGAAAGATGGCTCAGAAGTCCACCCGAAGCGATGGTTACGGCCAATGACCCCAAACCCGATCCAAAACATGATCGGAGCCGCTGGGTGGTGCGTTATCGCGGCTTTGTGCTGATTCCCCAGGCCGACCTGAGCTGGCTGGTGAGGCCGGAACGCAGCCCGATGAAGGTTCTGCCCTTCCGGGCGCCGGCCAGCTCTTTGGCCGATATCAAGGCGCTGGTCGACTGGCGGCTGGCCCAGCGAGCCGCCTGATCAAAGCCCCCTGATTCAGGCAGCCTGGGGTGGCGGTGACCCGCCAAGCTGGAAGGGCAGCACCACCGTTGCCCAATGCTCAGGACGCTGGGGCTTGGCCCGGCGCGATTGCCGCATCCCGAAGGGCACCCTGATCACGTTGGTGCCATCCACACGCAGGGTTTCGCCCTGACCCACCGTCTGCGACAGGGATCCGGCGACGGGCGGCAGGTGAATGCGGCGACCTGACTCCGCATCCGCAGGTGGCGGTGGCGCCATGAAGGCGGCCTTGAGACGCCGACGCGCGTCATCACGGCCGTCGCCTGAACTGTTGCTTGACATGGTCCCCCCGGAAAAATGGCGCTGATGACTGGCCTGAAGAAGCCGAGACGTGAGAGCGCCGAACCCAGCAGGGGAGTCACCCACCTGCTGAGTGGCCGGAGCTTAATGAGCAGCACCCTCAGGCGGTGGAGGCCACTGCCAGATCTTCAACTGACTGACAAGTACACACCAGATTGCGGTCGCCATAGGCGTTATCGATGCGGGCCACGGCCGGCCAGAACTTGCGGCTGGCTTGGTCATCGCCGGCTGGGAAGGCCGCCGGTCCCCAATCCCCGCCGCGGCCTGTGGAAGTGGACCAAGCACGTCGTCAACACGGGGATGGCCGCAAAAGCCCAGGCTCTGTGGTGGCGCGCCTCCGGACGGGCGGAGGACAGGCGCTTTCCGTACGACATGCTTGAGCTTCTGGACCGCCATCACGGCCAGGCGACGGGCGTCTTCACGGGGGACGAGTGTCTGGCCGGAAAGAACCCGATCCAGGGCACCGAGCTCTGCGCCGTCCTCGAGTTCATGTATTCTCTCGAACACATCCTGGCTGCCTTCGGCGACCCGGCTTTCGGCGACCGCCTGGAAAAGGTCGCCTTCAACGCTCTCCCGGCCACTTTCTCGCCGGACATGTGGGCCCACCAGTACGACCAGCAGGCGAACCAGGCCCAGTGCACGATCAACTCCGACCACCTGTTCACGACCAATGGCCCGGAATCCATCATCTACGGGTTGGAGCCGAACTTCGGCTGCTGCACGGCCAACATGCACCAGGGCTGGCCCAAGTTCGCCGCCCATTTGTGGATGCGGGGGCCGGCGGGCGAGCTCGTCGCCGCCGCCTATGCTCCGAGCACGGTCGCCTTCGAAGCGGCAGGCGTTCCCGTTGCCGTGACCTGCGACACGGACTATCCCTTCCGGGACACGCTGCGGTTCAAGGTCCGGGCCGAGCGTCCGGCGCGGTTCCCTCTTCTCCTCAGGATTCCGGCCTGGGCCGAAGGCGCCGTCCTCGAAGGCGCGGGGATCAAGACCGAAAATCCCAAGCCCGGCGGCTTCCACCGGCTGGACCGGGAGTGGACGGGAACGACGGAGATTTCCCTCGTGCTGCCGATGCGGCCCATCGTCACGCGCCGCTACAACGACGCCGTCGCGATCGAAAGGGG
>JAWOHV010000254.1:0-8706 GCA_046484965.1 Prochlorococcaceae cyanobacterium
GGTGAGCCAGTTCTTCCCGCCGGATTTCGCCGCCACCGGCCAGTTGCTCGACGACCTCACCGCCCGCCTGGCCAAGCGCAACCTGCAGGTGCAGGTGCTCACCGGCATGCCGGCCTATGCCTACACCAGCCGCGAGGCCGATCGGATCAGCTTCGAACCGAATCGCTGCATCCGCCGCACCCGCGTGAGCCGCCTCTGGCCGCAGCGGATTCGCGGCCGGGCTATCAACGGGCTGCTGTTCTGTGCCCGCATCGCCCTGCGGCTGATGCGCTATGTGCGCCGCGGCGACCTGATCATCTACACCACCGAGCCGGCCTATCTGCCGTTGCTCGGTGCGCTGGTCCACCGCATCACACGCACCCCCTATCTGGTGCTCCTCTACGACCTCTATCCCGATGTGCTGGTGGAGCTCAAGGTGCTGCCTGCGAGCCATGGGTTGGTGCAGTTGTGGCGGCGCTGGAACCGCTGGGCCTACGCCAGGGCCGAAGCCCTGATCGTGCTCAGCGAACCGATGGCGGAGCGGGTACGGCAGGCGGTGCCGGAGGCGGCCGCGAAGCTGGAGGTGATTCCCAGCTGGGCCGATCCCGAGCAGATCCGGCCGCTCGCCAAGGCCGCCAATCCGTTTGTGGCGGCCCACGGCCTGCAGCGCAGCTTCACGGTGCTCTACTCGGGGAACCAGGGCCGCTGCCACGACCTGATGACCGTGATGGCAGCGGCCCTGCTGTTGCGCGCCGAGGAGGGAATCCGTTTCCTGTTCATCGGAGCCGGCGCCCAGAACGAGCGCCTGCGTGAACTGGCGCACGAGTGGGGCCTGCCCAACTGCACCTTCCTGCCTTACCAGGAACGCTCGCTGCTGCCCCAGACGCTGGCGGCGGCAGACCTGGCCGTGGTGAGCCTGGGCATCGACGCCGAGGGCCTGGTGGCACCGAGCAAGCTCTACGGCCACCTGGCGGCGGGCACCCCAATCGCGGCGATCACCCCGGCCAACTCCTACCTCGGCGGACTGGTGGAGCAGGGGGCTTGTGGGCGATGGTTCGCCAATGGCGATGCCGATGGCCTCGCTCTCTGGATCAGGCAATTGAAGCAACAACCGAGCCAGGTTGCGGCCTACGGGGGAGCCTCACGGGCGCTGCTACAACGCACGGCTTCCCCTGACAGGGTGGTGGATTCCTACATGCGGGTCATCGCACCGCACCTGCCGCTTCAAGCCAGGCTGAGCAGTTGATCAAAGAGGCGCAGATCACGCTCAACCATCACACGGTTCTCGAGCTGAAGGGGCCAAGGAATATACAATAGGGCTCTACGACGAGCCCTGAGCCGTTGACGTTCCTGATCGATCACCTGGCGGTAATAGGTTAGGCCGTCGATAGGCATACTGTTGGAAGGAATATTGCTAAAAGACGTTCTTTCGGAAGACATTTTGCTGTTTGACTTCGGAGGGGGAACAGTCATGATGAATTTCCTGCACACTCAAAGGTAGGCCGAAAGTCAGCGATCAACACTCCCCGAAACCGGGTATCTAGCAGCAGGCTGCCAGAGGGCGTCGTTGTTCCGCCAGGGGCAGGTGGCGGTTCATCAGCTTCAGGTAACGCTCGGCGATGGCGTCGGGGTGGGCCTCGGCAAGCAGCAGCTGGCGGGCGGCGGCGCCGTAGCGCTGGGCCAGGGCCGGCTCATCGCGCAGGTTGACGATCCAGGCGGCCAGCGCCTCGGCATCGCCATTGGCGAACCAGCGGCCGCAGCCGTGGCGCTCCACCAGCTGGCCCAGTTCAGCACCCTGCGGCGCGATGGCGGCGATCGGGGTGCCTGCCGCCAGGTGGCCGTAGAGCTTGGAGGGGGCCACGAGCCCTTCGGCTTCGATCCCAAGGCTCACCACCGCCACGTCGGCGCTGGTGAGGGAGTGGGGCAGGGTGTCCTGGTCCTGATAGGGCAGGAAGGTGCAGTTGCTGAGGCCCCACTCCCGGGCCAGCAGCTGCAGCCGCTCGTTCTGGGCGCCGGCGCCCACGAACAGGAAGCGGATGCCGCTCTGCTTGCGCAGCAGCAGGGCGGCGGCCATCAGCGTCACCAGGTCGTGGCAGCGGCCCTGGTTGCCGGAATAGAGCACGTTGAACGTGCCTGTGAGCTGATGCTCCTGCACGAAATGGTTCTCGGCCCTGGGGATCGGCCTGATGGCGCTGGGGTCGGCCCAGCTGGGCAGCACGGCCAGGCGTCCGCGCACCTCTGGGCAGTGGCGCTCAACGCGGCGGGCCATCGGCTCGCTGAGCACGATCACCTCCTGGGCGTCGCGCACCGCCTGGCGCTGCAGGTGGCGCCAGAGGCGCACGAGCCAGTGCCGCTCCGGCAGCACCTTGAGCTCCACGAGCACATCGGGGTAGATGTCGTAGAGGAGCACCAGGTAGGGGCTGCCGGTGAGCTTGTGGATCAGCCAGCCCACCACCGGCAGGTAGGCCGGCTCGGTGGTGAACAGCAGCAGGTCGCCCTGGAGGGCATAGCGCAGCATCCGCAGCGAGGCCCAGAGGCAGAAGATCATGCCGTTCACGGCCCGGCCGCGGATGCGTTTGGGCCAGAGGCGGCTCACGCGGGTGCGGCGGATGAAGCGGTTGGTTTCGAACTGCTTGCGCGCACCGCTGCCTTCTCGGAAGGCGTAGGCGGGCTGGCCCGTGAGCACCCGCAGGCTGAGGCCGCGGTCGGCCAAGCGCGCGGTGAGGTCATCGAGCAGCTGGCCGGTGGCGGCGAAATCCGGCGGGAAGAACTGGCTGAAGATCGTCACCCGCCGCGAGCGGCTGCGGCGCGGCAGCGGCAGCACGCGGCCAACTTCGGCCGGGGGCACCAGCGGAGCCTTGAAGCCCCAGGAGATGGGTTGCCGCTGCAGGGTGGGGGTGAACACGACTGAAGCCTCACGCCGAAAGGTGATGGGATTGTTTTAGTGAGGGCAGGCCAAGTAGCGCAACCAAAGCGATCGCGCTTTTAGCGGTGATTGGAGCCCCGTTTGTGATTCAGCGATGAATCAATGAAAGCTTGCTGAGATTGGTGTTTCGAGCGTCAGAGGCCCTGCGCTGCAATAGTTTTCAGCCCCTGGTGGCTCGCGTCCATGGCCGTTGCAGGAGCCTGAATGCGCGAGCGGATTGTGGGCGTGCGCGGCTGCGGAAGGCCCCACAAGCTGGTCTGAGAATTGGCGTGGAGACGCTTCAGGCGGCCGTGATCCGGCGGCGGGGCTTCGCCGCCCTGAACGGGATCGGCTGCAGCACGCCGCTGGGCAGCGGCAGCACCTGGAACGTGGGGGCGGCGGGGAGGTGGGCTGTGATCAGCTGGGCGTAGGCCTCCATCACCCGATCCGGGCTGGCGGTGTCGAGCAGCAGGCTGCGGGCGGCCTGGCCGTGGCGCCGGCAGGTGGCGGGATCGGCCTGCAGGGCGAGAATCCAGGACGCCAGCGCGGCCGCATCGCCGTTGGCAAACCAGCGGCCGCAGCCGCTGCTTTGCACCAGCTGGCCCAGCTCCGCGCCGGCGGGGGAGATGGCCGCGACAGGCGTGCCGGCCGCCAGGGAGAAGGGCAGGGTGTCGCGATCCTGGTAGGGCAGGAAGCTGCAGTTGGGCAGAGCCCACTCGTGCACCAGGTCCCGCAGGCGCTCGTTCTGGGCGCCGGCTCCGATGAACAGGAAACGGATTCCCTCCTCGGCACGCAACAGCAAGGCCGCTGCCATCACGGTCATCAGGTCGTGGCAGCGGCCCTGGTTGCCCGAGTAGAGCACTGTGAAGAGATCCTCGAGCTGGTGCGCCGCCACGAACGGGTTGGCGTGCTTGGCGAGCGGCTGGATCTGCTCGGGATCGGCCCAGCTGGGGATCACGTGCAGGCGACCCTGGAGATCGGAGCCGCCTGGGTTGCCTGCGGCGCCTGGGTTGCCCGCGGCGCCTGGCTTGCCCGCGGCGCGAAGCACGCGCCCGGCCATCGCCTCGCTGAGCACGATCACCTCGGCGGCATCGGCGAGCAGATGGCGGTTGAAGCGGCGCCAGAGGCGCACCAGCGGGTGCTGCGCCGGCAGGGCCCCCAGCCCCACCAGCACGTCGGGGTAGAGGTCGTAGAGGAGCAGCAGGTAGGGGGTGCGGGTGAGGCGGGTGAGGGCCCAGCCGAAGAGCGTCAGCTGCGGCGGTTCGCTGGTGAACAGCAGCAGATCGCCGCGGCGGGCGGAGCGCAGCAGCCGCAGGCTGGAGCGCAGGCAGAAGAGCACCCCGTTCACAGCCCGGCCGCGGATGCGGCGAGGCCAGAGGCGCGAGGCGCGGCTGCGGCGGATGCAGCGGTTGGGCTGAAACTCGAGCGCCGGCGCCCGGCTGGTGCGGTAGGCGTAGGCGGGCTGGCCGCTGAGCAGCTGCACCTGCAGCCCCCGGGCGGCCAGATGGCCAGTGAGGTCATCGAGCAGCTGGCCTGTGGCGGCGAAATCCGGCGGGAAGAACTGGCTCACCACCGTGAGCCGGGCGTGGCTGCTGCGGCCGGCGCGCCAGGCCAGACGCTGCTCGATCTGAGCCCACCAGCGAGACCCGAACGCCCATCGCTCCATTCGTTCCCCTTGATCGGATCGAAATTACCGACTTCCCGGTAGAACACAAGGGGTGGGTGGCCTTGACGGCATGGCGCCAGGACGGCTCAAGGCTTGCGTCTGCCTGTTCCTGGGAACAGCAGCTGATCGATGCCCTTGAGCAAGCGTTTCGGCGGACCCATCATGTTCAGGCAAGATCCTCGCGCCTCTCAATCACAGCATTTTGAAGGGATATGGATGCCTGGAAGTTGGAGATCGTGAGCTGGCCAATTCAAATGTGATGAACTTGGCCCATCTCCCCCTTAAGAACGCGGTGCTGGCTGCGGCGATCAACAAGGCCGAAACGGCCTATGGGGAATCGATTCGAGTTGACTTGCGCGAGCTATGCGTCCTCTTTGCTGGGATTGTCCCCAATTGGGGACGGCTATGCCGGACCGTTCGTCATAGAAGTGATTCATTAATAGATTGATGTCCGACCTGATGAGTCAGACTGCTGGGCTGAAGCTTCACTCGTTGCCTGCAGTGCAAGCGTTTCAGGCTGAGCCACCTCGAGCGAGGCCAAGGGAAAAGCCACGGCAAAGTCAAAGGCCAAGGCCCCGCATGGCCTTCCCGCAGCTGCTCCAGAAGCTGCAAAGGCACCTTTGGCAGCGCTGGAGCTGGCGCGCCAGCCGCAGGCGCAAGGCGCGGCTCACGGTGGTGAGCCAGTTCTTCCCACCCGACTACGCCGCCACCGGCCAGCTGCTCGACGACCTCACCGCCCGCCTGGCCAAGCGCGACCTGCAGGTGCAGGTGCTCAGCGGCATGCCGGCCTATGCGTACTCCAGCCGCGAGGCCGATCGGATCAGCTTCGAGCCGAATCGTTGCATCCGTCGCACCCGCGTGAGCCGGCTGTGGCCCAAGCGGATCCGCGGCCGGGCGATCAACGGGCTGCTGTTCTGCTGCCGCATCGCCCTGCGGCTGCTGCGCTATGCGCGCCGCGGCGACCTGATTCTTTACACCACCGAGCCAGGCTTTCTGCCGCTGCTTGGTGCCCTGGTGCACCATTTCACGCGCACCCCCTATGTGGTGCTCATCTACGACCTTTACCCGGATGTGCTGATTGAGCTGGGGGGGCTGCCTGCGCAGCACTGGCTCGCGCGCCTCTGGCGCCGTTGGAATCGCTGGGCCTATGCCAAGGCAGAAGCCCTGATCGTGCTCAGCGAACCGATGGCGGCGCGGGTGCGGCAGGCGGTGCCCGGGTCTGCAGCCAAGCTGGAGGTGATCCCCAGCTGGGCAGACCCAAACAAAATCCGGCCGCTGGCGAAGGCCGCCAATCCGTTCGTGGCGGCCCACGGCCTGGAGCGCAGCTTCACGGTGCTCTATTCCGGCAACCAGGGCCGCTGCCACGACCTGATGACCCTGCTGGCCGCCGCGCTGCTGCTGCGGGGGGAGCCCGGCATCCGCTTCCTGTTCATCGGCGCCGGCGCCCAGCAGCAGCGGCTGCTGGAGCTGGTGCACGATTGGGGTCTGCGCAACTGCACCTTCCTGCCCTACCAGGAACGGGAGGTGCTAGGCCACTCACTGGCGGCAGCCGACCTGGCGGTGGTGAGCCTGGGCATCGACGCCGAGGGCCTGGTGGCACCGAGCAAGCTCTACGGCCATCTGGCGGCGGGCACCCCGATCGCGGCGATCACGCCGGCCGGCTCCTACCTGGGCGAGCTGGTGGAGGCCGAAGGCTGCGGGCGCTGGTTCGCCAACGGCGATGCCGATGGGCTGGCGAGCTGGATCAAGCAGCTGCGCGCCCAGCCGCAGCTCGCGGTTGCTGCGGGTGCGGCGGCGCGGTCGCTGCTGCAGCGCACGGCCAGCCCTGATCGGGTGGTGGAGGCCTACTGGCAGGTGATCGCCCCCCACCTGCCTGCCGTGGCCCACCTGCAGGGGGGCGCGGCAGTGGTGTATTGAGCTGCTGGATCGAGCGCTCAGCTCACGAGGGCGCAACGCCAGCTCTCAGTTGGCAGCTTGTTTAACTGGCTTCCTTCGGCCTGCCGCGCCGCCTGAGCAGCACTGCGCGGGCGAGCCATTCCCGCAGGGCTTCGCAGCTGCGGGCCAGGGCCAGGGGTTCGGGCAGCCAGGCCTGCAGCTCGCCCAGGGCCGCGCCGGGCCAGGGGCGGGGGGCGCGGAAATCCACCGGCACCGGAATCACGCGCAGGCCCTGCTGGCTGAAGAGGCGGCGGGCGCGGGGCATGTGGAAGGCGGAGGTGATCAGCAGGATCGTGGCGCCGGCCGGCAGCAGGCTGGCGAAGGCGCTGGCTTCGGCGGCGGTGTGCTGCACCGGTGGCGTCACGGCCAGGGCCGCCGGATCGCAGCCGCGGCGGATCGCCTCCCGGCGGTAGCGCTCGCCTTCCAGGGGCAGGTGCGGCGCCAGCGGCGACTGGCTGCCGGCGAACAGCAGCTGCGGCGCGCACTGGGCTCGCAGCAGGGCGAGGGCCATGCGGAAGCGCTCGCCGGCCTCGAAGGGCTCCGACTGATCGAAAGGTGGCAGGGCTTCGCCGCCGAGCATCACGATCGCCTCGGCGGCCGGCAGCTGCTGCGGCGCCAGGGGCTGCTGGCCCGCCTCGAGGCTGGCCCAGAGCCCATCGGCGGCCAGCGGCAGGCTGAAGCCGGTGAGCAGGATCAGGGCGGCCAGCAGCGGCAGGGTCCCGCCGCCGAGCAGGGCAACCAGCAGCAGCACCAGCGCCAGCCCGTGCGGCAGCAGCAGGGCGGGCAGCAGCTTGCGCAGCAGGTAGGCGATCAAGGTGTGGCGCATGGGGAACCTTCTAGCCGCCTCACCAGATGCTGATCACATGGCCAGCGCTCCACTTCGAGGTTGAGGGCCAGACGCCCGCGGCTCACCAGCATGGCCACCTCCCAGCAGCTGATCGCGGATGCCAGAAGGCCTGGCGTACCGCCCGGCTGGCGGGCTCTCTCGATCTCCGCCTCGATGGCGGCGAGGGCCTGCGGGGAGAGCCGCTGCTGGTTCCCATCTGCCCACCAGACGCCGCCCAGGCTGACCAGGCCCGGTCATGCAGTGACGTGTCCAAGAACAGGAACCAACAGCCGTGAAGCGATGGTCCGCCGCCAACCGCTTCACCAGATGAAGCGATTAGACTGCGGTGATGGCCTCATCCTGGATCTGGCAGCAGCCGGACTGGCCCCAGTTCCGCTGGAGGAGCGCTGCTCTGGAGCCCCTGCTGGAGCAGGCGCGCGCTGCGCGCCAGGAGCTGCTGAGCCGGCTGGAGACGCTGGAGCCCCCGCTGGATCGCGAAGCGATCTCCGCCTTGCTGGGCCGGGAGAGCCTGGGCACGGCCGCCATTGAAGGGGAGCTGCTGGATCCCGGCCAGGTGCGCTCCTCGATCGCACGCCGGTTGCGCCTTCCCCTGGCCGAGGGGCAACCGGCTGTCAGCGCCCAGGTGGAGGGCCTGCTGGATGTGCTGTTGGAGGCCACCAGCACCTTGGAAGCGCCCCTCACCCTGGTCACCCTGAACCACTGGCACCAGCGCCTGTTCGCCGCTGGCCCCGATGGACTGCGCGCCATTCGAATCGGTGAGCTGCGCGATGAGGCCCCGATGCAGGTGCTCTCTGGTGCCATCGGCCGTGAGCGCCTGCACTTTGAGGCGCCGCCCCGAGACCAGCTCGAGGAGCAGCTTCAGGCCTTCCTGGATTGGGTCGCCACCCGGCCAGCACCGCTGGACGGGCTGGTGCGCGCGGGCCTGGCCCACCTCTGGTTTCTCACCCTCCACCCCTATGAAGACGGCAACGGCCGCCTCGCCCGTGCCATCACAGACCGGCTGCTCGCCCAGGACTGCAGGGCCCAGAGCCAACAGGCGTTGTCTGGCCGCGCCCTCGGTATCTCCGCCCAGATCCTGCGGGAGCGGGAGGGTTACTACAGGGCACTGGAGCGCTGTCAGCGGGGAGATCTGGATGTCACAGGCTGGCTGAGCTGGTTTCTGGAGCAGCTCACGGCAGCGGCGGCCACCAATGGCGCCGTGATCGATGCGGTGCAGCGCAAGGCGGCCTTCTGGTGGAGCCACCGCCTCAGCGGCTTCAACAGCCGCCAGCAGAAACTGCTCAATCGGTTGCTGGATGCCGAACCGGAGGGTTTCACGGGCGGCATGACCCTGCGCAAGGCCATCAGTCTCACCAGGGTGAGCCGCGCCACGGC
>JAWOHV010000131.1:0-4366 GCA_046484965.1 Prochlorococcaceae cyanobacterium
TCAGCTTCACCGGCGCCCTCGGCTACAGCCGCCGCAACCTGATCGAACTGCCCGAACCGCTCGACGACCTCGCCACCCGCCAGTACCAGTTCTTCGGCCAGTTCGACTGGGTGTTCCACAACTCCGCCAGCCAGCGCTGGAGCCTTTCGGCCGGCCTCAGCGACAACCGCAACACCACCTTCTTCGATGGCGTCCCGCTCGATTCCGGCATCGACAGCGCCGACCAGCTGCAGGCGGGCTTCCTTCAGCTCGGTGTTAACGGCAGCGGCCGCAGCGCCAACCTGGCCTGGAGCGCCGGCGCCTCGCTGCTGCAGGGCATCGCCGCCCTCACCCCCTCAAACCAGCGCCAGGAGCTGGCCTTCGTGGATCAGAAGCCCGGCGAAGCCCGCGCCCTCAGCGGTTTCCTTTCAGCCAGCTGGGCCTTTGCCCCCAGCTGGCAGCTCACGGCCCGCACCGCCGGCCAGCTGGCCTTCAACCCCCTCACCTCACCGATGCGCTTCTCGCTGGGCTCCGATGCCGGCCTGCGGGGCCTGCCCAGCCAGCTGATCAGCGGCGACGACGGCTGGCTCGGCAGCGCCGAGCTCGCCTGGACCTTCTGGCGCGATCGCCGCAACGCCCTGCAGCTGGTGCCCTTTTACGGCATCGGCTGGGTGCGCACCGAATTTCCCGACGTGAGCTTCAGCGACACCGTGGGGGCCGGCGGCGTGTTCGTGCGCTGGCTCAGCGGCCGCAACTGGGAATTCGACCTGGGCTGGGTGGAGCAGTTCTCCTCCGACGACAACATCGGCAGCTGGCAGGGCTGGAGCCTGGCCGATGGTCTCTACGCCAAGGTGAGTTTCCGCTTCTGAACAGCGGCGCCGCAGCCCGCCCTCAGCGGGCGCAGAAGCGCACCTGCAGGCTGAGGCGCTCGATCGGCTGGGGCAGCTCGGCCGGGTCAAACGGCGGCGTCGCCCCATCGGCCGCCATCGTGCGCATCATCACCGGCCCGCCGCCGCCATCGAGCAACACCTCAATCGGCCGCACCTCGCTCAGGTCGATGGCGGCGGCAATCTCGCGCGCCTGGGCCAGCGCGTCCTGGTAGGCGGCGCGCAGCAGCTGCTGGCGCACCTGGCGGTCGGCGGCCTTATCGGCCTCGGTGGCCACCGGAGAGAGCCGCACCCCCGGCAACGCCCCCACCTGGCGGATCAGCGGCTGCAGCCGCTCGGGTGCCAGCTGGCCGCTCAGCTGCAGGTTGGCCTGCACCGCCGCCGGCCGCTGCCGCTCGGCCGGCCGCTGCCAGGTGCTCGGCGATGTGACCCGCAGGTCCTGCACCTGCAGCTCCTGCAGCTTGCGCCGCACCGCCGCGAGGCGCCGCTGCAGCTCCGCCAGGGCGCCATCGGCCGTGGCCGCCTCCGCCTCCAGCGCCAGCGAAAAACGCAGCCTCTGGGTGGTGCGCTTCTGCTCGGCCTGGCCGCGGGCCTCCAGCAGCGTGCCCTCGCAGGCGGGCCGCTGCTGGGCGCCGCTGGGCACTGCGGGCAGGGTCAGCAGGGCCAGCAGAACCAGCAGGCCGCGGGCGGCAGCAGGGAGAGCAGGCATGGCACTGAAAGCGCAGGCCCCTTAAGGATGGCGGTTGCAGCGATCGTTTCTACGATTCAAGTTGTGAACTCAATTGCTGCCATAGCCACCGCCCTGGGCCTCGAGGCCCTGCTGCTGGCGGTGTTATGGCTTTGCCGCCGCCGCAAGCTGCCGCCGATTCCGGTGCGCATGGCCAGCCTGGCGATCCTGATCGGCCTGCTTGCCGAACTTCTGCCCGCCAACTTGCTGCCGGCCGGCGAGCAGCGCTGGATTCAGCTGGCCGTAAAGCTCAGCCAGCTCTACGCCGGCCTGCAACTGGCCAGCTGGATCGGGCTGGAGCTGCCCGCACGCATCAGCTGGTGGCTGCATCCGCCCAAAATCCTGCGCGATCTGCTGCTGCTGCTGCTTGGTTCGATCTTCACGGTGGTGCTGCTGCAACAGCAGGCCCGCGTGAACCTGGTGGGTCTGGTAACCACCTCCGCCGTGCTCACCGCGGTGGTTGGCCTGGCGGCCCAGGAAGCCCTCAAAGACTTCTTTGCCGGCATCCTGCTGCAGCTCGAATCACCCTTCCGCGAAGGCGACTACATCGAACTGGGCGAAAATGTGAACGGGTGGGTGATCTCATCCAGCCTGATGAGCACCCGTATTCAGCACGTGCATGGGGCCCTGATCAACACACCGAACAGCAAGGTGTGGGAGGCCAACATCCGCCGCTGGGCACCCCTGGGGCCCCTGGCCCGGGAGATCCACTTCACCCTGGATCGCAACCTTCCCCCCGCCCAGGCCACCGCCCTGCTGCTGGAGGTGGCGCGCCAGCACCCGCTGGTGCTGCAGGAGCCGGCACCGGAGGCCTTCATCTATGCCTACGCCGATCACGGCATCACCTACGAGCTGGAGGTGTGGCAGCAGGACCCCACCGACAGCGGCCTCGATGTGCTGCGGGGCGAACTGCTGGCCCAGATCTGGTATGCCCTCGAGCGCATTGGCCAACGCGCCCCCTACCCGGTGCGCGAACTGCAGCCGCGGCGAGCGACGGCCACAAACGACGGCCACCCGGCCAGCATGGACAGCGACGCCCTGCTCAAGCTGCTGAAGCGCAATGTGCTGTTCAAGAGCCTGGAGCCCGGCGCCCTGGAAACGATTGCGCCCCTCACCCGCTGCCTGCGCTACGCACCCGGCGAATCTGTGGTGTGTGAAGGCGATGAGGGGAACTGCATGTACCAGGTGGTGAGCGGCACGGTGGAGGTGCTCAAGCGCATGGAAGACGGCAGCAGCCTCAAGGTGGCCGAACTGGGGGAAGGCACGGTGCTTGGTGAGATGAGCGTCTTCAACGACGAACCCCGCTCCGCCACCGTCAAAGCCCTCACGGAATGCCTGCTGCTTGAAATCGAACGCAACGACCTCAGGCCTGTGCTGGAGGGCAACCCCGTGCTGCTCGAGCAGATGGCCCAGCTGGTGGGCGAGCGCGTTGCCCAGTTGCGCAACCTCGACCAGGCCGCCCGGGACCAGCAGAACAACCAGCTGCTCACCAAGATGCGCAACCTTTTTGCCAGCTTCACTGGGAACTAGCGGCAGCCAGCTGGGCCCGCAGCCCAGCCCGCGCCTGCTCCAGAGCCCCATCGAGGGCCGCCCCATCGCGGCCGCCCGCCTGGGCCAGGTTGGGCCGGCCGCCGCCGCCGCCGCCGCAGGCTTTGGCCAGCTCGCCGATAAAGGCACCCGCTTTCGGGCCCGCGGCGATCACCGCCTTGCCGAAGGCCGCCACCAGGATCACCTTGGCCAGGTCGGCCGGCTCCGGCAGCCCGCCCAGCAGCACCGCGGCGCCATCCCCCAGCTGATCGGCCAGGCCCTGGGCCGCCGCCTGCAGGCCGGCGCCCTCCACGCCATCGAGGCGGGCCACCAGCAGCTGGAAGGGCGTGCCATCGGCGGCCACCCCCACCCCTTCCGCCTGGGCCAGCAGCGCTGAAGCCTTGGCCGCCGCCAGCTCGGCGCGCGCCGCCGCCAGGGCTTTTTGGGTGGCCTTGAGCTCATCGGCCAGGGCCGCCACCCGCTCCACGATCTCGCCGGGCTGGGCCTTGAAGCGCTCGGCCAGGGGCTTCACCACCGCCTCGCGCTCCTTGAGATAGGCCAGCACCGCCGGGCCGGCCACCGCCTCGATGCGGCGGATGCCGGCGGCCACGCCGCTCTCGCTGATGATCTTGAACAGGCCGATCTCGGCGGTGTTGGCCACGTGGGTGCCGCCGCAGAGCTCCATCGACACGCCGGGCACATCCACCACCCGCACCACCTCGGCGTACTTCTCACCGAACATCGCCACCGCGCCGGCGGCCTTGGCCTGCTCGATCGCCATCTCCGCCACCTCCAGGGTGTGGGCCTCGCTGATCCAACCGTTGATCAGGGCCTCGATCTGCTCCAGCTCGGCCGGGGTCACGGCCCGGGGACAGTGGAAATCGAAGCGCAGGCGATCGAAGTCCACCAGCGAGCCGGCCTGGCCGATGCCCGGATCCACCACCTGCTTGAGCGCCGCCTGCAGCAGGTGGGTGGCCGTGTGGTTGGCCTGGGCGCGGCGACGGCAGGCGGCATCCACCCTGGCGGTGAGCAAGTCGCCCACCGCCAGGCTGCCACGCTCGATCTGGCCGCTGTGCACAAACACCGAGCGGTTGCGGCTCACCGCCTCGATGCTCACGATCACACCCGCATCCACGCTGGTCTGATCGCCGCCGCCCAGCAGCACGCCCCGGTCGCCCACCTGGCCGCCGCCCTCGCCGTAGAAGGGGGTGGAATCGAGCACCAGCTGCACGCTGTCGCCGGCGCT
>JAWOHV010000265.1:0-27365 GCA_046484965.1 Prochlorococcaceae cyanobacterium
TATCCCGGAATACGTATCGACACCATGAAAGCTCCCAGCTTCCAAATCGCCCTGGTTCAACACGCTTGCAGTGAAGATCGGGCGGCCAACATTGCCGCCTCCATCGATGGAATCCGTGAAGTCGGCGCCCTCGGCGCCCGGCTTATCGTGCTGCAGGAGCTGCACACCGGCGTCTATTTCTGCCAGAGCGAGGACACCGGCCGCTTCGGTCAGCATCGTGGCCACCAGCAGGCCCGAGAACACCACCGTACCCAGGCTGATGCGGCTGGCGGAGCCGGCCCCGCTGGCCAGCAGCAGCGGCAGGAAGCCGGCCAGCGAGGAGATCGCCGTGAGCAGGATCGGCCGCAGACGGCTGATCGCAGCGCTGCTGATCGCCTCTTCCAGGGGGAGGCCGGCGCGCAGCCGCTGGTTGGCGAATTCCACGATCAGGATGCCGTTCTTGGCGGCCAGGCTGATCAGCATCAGCAGGCCCATCTGACCGTAAACATCGAGGGGCAGGCCCCGCAGGCTCAGCCCCGCCAGGGCCCCCAGCAGGGCCAGGGGCACCGTGACCAGGATGATCAGCGGATCCACCAGGTTCTCGTAGAGGGCCGCCAGCACCAGCGCCATCACCAGCAAGGCCAGGGCGAAGCTGCGGCTGCTGCCGCCGCCAGCCAGCCGTTCCTCCCTGGCCAGGCCGGCCCATTCCAGGTCGGTCACGCCGCCATCCTCCTCGGCCTGGATCTGCTCCAGCAAAGCCATCGCCTGCCCGGTGCTGACGCCCGCTTTGGGCAGGGCCCGGATGCTGATCGAGCGCACCAGGCGGGTGTGATTGATCGTGGTGGGGCCCACCCCCTCCTCGATCGCCACCACCTCGGCCAGGGGGATCAGGCGGCCCTCGCGGCTGCGCACCGGCAGCTCCAGCACATCCTCGGCGCTGCGGCGCCGGTTGCCTTCCAGCTGCAGGATCACCCGCTGCACCTGGTTGTCGCTGTAGGTGTCGTTCACGTACACGCTGCCGAAGCTGCTGCCCACCGTGCTCACCACCGTGTCGAGGTCGATGCCGAGGGCGGCCATGCGGGCCCTGTCTGGGATCAACCGCAGCAGCGGCAGGTCGGCGCGGAAGCGGGTAGACACACGCTCAAAGCGGCCGCTCTCCATCGCCCGGCCGATGAAGGCCTGGACGCGCTGCTCGAAGGCGGCCAGATCGAGCTGGCCGTTGCTGGTGTCGAGCAGCTCCAGCTCCAGCCCCCCCTCGCTGCTGAAGCCGCGCACCGAGGGGGCCTCGCTGAGCTGCACCACCCCCTGGCGCACGCGCTGGCGCAGTTCCCCACTGAGCCGCTCCACCACCTCGCGGCTGGAGCTGCCGGGCCCGCTTCGCTCGTTCAAGGGCTTCAGGCGGGCAAACACCTGGCCCTTGTTCGGGCTGCTGTCGCCGAAGGAGCGGCCGGCGTAAAGGTTGGCGCTGGCCACCAGGGGCTCGGCGGCGAGCACGGCTCGCACCTGCTCCATCACGGCCTGGGTGCGCTGCAGGGAGGCTCCATCGCTGAGGATCACCACGGCCCGCAGCTGGCCGGTGTCCTCCTGGGGGATGAAGGTGGTGGGCCGCAGGGCCAGGGCGGCGCCGCTGAGCACAAGGCCCGCCAGCAGGGCCAGCAGCACCAGTCGCCGGCGGGCCAGCACGGCGGGCAACCAGCGGCCGTAGGGCCCTTCCAGCTGCTCCAGCCAACCGCGGGGACGTTCGAGCCAGCGGCCAAGCCAGGCGGGTTCGCCGCCGCCCGCCTGCAGCCAGCGGCTGGCGGCCACCGGCAGGAAGCTGAGCGCGTTGACGGTGGATAGCGCGATCGCAGCGGCGATGGCGATCGCGATCGGGGCATAGAGGCGGCCGAGGCTGCCGCCCATGCCCAGCACCGGCAGAAACACCACCAGCAGCACCAGGGAGGTGGCCACCACGGCACCACCCAGCTCCGCCATGGCGGAGCGGGCCGCCAGCAGTGGCGGCTGGCCCCGCTCGAGGCGCCGGCCGATGTCCTCACTCACCACGATGGCGTCGTCGACCACCAGGCCCGAGGCCAGCACCATGCCGAAGAGGCTGAGGCTGTTGATCGAGGTGCCGCTCAGCTGCAGCACCGCCAGGGAGCCCACCAGCGCCACCGGCACGGCCACGGCGCTGAGCAAGGCCAGGCGGCTGTTGCCGAGCCCCAGCAACAGCACCACGAACACCAGCAGTACCGCGTCGCGCAGGCTGCTGCTGGCGTTGTCGATGCTCTCGCGCACGGTGTCGGCCTCATTGACGATCACCTGCAGCTCGATGCCGGGGGGAAAGCGGGGCGCGAGCCGCTCCAGGGCCGCCTCCACCTGGCGGTGCACGTCCAGGGCATTGCTGCCGTCGCGCTGGAAGATGCCCACGGCCACCGCGCTGCGGCCGCGCAGATCGGTGGCGATTGTGTCGTAGGCCTCCGAACCCAGCTCCACCCGACCCACCTCCCGCAACAGGATCGGACCGCCGTTGGGCCGTTGCGCGACCACCAGCTGCTCCAGTTCGGCGGGGCTGCGCAGCCGCCCTTCCATCTGCAACGGCAGGGTGGTGGGCTGGTCGGCCGGTGCTGGGGCCTCACCGACCTGGCCGAGGGCCGCCAGCACGTTCTGGCGCTCCAGGGCCAGCCGCACATCGGCCAGGGTGAGGTTGCGCTCCTGCAGGGCCCCTGGATTGAGCCAGAGCCTGTAGGCGAGAGGGTTGCCGCCGAAAAGGCTGACGCTGCCCACCCCCTGCAGCCGCTGCAGCTCGTCGCGCACCACCTGGTTCACCCAGCCGCTCAGAAAGGTGGGGGCGTAGTTGGGGTTGCTGGCGCTGAAACTGAGCACCATCAGCAGGTCGTCGGAACTGCGCCGCACCGTGACTCCGAAGCGGTTCACCACCGCCGGCAGCTGGCGGCTGGCCACGCTGGCTTCGTTCTGGGTGTTGATCTGGTTGAGCTCCGGATCGCCGCCCCTGAAGGTGAGCGTCACGGTGCTGCCGTTGGCGGAGCTGGCGGAGCGGATCGTGTCGAGACGCTCGAGGCCGTTGAGCTGCTTTTCCAGCAGGGTCGTGACACCCTGCTCCATCACCTCGGCGCCGGCGCCTGGATAGGAGGCCCGCACCGTGACGCGCGCCGGGGCGATCGGCGGCAGGTTTTCCACCTGCAGGGCCGGCAGGCTCACCAGCCCGGCCAGCAGGATCAGGGCGGTTAGGGCGAAGGTGAGCACCGGCCGCTTCAGGAACGGGTCGCTCAGCGAGCGGGGGGAGCGGCGGCTCATGGGGATGCCGCTTCCAGTTTGAACAGCGAGGGTTGGTCTCGGAGCCAGCGGAGGGTGGCCCGGTCGCGCGGGCTCAGGGTGAGCACCGGCATGGCACCTGGAACCGCGGCCATGGCATCGCCGGCCTGGTCGCTGTGGCCCCAGAGGCCGAAGGCATGGCCGAGTTCGTGCAGGGCGGTGGCCTGAATCGCCCGCTGATGCTGTCCGGGGCTGATCATCACCTCCACCAGCGGCTCCGGCTGCCAGTGCAGCTTTTCTTCCCGCGGGCGCTGCACCTGCCTCAGGCTCAGTTCAGCGCGGCCGTGGCTGGCCCGCATGCCGCCGGCGGTGCTGCGCAGGGGCGGGCGGCGCCGATACAGGTGCACCTGGGCCCGCTCGGGTGCCGTCACCAGGGTGATCGGCAGCAGCTCCTGCCACTGGGCCAGGGCGGCACGCACCGCTTGGTGCCAGCGTTCGTCCCAGGGGGCCGACGCCCCCTCGCCTGCAGCCGGCTGCAGCCAGATGCACCAGTGGCTGCGGTGCACCCAGCCGTGAGGCGAGGGATTCAGGCGATGGCGATAGTCGCCGGCTGCTGGCTCGATCGGCTGCTCGGGAGCGGCCGGCTGCGGGGCTGGCGCTGCCGCTGGGGCTGCGGGTAGGGGCCGGCTGGCCAGCAGCGGTGGGCAGGGATCTGGGGCTGCGGAATCCGTGGCTGCGGGATCCGTGGCTGCCCTTCCGGCTGCAGCCAGCGGGCTCAGCAGCAGCAGCAGCAGCAGCAGCAGCAGTCCCGCCGCGGCGGGGCAAGCGGCCGCTGGCAGCGGGGGTGGATGCGCCATCACCCCGGCAGCCCCACCCCACGCGCCATCAAGGTGGCCAGCAGGGGGATGGCGGCGAAGCCCACCAGTTCGATGTTCAGAATCCAGCGAAGGCGCTGGGCCAGCGACTCGCTCACCTTGGGAAGTTCACCCTTGCGCAGGGGAATGGCCCAGAGGATGTAGGTGATCGTGGGGTAGAGCGAAAGGCCGCCCACTGCCAGATACACACCCACCTTCCACCAAAAAACTGGGTTTTCGGTGTAGAACTCACTGCCCTGGCCGAAGTAGAGCACCCGCAGGATGCCGCTGCCGAGCACGGCGAGGGCAGCGATGCCGTACACCACATCGGTGATCACCATCAAGGTGGCATCGGCCTTGCCTGGATCGGGGCGGATCAGGCGCCGCTCCAGCACCAGGGCGCCGAAGCACACCATGAAGCTGAGGTAGTGCACATAGGCCACACCGGCCCGGGTGATCACCCCGTCGGCGATCAGGTCGGCGGGAAAGGCGGCGATACCGAACATGGCCAGCGGCATGGGCAAGCAAAACCGTAGCGACTCGATCCTTGCGGCGAATTGAAATCACAGGCCGCGACCCGCTGGACCCAGCAAAAGTGATTGACTTACAAATGAATAGGCTGAAACCTTAAGAAAACCGGGTGATTTCTTTGACACGCCCCAGGGTCCTTAGGTTCAATCCATAGCCACTCGTTCTATGACCAGTTCTCTGAGTTCTTATTTAGGCGAGATCGGCCGTCATCAGCTGCTTACGCCTGAGCAGGAGCTCACCCTGGGGCGCAAGGTGCAGGCCATGCTGGCTCTGCAGGAGCGCCGTGCCCAGGCCCTGGCGGCAGACGAAGCCTTCAGCTTCAGCGATCTTGAGAGACGCACGATTCGCATCGGGGAGCGAGCCAAGGATCAGATGATCACGGCCAACCTGAGGTTGGTGGTGAATCTGGCCAAGCGCTACCAGGGCAAGGGGCTCGACCTGCTGGATCTGATTCAGGAAGGCACCATCGGGCTGACGCGGGCGGTGGAGAAGTACGACCCCACCCGCGGTCACCGTTTCAGCACCTACGCCTACTGGTGGATCCGCCAGGGTTTGAACCGGGCCCTTTCCAGCCAGAGCCGCACGATTCGCATTCCGGTGAATGTGAACGAGAAGCTCACCAAGCTTCGCGCTGCCAAGGCCCGCTACCTGCAGGCCCATGGCCTGCAGCCCTCGGCCAGCGACCTGGCCGCCATGCTTGATCTGCCCCTTGAAGACGTCGAAGAGCTGCTCGGCTGTGAGCTGCGCAGCGTCACGGTCAGCCTGCAGGGGGTGGTGAAGTCCAAGTCGGATCCCTCCGAACTTGTGGATGTGCTGCCCAGCGATGAGCCGGCGCCGATGGAGCGGGTGGAGATGGCCGAGCGTTCCGCCTCGGTGTGGGCCCTGCTGGATCGCTCCAACCTCACCCCCAAGGAGCGCACTGTGGTGATGCTGCGCTTCGGGCTCGATGGTGGCAACGAATGGCGCACGCTCGCCGAGGTGGCGCGCCAGCTTGGCTGCAGCCGCGAGTACTGCCGTCAGGTGGTGCAGAGGTCGCTGCGCAAGCTGCGCAAAGCAAGCATTCAGAGCGGCCTGGTGGCGATGGCCACCGTGCTGGCCCTGCTCACCATGCCGCCCACTATTTGATTCACTGGTGATAAAACCGTACCGCCTGTGCAGTAAACCGGCCGTTCCCCATAGGCGCCCCCTTTCCGCAGAATGGTGAAGTCCCACGGACTTTCGGGGTTGCCATGACCCAATCCAACGCCTACCCCGGCGCCTCCAGCGGCTCTGTTGAAGCCGAAGTGCTTGAAAGCACAGTCATCGATGAGGGGGTGCTGCAGCGGTTGCTGCGTCGTGCCGGTCGCACCATCGCCCGCCCTGCCCTGGAATGCCTCGAGCTCCTGCTCGACAACGCCACCCCTGCCCAGGTGCGCATGACGGTATTGGCGGCCCTCACCTACCTGGTGGTGCCGGTGGATCTGATCCCCGATTTCATCCCCGCCGCCGGCTTCAGCGACGACCTGGTGGCAATCACGGCCCTGCTCGGGCTCTGCACCCGTCACCGCACCGACGCGATTCGCCAACGGGCCCAGCGCAAACTGGATCGATGGTTCCCCCTCGGGCGTTGAATGGCCAGCTCCACCCTCACGGCTGAACAGCTGGAGGATCTGCAGGGTTTCCTGAAGGATTGGCTGCGGCACACCGGCCGCACCCAGGCCGATCTGCGCAGGGCCCTGCAGGCCAGCTCGATCCGCATGCCTGTGCTGATCGAAGAGCTCAACCGCATCCACAGCCGCTCCGGCCTGGTGGGGTTGGTGGAGCGGCTCTGTGGCATCGAAGCCATCTGGCAGGGTGAAGACCATGCCAAGGGCCAGAGTCGGCGCTCTCTCGATGCGTCCCTCGGCCAGCTTGATCTCTTGCTGCAGGAGATCCGCCAGGAACAGGCTCCGGAATCGTGAAGGCGCTCGCCATGGGGTATGCCCTGGGCGGCAGAGTGGGGCAATTGCCGCCTGCACGATGAGGGACACCAAAATCCAGCTGAGCAGCCTGGCGCTGCTGTTCGCAACGGCCAGCCTGCTGGGAACCCCGCTGCGGGCCCAGAGTCAGCGTTTTCTGCTTGGTCCCGGCAGCAACGTGGGGCCTGAAACCAAGATCAAGCCTTCGAACTGCGTCACGGCCCCGGATGGTTCGATCACCTGCGACACCCAGATCGAGAATCCGCCCAGCGATACGCCGGCCAAGCCCCAGTACGACCCCTTCGAGAACTGATGGCGGGTCTGTTCAACTCCCTGCAGCGCCTTCTTTCAGACCGCGCTTTTCTGAAAACCATCCACGGCTTTGAGCGCCTGCTGGCGAAGCTGCTCACCGTGCTGCTGGCGCTGGTGATCCTGGCGGCCACCTTCCAGCTCACGATCTGGCTGGTCAACGCCCTGATCGATCCGGCTTCTGATTGGTTCCGGATTGATCTGGTGTTGATGTTGGATCGGCTGCTGATGATCCTGATCGCCCTGGAGGTGCTCCAGAACCTCACCGCCTACCTGCGCGAGCATGTGGTGCAGATCGAGCTGGTGCTGGTTACCGGGCTGACAGCCCTGGCACGGAAGGTGATTGTGCTGCCTCCAGGCATGGAGAAGGATCCGGCCGATCTCATCGGGCTGGCGGCGGCGGTGGTGGGCCTGGCTCTGGCCTATTGGCTGGTGCGGCAGGCCCACGATCATCGAGATCCCCCCAGAAGAGGGCCAGCCAGACGGTTCCGGGGGCTGGATCGGTGGCCACCACCCGATGACGCCGCCCGGCCGTGATCAGCAGGCTGTCGCCCACCGCAAGATCCCGGGGGCTTGGCTCATCGGCGAACTGCAACCTGGCGCTGCCGCTGAGCAGCACCACCCATTCGTGCTGCTGCTGGTTGTACCACTGCTCTGGCGCCGTGCTGGCCAGGCAGGAGTGGATCCGCTCCAGCCGCAGACCTGGGGCCTCAAGCAGAACCTGCACCTGTTCTTCTGAGGCGGCGGGTACGGGCCCTGCCAGCAGGTTGCGATCACCGCCAGCTGGGCTGCCAGCGCAGGGGCTGTCGGCAGCGGGGGCAGGCGGTTCCCCCCAGCGTCTGCCGATTTCAAAGCCCCAGCTGCGGGCCAGCGCCACCACCTGATGGTGGTTGCTGCAATCGCGCAGGGCGGAGCGCAGCTCCGGGCGTTCTTCGCTAAGGGCCACGAAGGCATTGAGCTGGTTCACCTTGGCGAGGAATTGCTGCAATTGCGCTTCCGCCATGGGCCTGCCCAATTCAGGGGAACACTGGCAACGATTTCACCATGCGCCAGCGGTGAAACCATTCGCCCGCGAAAAGCACATCTTCGGGGGCTTCGATTCTCCAGCCGTGGCGCAGCAGCAGCGGCAGTGAAAGCTGGCTGGCCTCGGTGCGCAGCTGTCTGACACCCGAGCGGGCGGCCTGGGCCTCGAGGCCATGGAGCAGCGCCGTGGCCCGACCCTGGCGGCTGGAGCGGCCGCGGCAGTAAAGCAGCGCCAGTCGATCAAGCGGATCGAGCAGGGCAAAGGCTTCGATGCTGCTGGCTGAATCGGCGTTCCCGCAACTCACCAGACCCTTTCCCCGCAGCAGTGAGGCCTCCAGATCGCGGTTGGCTGCGGCGTGGCCGGCCCAGGCCCGCACCTGGCCAGCGCTGTAGAGCGCCGGCGCCTGGCTGCAGACGGCATCGTGATAGGCCTCGATCACAGCTGCCAGATCGGAGGCTTCAAGGGGGCGAATCAGGGCCATCGGCTAACCCTAATTGCTGCTTGCCGAGCTAGCGATTGCTGACAGGTAGGGAGCCTTTGTTGTATCTTCGGCTTGCTATCAACAACCATTCGCAGCGCATCCATGCTCACCGGAACAGAACTGCTGGCCAAGGTCAAGGAACTCGGTGATGTGGGTAAGTCTGAGATCGTGCGGGCCTCGGGCTACGTGTCCACCAAGAAGGATGGCGGCGAGCGCCTCAATTTCACCGCCTTCTATGAGGCCCTGCTGGAGGCCAAGGGCGTGGATCTTGGCGCCGGCTCCAAGGTTGGCAAAGGCGGCCGCAAGCTCAGCTATGTGGCCACGGTGCAGGGAAACGGCAATCTGCTGATCGGCAAGGCTTACACCGCCCTGCTCGATCTGGAGCCGGGTGATGAATTCGAGATCAAGTTGGGCCGCAAGCAGATCCGCCTGCTCCCCGCCGGCAGCAGCGAAGAGGATGAGGATTGATCAGGCTCTGATCGCCGTTGGCCCGGGCAGCTCCACGAGGCTGCCCAGGTTCGCCGTGAGTTTCAGGTAGGCCTGGGGCTGGCATGACAGCACGATGATCTGGCTGCCCTGCCCAGCGCCGCGCCGCAACATCGCCTGCAGCCCCTGCAGGCGTTCGGGGTCGGTATTGGTGAAGGCGTCATCAAAGATCAGCGGCAGAACGCCGTCGTAGGCCGGTTGAAGCACCTCCGCCATGGCCAGCCGCAGGGCGGCGGCCAGTTGCTCGCGCATACCGCCGCTGAGTTCCTCGAAGCGGTAGGCCTGGCCGCCCTGGTTCAGCTGCAGGTTCCCGAAGCCCTTGCCGGGATCGAAGGCCAGCTGGCTGCCCTGGTTGTTGCCGGCCAGCACCTCCAGGTAGGAAGCGATCGCCCGGTTCAGGGGCACGCTGTAGCGATCGGCCAGCTGGCGCTGCATCTGATCGAAAAGCTCCTGCAGCAGTTTCCAGCCGGCCGCATCCCGCTCCAGCTCCAGCCTTTCTGCTGCTGCCGCCTCCAGGGCGGCGCGGCAGCGTTCCAGTTCGGCACTGGGGTCGGCGGCGCCGAGGCTGGCGCAGAGCTGCTCCAGCTGGCCGCGGCGGACGAACAGCCCCTCCCGTTCGGCCTCCAGCTGCGCCAGCTGCTGCTCGAGCAGTGGCCCCGTACCGCCCTCGCCGGTGCCGGCCAGGGCCTTGAGCCGTTCGCCGCTGGCAACGGCCACGGCCTCGGCTGCGGCCAGCAGTCGCTCCTGCTCGGCCAGCCGGGCCGCCTGCTGGTTGGCGCTGCCGTGGCTGTCTTCCAGCAGCTGGCGCCGCTCGCTCAGGGTCTGCAGGGAGCCGGCCAGCTGCTCCAGCCGCCGCTGCTCCTGGTTCCCCTGCTCCACCAGCTGCTCCAGCTGCCGCCGCTGCTTCTGCAGCGCCAGCTCCGCTTGGCCAATGGCCTGCTGCTGGCTCTGGCCGCTGGCGCGCAACTGCTGCAGCCACTGCTCCAGGCCGCTGCGCTCCAGCGGCAGGGGAGCTTCGGCCTGCAGCTCCTGTTGAAGTGGCTGCAGAGCCAGCAGTGCCGCTGAGAGCTGCTGGCGGCGGGGTTCGATCGCCGCCAGCTCCTGCTCCAGGCGGCTCCAGGGGATGGCGGCGGCGGCCTGGCGCAGGTTGGCCAGGGCGTTTTCGCCATCGCGGCGCTGCCGCTCGATCGCTTCGGCGGCTTCGCTGCCCGCCACCTGGAGGCTGGCGCGCAGCCGCTCCAGCTCGGCGCTGGCCTGATCTTGCTCAGCCCCGGCTGCGCCACTGGCTGCGCCACCACCGGGGCTGAGCTGCAGCCGCACGCCACTGCCCACCTCCAGCTCCACCGCCTCCAGCAGCAGCCGCTCGTCGCCTGGGGCAAGGGGTTCGCCAGCCAGGCGCACCACCTGGTCGCTGGCCAGCAGGCTGAGGCGGGTTGCCAGGGCCTGCTGGCGCGCTTCGGCGCGCTCCAGGCGCTGCTCGGCGCTGCGCAGCTGGCGCACCTGCTCCGCTCCGATCGGCGCCAATCTGGCCAGGGAGGCCTTCACGTTGGCGGCCTCCGCCTGCAGGCGGCTGAATTGCTGCTGGTGCTCCGTGAGCTGGCCGGCTTCCCGCTCGAGTTGCTGTTGATCGAGCAGCAGCTGGGCCAGCTCCTGGCGCTGCTGCAGGTTGAGCCGTTGGCGCTGCAGCAGCTCCAGCTGCTCCTGGCCTTGCTTGATCCGCTCCTGCAGCTGCTGTTGCTGCTCAAGGCTGCTGTTGCGGTGCTGTTGCAGCGTTACTTGCTCCTGCAGCTGGGCCGCCTGCTGCGCCAGCAGCGCCTGCAGTTGGGCGTGCTGCTGGCGCAGGCTCTGCACCTGTTGCAGCAGGGGCTCGAGCTCGGCCTGTCGCAGCCGCTGCTCGGCTTCGAGCTTCAGGCGTTCGGCGCTGGCCTCGGAGCGCCGCCGCAGCTCGGCCTGCAGTGCTGGCCGCTCCTGCTGCTCCAGCTTCTGCAGCCGCTCGCCCAGCTGGTGCCACTGCTCCATGGCGTTCTCCAGCTCGCCGAAGCGCTGCTCGGCGGCGGCCAGTGCTTCGGCCGCCAGGCGGCAGCGGTCCTGGGCCTGGGCCAGGGGGGAGCCCGCTTTCACCCGGCCGGTGGCGGTGAACAGGCCGGCCAGCTCGCTGCTGATGCGGCCGTTCACCTGCTGGTCGAGGCTGGAGAGCAGGGCAGTGGCGCTGCTGCGCTGCTGCAGCTGCTGCACCAGGCGCTGCAGGTCGTAGCGCTCGCCACGGCCATCGAGGGGATTGCGGCCGGCCTCGCCCTGGCGCACCCAGAGGTGGGCCCAGCGCTCCGGCAGCTGGCCGATGCGACGCCCATCGATCGGACCCTCCACGCCGAGCAGCTGGGCCAGCCGCTCCTCGGCCTCGGCCCCGCGCAGGCTGGCGCCGCCGGCCTCACTGAGCTGGCAGGTGCCGCTACCGCCGGAGAAGCGTTTGCGCAGCAGCCAGCTGCGGCCGCTGGCCTCGAAGCCGATTTCCACCTCCGGCAGGCCGGTGTGCAGGCGGGAGCGGAGCTCCTCGGCGCCGGGGCCGGTGGCATTGGCCTTGAGGAAGAGCCCCTTATGCAGGGCTTCCACCAGGGTGCTCTTGCCGGCTTCGTTGGGGCCGCCGATCAGGGTGAGCTGCGGATCGAAGCGCAGGCTCAGCTCGCGGTGGAGCCGCAGATTGCGCAGGCAGCAGGAGAGCAAGCGCATCTCAGCAGGAGCCGAGCTCGTTGACGCTGCGGTGCAGGGCCCGCAGGGCCCGCTCGATCACCTCCGGATCGTGGTCGCTGCTGGTCGTGTGCAGCCGTTGGCGCAACTCCTCGGCCACGCGGGCAATCAAGGGATCGCCGGGCCGCTGGGCCAGGGCGGCCAGCTCCTCGGCCCCTGGGCTGAGGCGGCAGTGGCCGCGCCGCTTCAGGCGCAGCAGCTGGGCCTCTAGGCGCTCCAGCAGGGCTTCGAGCTGCTGCTGGCCGGCCAGGCTGAGGTTGCCACTGAGCTCCAGCAGCAACAGGTCCTGGCCCACCCGGCTGCCCAGCAGCCCGTCGAGCTGCTGCTCCAGCCGCTCCAGGTCGCCATCGTCGCGGCAGTGGAAGCGAAGCTCCCGCCAGCCGATGGCGCCGGTGTCGCACACCTCCACCTCGGGCAGCTTGCCCCGTTCGGCCTGCACCTTCAGCACCTGGCCGGCCCGGTACTCGCTGCTGCGGGCGAAGCGATCCGGCTCGGGCGTGCCGGCATACCAGGCCTTCTCGTGCACCACCTTGAGGCCATGCCAGTCGCCCAGGGCGACGTAATCCACCTCGGCCAGCCAGGGGGCCTGCAGGTCGAGGCGGTTATTGGCCGCCGCTGGGTTGTCGTCGTCGGCATCGAGTTCGGCAGTGCCGAAGCCCTGGATCGAGCCATGGGCCAGCACGATGCGGGCTTTCTGGGGCGGCAGCTCCAACCAGTTGAGCTGCTGCAGCCAGCCGCTGGGATCGCTGCTGTCGCTGCGGCGCAGCAGCGGGCAGGGCAGGATCACGGCCTCGGCCAGCTCCAGGGGACGGCGCTCCAGCAGCACGCTGAGGTTGGCGGCGCGCCGCTGGCATTCCTTGGCAAAGAACGGTGTGTGCCAAACGCTTCCTGGGGCGCCATGGTCGTGGTTGCCGGGGATCACCAGCACGGGGATCTCCAGCTGGCCGATGGCCGAACACACGGCACTCACATCGCTGCTGGCCGGGGTGGGGGAGTCGAACAGGTCGCCGGCCACCACCAGAAAGGCGGCATCACAGCGGCGGGCCTGGTCGCCGATGCGTTCGATCGCCTCCAGCCGCGCCTGGCGCAGACGCGCCCGTTTGTCGGGGTCGGCGATGCGGGCATAGGGCTTGCCGATCTGCCAGTCGGCGCTGTGCAGAAACAACGGCATTGAAGCGGCGGCGTTCAGGGCGGGGCGGGCCAGAGAGGGCTGGTCTGGCCAGGAGCTCCTATCTAGCGCCCGCCGCCCCACACTGGAATCCCTCGCCCCTTGGCCATGGTTGCGCTGATCCGTTTGCTGCTACTGCTGGCGCTGGTTCTCGGGGTCGGCCCAGCGGGCTGGGGGCTGCCGCCGGCCTGGGCGCAGCCGCAGGACGGTGTGCAGGAACGGGGGGCGCAGCTGTTCGCCAACCATTGCGCCGCCTGCCACGTGAACGGTGGCAACATCATCCGGCGTGGCAAAACGCTCAAGCTGGCCGCCCTGCAGCGTCAGGGGATCGATGGCCCGGCAGCGATCGCCGCCATTGCTGCCGGCGGGGTTGGCCAGATGGGCGGCTATGCCGCCGTGCTGGCTGAAGGGGGCGCCGAGGCGGTGGGGGCCTGGGTGTGGCAGCAGGCTCTCGACGACTGGCCGCGGGCCTGATCGCACTACTGCCATCGGAGCTGGGGCTCAGAAGGCCTGGATCCAGGGATGCACCTCCACCTCGGTCCAGATGCCCTCCCGCCAATACACATCGCCCTTGACCAGGGCCTCGGCCTCCTCCTTGCTCCCGGCTTCGTAGATGCCGAACACCCGCGTGGTGTCGGCGGTGGGGCCGAGGGTGATCAGGCTGCCGGCCTCCTTGAGAAGCCCCAGGCCTGCCAGGTGCTCCTCGCGGAACGGGGTGCGCTTCTCGAGGGCATCGGCGCAGTAGATGCCCCAGAGCACGAAACGGGCCATGGTGCCGGCGGCGAAGTGGTACGCCGGCGACCCTACGCGGCCAGCCAGGGCGTTAGAAATTCGGTGATTGTTTTGTGCTGCTGCCCGTGCTGCTGCCTCTGATGCGACCCACTCTTCGAATGATGCTTGGAACCGCACTGGGCAGCGTGTTCGGCGGCCTGCTGCTCAGCACAACCGGAGCTGCTTGGGCCGGCGACAACATGATGGACCAGATGATCCGGGGGGCCTGCCTCAAGGCCGTGAACAACGAGGTGCAAGCCTCCGGCAAACCGGCTCCCGAGGGGATGGCCTCCTCCACCTGCGACTGCGTTGTGCAGCAGATGAAGCTGCGTAAATCGATCGAGGTCGCCAAGACCACCTGCAAGAACCAGGCCGCCCAGCAATACAACCTCTGATCCCGTTGCATGCGGGCGGGTGGCCTCATCATGGAGCCAGCTGCTCAACTGCCATGGGCCTTTCCCTTCGGTTTGTCCGTCGCTTTGTCCGTTGCAGGCCCTGGCCGGCCCCGGTCGGCCTGCTGATGCTCGCCCTGGCCGCCGGGCTTGGAAGTTGTGGTCCCGCTTGGCGCAGCGGTGGCGTCGTTGCATCAGCACGCCTGGCGAACCCAGCGCTGGCCCCCCTGGGCAGCCAGATGCCTGCGCAGCGGGGGCGCTAGCCGTCGAGGCCGGCGCGCAGCGTGGCGCAGAAGCGCCCGGCGGCTGCGGCCACCGGCTGGCCACTGGCGGCCGCTTCGGCCATCACCCGCACCAGGGCGCTGCCCACGATCGCCCCATCGGCTCCCCAGGCGCGCACCTGGCGGGCCTGCTCGGGGCCGGCGATGCCGAAGCCCACGGCCACCGGCGTGGACCCCAGCCCCTTGAGCTGTTGCACCAGCGGTTCAACGCGGGCTTCGAGGTTGCTGCGCACACCGGTAACGCCGGTGACACTCACCAGGTAGGTGAAGCCGCGGCTGGCGGTGTGGATGCGGGCCATGCGCTCCGGCGGCGTGGTGGGCGCCACCAGCAGCACCAGATCCAAGCCGGCGGCCGCAGCGATCGGGGAAAGCACTTCGGCCTCCTCCAAGGGCAGATCCGGCACCACCAGTCCGGCGGCGCCGGCACCGGCAGCGTCACGGCAGAAGTTCTCCATGCCGCGGTTGAGCAGGGGGTTGCTGTAGGTGAACAGCACCACCGGGGTGCTGAGTTCGCCCTTGAGGGAAGCGAGCATCTCCAGCACCCGAGCCGGGGTGGTGCCCGCCGCCAGGGCGCGGCCGGCGGCTGCCTGGATCACCGGGCCATCGGCGAGCGGATCGCTGTAGGGAATGCCCAGTTCGATCAGGTCGGCGCCGGCGTTCTGCAGGCTCAGCAAGGTGGCGCGGCTGTCGGCCAGGCTCGGATCGCCGGCGATCAGAAAGGGCATCAGGGCGCAGCGGCCCCGCTCGCGCAGCTGGGCGAAGCGCTGCTGGATCGGGGTGGCACTAACCGACACGGTGGCGCTCATCGGGCCGCTGCTGGTTCAGGAGCGACGAGCCTATGGGGTCGGCTCCTCGGGCCACTGGCCCACCTCCCGCAGCAGCCGTTCCTGCTCCTCGGGGCTGAGGGCTGCGAACTTGCGCTCCAGTTCAGCGCTGGTCTGCTCGTCGTAGGCCGTGCGGTAGGTGCGGCGCTGTTGCATGTAGGTCATGTTGCCGCTCACCACCCGAAACAGGTAGGAGGCTGTCCAGCCCAGCACAATCAGCACCAACACCGCCGAGGCGGCGATGCCGGCCGAGAAGCCCTCAAGGCCGCTGGCCTGGAACAGGCCATAGCCGCCGGCCCCGAGGCCGAAGATCAACAGCCCGATCAGGATCGCCTGGGCGCGGGTCACGGTGTTAGGCCTCGCCCTGGCCTGCCATGCGCAGATTGATGAAGGGGGCAAACAGGATCAGGCCTGGGAAGAAGAGGAACACCATCCCGTAGATGGCCGTGCGCTCGATCTTGCCCATCACCATCCAGCGCCTGTGCATCCAGGCGTAGAGCAGCAGCGGCATCACCACCAGATAGCCGCCCGCCAGGACCGCGTACGCGCCCAGCACGAGCAGGGTTTCGCTGCTGAGCGAACCGAGGAGTTGCTGCAGGAAGCCGGGCACGGGGGTAAGTCGAAGCACGAAGCAAATCTAGGATGCTCAAGCCAGGGGGCATGGCGGAATTGGTAGACGCAGCGGACTTAAAATCCGCAGACGGCAACGTTGTGGGGGTTCAAGTCCCCCTGCCCCCATCGCTGAAAAAGCCTGCGGCAACTCGAATCTTGAAGATGGTTATCGGCTGGGCAGTGCCCTGGGCTAGGCACGGTTTGCCATGCCCTCAGGAACCTGGGCTGCGCAGTGGAGATTGAGGTCGCCCCCTCCGGTAAGCGCCTGCGGCTCAGGAGCACGATGCCGCTGCCCGACGGCTCCTGAAACAGCAGCGCATCAGCACCCTGATCATCTATCCCGCCGGTTTGGGAGCAGGCCTGCAAGCTCGGGCTCTCCTTGGGCGCGGTGCAGTCGATCCTGGCGGGGTAGGCAACGGAGCGACGCACACCGCCAAGTCCGACTGAGCATGATAATTGCGAGAGCGAGGCTGTCCCCGCTGGGTCGGTTGGCAAAGCGCCGCATAATTAAGGAAGCAGATCTTCAGCCATGGCCCGCACCAACGCGAAGGCTGATTTCTTCACATTCGTGGTTGGCGGGTCGCTCTTCGCTGGAGGGGTGTTCCTGTTCTCCAACCAGGTCATGGTCCGCTCGGCCATGGTCATGGGCGGCTACCGAGGCCGTTTCGGGGGCATGGGTGGTGGCTTCGGCGGGGGAGCGGGCTTCGCCATGCCGTGGGGCACACCTGGGATGGGGCTGCTGATGATCCCGCTGGGGATTGGCGTCTGCTTGATGTTCGCCGGAACCCTCCAACGCCTGGCCAACCTGCTCGTGTGGGGTTCGATGGCGGCGTTGTTCGTTGGGGTGCTCAACAGCATCCGCATCACCTTCATCCCGGCAACGCTCTGGCAGCTGGGTGTGTACGTCACGATGATCGCGGCAGGCGGTGGGCTGATGTTCAGGAGCCTCAGCACCTACGCGGAACAGCCAGGCCATAACAAGGCCAATGAAGACCTGCGCAACGAGCTGGAATCACTAAAGCAGCGATTGGACCAACAGGAGAAAGCCAAGTAGCCAGCAGGCCTTTGCTGGCAGTGGCAACTCAGTAAGTTTTCATGAGCTTCTAACCATCGTCTTGGTGTAGGCCCATACCAGCTAAATCAGACTTTGCGTTGGTAGATCACTGCGTGCCTTTGAGCCGATTGGCTCACTTAAATCTATCCATTATTAAACCATGGCCATGTCCAACCAGCTTGCCAGTGATAACGAAGCCTGCCAAGGCGACGATTTTGCCATTCAGCAGCCTTCGGAATACAACCCGATGGATTCACCCCAGGCCCGGCGCTGGAAGCAGTCGCTGCACTTTGATTGCCAACGCGCCACGGAGGAAAGCCTTTAGACTGCCTGATGCTTCTGCCTGGCAGACGCGTCAGGCAGAAGCAATACCTCAGGCACCGCTAGACCAGCGCCACCGCCCCCGAGTGCAGCACGCAGGCTTCTGCTCGCTTCAACGCACGCCCTCAGGATACAATCGAATCTCGTGGATTAATGTGCATTTTTATCCTAGCCAGACATTAAATGTGCTCGCTGGCTTCTCTCGCCGCCCCGTGCCATAGATATGCTTCCCTGGCGGCCACGCGGATTCACTCCTGTCTGCAGGATTAGTGCCATCAAGCGATAGGTGCGGATTCCGCGGTGGCAGTGAGCGCTACATCCTTGGTTTCAGTAAGAGTTCGGCAACCCTGTGGAGCATCAGCGAAACTCGCATCGCCTTAGAGCGAGCCTGCGAATTCGGAGGATCGCTTGCAGCTCAAATTCGCACATTTGAATTGGCTTTCCTGCCAACCCTTAGATCGTTCCGTACTTCTGATTCGCCATCTGGACGCAGGTAGTCTTTGACTGATCAAGACTCTGGCCGCGCTTGAGCATTCCGTCAGCGACGCAGCCACAGGTAAAGTCCACCATGCCGGCAGGCGGAGTCTTGCTCGCAGTATTAAATTCAGCCTGCATCGCTTTGGAGCACTTTCCGATGATGATCTGCTGGACCATGTTTGCCTTCGCTGCCTGAGGGGTTATCGGATCGAAGGCAACGCCAACCAAGGAGCCCAGGAGGGCCGCCGCGGCGAGCTTGAATCCAGGGAGGACAGGGGCGGACGAACCAGTGGGCATTAGAAGGCAGCCAGCTAAGGAACAAGCTTCATCATGCCTGGAGCTGAGGGGTTCGGCGGCTCGTGCATCACCCCTCCATTCCTCTGGTGTGGATTCTGTTTCCTCGGCCGTTGGCTCTGAAATCCCGGTGGGTGCAGCGGTGCATTCCAGCGTGGCCTGGGTTGCGACACCGAGCGGATCCAACTGGGATCGCGGTGGCAATCGAGAATTGCGTAGATGTCGATTGTGGGCCCTGGGCCTGGCGTTCGTAGGAGAACCAGCCGTTGCGGAGATCCTCCTTGGCGCCGTCAAGGAGTCTGATGTCCATGCAGCTCAGCCCTCTGCTCTCCAATGGCGGCGTCCCAGCTCTGGAAACTGGCCTTGCCCTGCAGCAGGATGAAGGGGCGCCGATTCTCCGTTCCTCCCCAGGGATGGGCCGATGGAGGAATAGAGGTAGGTGTGGCTTCGATCAGGCCGCATCGGGCGGAAAATCCGGCGTCCAGAACATTGGCCTGGGGGCTTGGATTGGAGCCTCTTGGTGGCCGGAGAAGCGAAGACGCTTGGCGCGACGCTGCCCAAATGGCACCCGCACTACCTTGTTGGATGGGCTGCTGCTGGTGCCCATCTCCTCCTGGCATCCTGACTGAGATGGCGGCACAGTGTTGGGAAATTGATGTTCTGCTGAGAACACCAGGTGTAGACGCTGAGAAGATTGGGAGCCCATGGATTCTGCCGGAGTTCAGCCGGTGCCAACTGACCATGTGCTAGCGCTTCGTTATGGCGGCGGCACCGACAAGCGTCATAGGACGACGATCAATTGGGGGTGATGGTGCGCCCTCAGAGGCTCTTCAGCCTCTGCGCAGACCCTGGCTCCAACCCGCGGCAGAGCATTTGTGCTCTCTGTGGTGCTGGCGATCGGGTGGGCGTGGTTGATGGCGTCATCGCGGAGGTTGTGGGCTACTGGCTAGCTCCTGGGGTTGGTGGCTTCGGCGCTCTTCTTTGACACTCTCTTGACAGGTCATCATGCCCCGGTCCCGGTGACGGCGCTCCGAGCCGTCCACCGGGTGGGTGAGGCATAGCAGCGGATGCTCTTGGCTATCGGGTTGATGCCGAGGCCGTTGCTGGCATCGAGGCAGCGGAGCTGCAGGCCCAGCACATCGGGCTCCAGCTGCCACACCACCTCCCCCACCGCAAGCAAGCGGCACTGTTCGCCGACAATCACGGTGTGCTTGTCGGCCAACAGCTGGGAGGGCTTGCTCAGGCCATTGCAAGGCGTGGGCTCCAGGCGATCCTCACCAGGGGCGCCTGCCGGAGCGTGCTGGTGAGGGGGCAGAGGCTGACGCCGGGATGGTCCTGCATGCAGCCAGCTCGCACGGCTGCAGCCGCGGCTGCAGAACTGGCGCCAGTGCAACCCCGACCCTTTCCGTGAATCACTGGTGCGGGGCTGAGCGATGGAGCAGCCCCTCTCACCGCTGAACCAGGGCCTCAACCCCCTGCGGGGTGCGCCGCTCTGGGGTTAGCTGGTGTCTCTGCCTGCAGGCGCCCCGGCGATCGACAGCCGGGTGGGTCAGTCCACTGCTGCGCCCCCTGGGGCTCTGCCCCTACGCCAACGCCCGCCTCTGCTCCGACGGCACGTGATCGACTGCTTCCTGGAGCAGAGCGGCATCGTGGGCGGCTACAACGACATCGCCCTCACCGACCCGGGCGATGTGCTGTTGCGCGGCTACCTCCGCCGGGCCGCCATCCTGCCGGTGAGCACCAGCAACACCTTGGACTGGCTGGCGGCTGAGCTGAATTGGGCCACCCCCGGTTTCTGCGACGAGGCACCGCTCCACCACGCCCATCCCTGCGGGGGCCTGGATGAGCTGCCTGAGCAGACGGGGTGATGGAGAGCTCTGCACTTCAGGCAGCTTCCAGGCCCAGGTGCTCCACGTAGGGCATGAAATCGCGATCGCTGAACAGCAGCGGCAGGTTGGCTTCGATGCAGGCGGTGGCGATGATTCCGTCGATCGTCTTGCGCACCGTGATGCCCCGGCTGCGCAGCTGCCGGTAGTTCTCCGCCGCTTTCCAGGGGTTGCTTCCCTCCAACAGAGGCAGCAGAGCTAGGGAACGGAACAGTTGCCGTGCTGTAGCTACATCCTTGTCCTGCCGGAAGCCCTGCAGCACCTCCACCAAGATGAGGTCGCCGATCGCTAGCGGTGTCTCCCCGAGCAGCGCATCCAGCCGATCCACCTCGGGGGTGCTGACCCCATTGAAAAAATCGATCCAAACCGAGGAATCAACAACGATCACAGCTGCTTGCCTGCAGGCTCCTCATCCAGGCGTTGGGCCTCCAGATCACCTTCCCAGGCCAGGCGCCCGCGGAAAGCGCGGATTTCACCTTGCTGCTGCAGCTTGACCAGGGTGCGCAGCCCCAACTCCACGGCTTCCCGCTTGCTGCGGGCACCGCTGGCCTGCATCGCCTGCTTCATCAGGGCTTCGTCGATAACGATGTTGGTGCGCATGACGCGAGCACTCAAGCCGATGTGTAGAGGTTAGGCCAGGCATACACATTCCCAGGGCCTGGTAACAGAGAGAGCGAGCGCAGCCCGGACGGGACCCCGCTGGCACCACCGCTCCATCAACCGCTGCCCTCGACACCCTCGACGGCGGCCCCGGTGACGACAGCTTCGACCCCCCTGCCGCTGCTCCCAGCAGTGCTGATCCCTTGCGCGCCGAACGCCGCCGCAGCAACCAGCTCGAGAAAGAACTGCGCAAGGAGCGCTTGATGGAGCGCCTGTTCTCCGAGGCCGAGGGCCGCGTGGGCGGCCACTTCCAGCTGGGGGAGCTGGATGGTCGCGAGCGGCTGCTGCCCGTCGATGGCAAGGGCCAGCCCCTCAACGCCGATGGGCTGGCCCTCTCGGATGGCGACTACATGGAGGCGCTGCGCCAAACCTGCAGACCCTGAGCACCGCCGAGCTGTACCTGGAGGCCGTCAAGGGCACCACCCCCAGGGCGGCTGCGCCGCGGCGCTGATGAACGCATCGCTTACCCCCTGCTGCGGAAGCTAACGGCCTGGTATCTGGTGTTCTGGCGCAACCGCTCCACATCCACCGTGGTGCCCGCGGCCAGCGCCAGCCAGGCCCTGCTCAATCCAAGGCCAGGGCGCGGCGGCAGCGGAGCAGCTACCGGCATTGGCCGTGAGTTGCTCCGTAAGGCAGGTCGCCTTACGCTGGCGTCATGAACACCGTGACGCTCACCAGCAAAGGGCAGCTGACCATTCCGCGGCAGTTGCGGGAGACGCTTGGTCTGGCTCCAGGCGCCAGGTTGCAGGCCTCGATCGACCGGCATGGCCGGCTGGTGCTGGTGCCCTGCAAGTACGAGCCAGAAGATCTGTTCAGGCACCGCCCCAAGGTTGATCGGGTGATGAGCATCGAAGAGATGGACCGGGCGATTGCCCTGGCCGCAGGCCGTGAAGACGCTTGATACCAATGTGGTGGTGCGGCTGCTGATCGGTGACGATCCGCAGCAGACCCCGATCGCCGAGCAGGCCTGGGTGCTGTGTGGCTATAACCTAGACCGCGCAACCCGCTATCAGCTGCTGGAGCGGCTGGTGCGTACGCGAGGCGTAGTTGTGGACGACATCGATGCGGTGATCGATGCCCTCTAGCAGTTCAGCCTAGGAGGAGATCTCGCCGATCAGCTGATTCTTGCCAGGGCCAGCAGCGCTGCTGCCCTGCCGGTGCTCAGATCTGGTTGAGGTCCGGGCACAAATGGGCGGGCGGGTGTAGACCCGCCTCAGCTACTTGCCGGTCTCTCCAGCGAGGCGTTTCGCCCTGGTGATCTGGTCAACCAGTACCTGGTGGGCTGCACCAGCCATGACGGAACCGTGGCCTTTTCGGTCTTCTTCTCCCCCATCCGGGTGGTCTGCCAGAACACCCTCTCTGCGGCCCTCGGGTTGGCCTCACAGGCCAATGCACTCATCAGTGCGTGCTTCTTTGGCGCTGAGGCTTGGCGAGGGCGCTGCTGCTCCAGCCGCCAAAGCACCTGATTGCTGACGATTTTGACGGAGCCGCATGGCTCCTTCACTCGCTCAGCGCTGGCTACCTCCGTGTCGCGGGCGGCCTGGGCGCGCAATCAAGTGCCCTGGCTGAGTCCCAGCACGCGGCACAGGCGTCGGTCGGTGACAGCGGTGATGGCGTGCTGGCCGGCCCTGATTTCGCCGATGCCAGAGGGGGGACGCCTATGCCTTGGCCAGGTGGAACTGGCAGATGCGCAGGGGGTCGAGGCGTTTCCTGGGGTGGGACATAGGGGCCGTTGACGATCTCAACGTCCTCTCCGAGCGGTTGGGCTGGTTTGCCTGTGGTGATGCGGCGGCGCCCGCTCAGGCCATGCCTGTCTGGATCGGCGCGACGCCGGCGTGCCTGGATCAGGGCAGCTCCAGCCAACCCCGCAGGGCCAGATCCAGATCCGCCAGTGCATCGGGCTCCAGCTGCCCCACCACCTCGCCCACCGCCGCGAGCGGCACGGTGAAGAGCTTGTCGGCCATCAGCTGGGAGGGCTTGCGTAGGCCATTGCGCGGCGAGGGCTCCACGGTGATGCGTACCAGGGGCGCCTGTCTGAGGGTGCTGGTGAGCGGGCAGAGGGTGACGCTGGGATGGGCCTGCAGCCAGCGGTCCGCCTGCACCACCACCGCGGGGCGAGGCTTACCGGAATAGGCGCCGGGGCTGGCCACGGTCACCACCGTGCCGCGGCTCAGAGCGGTTGGGCTCATGCGGTCCAGTCTTTCCAGTCGGGCACCTGCTCACTCCAATGGGCCGGCTCCTGCTGGCAGAGGTGCTCCGATTGGCGGCGGGCCTCGGCTGCGTCGCCGTGGCGGCTCAGATACTGGCTGATGGCCTCGCGGATGCAGGCGCTGCGGGTCTTGCCCAGCTGCTGGGCCAGCTGATCCAGCCGCCGTTCCAGCTCCGGCTCCACGCGCACGCCAAGGGCCATCGCATCACCTGTGCAACGGTTTGTTCAACGCTAACGCGGCTCGGCGTCGGCCGACCAGGGAACCTCGACGGCCAGGATTGGCTGGGTGCGAGAGGCGGGCATGCACAATGCCGCCTCTGTCTGCTGATCAGACGGCATGGAGGTGCCTGCCGTAGCGATAGGCGTCGCCTCACGATGTGTTGGCTGTACTTAAGGCACTGCTCGACTTCCTGCTGTGAATACAGGTGTCAATCGATCGGGATCCGGTGATGGGCCAGCCTGTGGCAGAGCGAGCCCTTTGCCTCAAAACGTGAGTGCGTGGCCAACCAGGCATCCGGCACGGTCACCAGCAGGTCGACGTCGGAGGCGGGAGGGCGGTGCGGCGGGCGGCCCTTGATTACTCGCCTGTCGATCTCGGGTGGATCGCGCAATTAGGCATCTGCCTCTCACTCCGCAAACATCTCCTGCAGAACAGCGAGCACCTGGAGCAAGGTGGGCTTGCTCAACACGCCGAGATGCTTCACCAGCCGCTCGCGATCCACGGTGCGCAGCTGGTCGGGCACCACATACCCCTCCTTGCCCTGGACGCTGCAGGGGGTCCGGAACGGATACGGATGACCACCGGTCGTGAGCGGAGCCACGATGAACGTGCCCATGTGGGCGTTGACTTCATCTGGAGAGACGACCACGCAGGGGCTGCTGTCCCGGTGTCAACGGCATCGGCGGCGTGCCTGTTTGCGGCAGCTGGATGGTGTTGCTCAGGCCAGCCAGCTCATGCCGGGTTCGCTGAGCACTCCCATCGCTGCAAGGATCCCATCGACGCCGCTTCGTTCGGGTGTTCGGCTCATCAAGCCGCCGCCGTCCGCCCATGCCAGACGTGCGACCGTTTCGATCATCGTTGCGGAATTGGCGCCGGAACGCGAGGCGAAGGCCAGCCCCTCGCCGCCTTCGGTGATCAGGTCCTTGGCCCTCGAGACGTCGAGGCGGCGCAGCTGCAGCGGCAGCCCCAGCTGGCCGGGCGTGTTGGTGTAGGGGCGGAGTTTGGCCTGGGCCTCTCCTGGGGCCTCGCAGCAGGCCGCCCTGGGAGAGGCGCAGCTGGAAATCGTCGCTGTCGATGGCGTTCAGGAAGACATTCCCTTCCGGGGTGATCGAGCCCAGCACCTCGAAGCTTTCGTTGCTGCCCCGCTCGCGTCCCGAGCCCCAGAAGTAGCCGTTGCGGTAGCCGTTGATCGTGAAGCGACCGCGGGCCCGCTGGCGCCCCTGGGGCTCGATCGTCCAGCTGGTGCCCCGCAGCCAGCGGTAGCGGCCCGAGCGGTAGGTCGCCTGCTCGCCCGGGTCGGTGGCGGGATCGGGAGGCGTGGTGCCGTCAGTGAGCGGCAGCATGTAGGCCCAGTGGGTGGTGTAGGCACCGCCGCCACCGGTGATCATCTGCATCTCCATCGCCTGCACGCCATTCACCCGGCGCACCTGGCCAATGCCGGTGATCGTGCTGCCGATGGGCGTGGTGAAGGTGATCCGCACCTGACCGCGCTCGGTTACCCGCCCGTTCATCGTGGTGAGTGAGGTGGTCACCGCTCCGGTGGCATCCACGATCTTGGCGATGGACTGGCCGGTGAACTGGCCGCCTTCTGCGGTGCCGATCGACCAGATCGTTTGGTCGGCGGCGGGGATCGGGGTTGTGGGGTTGGTGGAGTCAAGCCGGTAGGCCAGCAGGTTGGCCGCGGGCACGTACCAGGTGGACTCATTCAGCAGGGCGTCCCAGCGGTTGGAGGCCATGGAAGGGCTCGGGCGGGCAGTGCCGTGCAGGTTAGATGTGCCTTACGGCGAGCCATTGGAGTTGGGTGGCCTCAGGCACCTCGCCCCTCCTGCCCCTTAGCGCTGCAGGGGATTCTCAAGGGATTCGGGTGTCGACCGGTCGTGCGTGGCGCTCTGATGAACGTGCCATAGGCCCGCGCCCAAGGGCTCTCACACGTCACAGCTCACAAGAGGCTGGATTCGATTCAGCTCGCTTGCCAGCGGCGAGGTGGATCTGCTGGCCTTCAACACCACCATGACCCTCAGCCGCGATGCGGCAGGCGGCAATGGCCTGAGCTTTGCTCCCACCACCTTCAATGACGGTCAGGGGCTGATGGCGCCTGCCGCCTCTGGTGTGGGTGGCCTCAAGGACCTGGCCGGCCAGATGCTGGAGCAGGGCATTGCGTATACGCCGCTCAAGTTCCAGAACATGGCTCAGATGGTCGCCGCCTATCTCAGTGGCAGATGTGTTGCGGTGAGCACCGAGCCGCTCACACCGGCCAGCATCAATGCCGATCCCGTTTGGGCCGATGCGGTGCGCTGGATCATCTTTGGCCTGATTCAGGCGTAGGACATGGGGATCACCCAGGCCAATCTTGCGGCCAAGCTTGCTGAAGCCAGGGCCAACCCCAACGCTTCAAGCCTGAGGCGATTTTTCGGGCTGGAGGGCACCTTGGCGAGATCTTCGAGCGCAACCTGGGCGGGCAGTCGAAGCTGAAGCTTGAGCGTGGCTTGAACCGTCTTTGGAGCCAGGGTGGCCTGATCCACTCGCCACCGTTTCGTTAGGGCTGGGGGAGCCGTTTTGCTGGGAGGAAGTCGTTGCGCCGATTGAGCCTTCACGCTGCTGCTGGGGCCCAGGTCCGCTCAGGTCGGGGCATCGCCCATGCTCAAAGCGCGCAATTGGGCCAGGTCTTCAACGATCAGTTCGGCGGCCCGCTCGGCCGCATCCAGAAATGGCAGCAGGGTGCGCTGGGCGCCGATGGCTTCCAGCTTCACCACCTCAGCCTCATTGTGGGCGGTGGCGATGAAATGCCCCTGAAAGCCTGCCGTTTCCAGCCCATGGCGGATGGCGGCATTGCTCTCCAGCGAAGGGAGAGTGCTCACCACCAGCGTGGCCGATGAGAGGGGCAGGGAGCTGGTGAACTCCGGATCCTCCGAATCGCCGTATTGCACCGGCAGGCCTTGGGCTGCCGCCAGGCGCAGAGCCTGGGGGTCGAAGTCGATGCCGAGGATGGAGAGATTGTGGGGATGGAGTTTCCGGTAGATCGAGCTGCCGTAGCGGCCAAGACCCAGCAAGACCACATCCACTCTGGCTGGGCCGCTGATGCTGTGCTTCAGCTCGCTGAACGGTGTGGCGCGTTGGAAGAGCCGCAGTGGCCCCTGCAGCCAGTTGTAGAGATGATCTGAGCCAAGGATCATGTAGGTGGAGAGGGCAATCGTGATCACCCCCACCAGGGTGATCAGGCTCACTTCCGCTTCACCGATCTGGCCTAAACGCATGCCCAGTGCCGCCAGAATCAGTGAAAACTCTGAGATCTGGGCCACGGTGAGGCCGGCCAAAAAGCCCGTGCGACGCCTGTAGCCCATCGCCCCCATGATTGCCATCACGATCAGTGGGTTGCCCACCAATACAAACGCTGAGAGCACGATGGCAGGGCCCAGCTGCAGTCCCGTTGTGGAGAGGTTCAAGCCTGATCCCAGGTCGATGAAGAAGAACAGCAGCAGGAAATCGCGCAGCCCCGTGAGTCGTGAAGCAATCGCTTCGCGGTAGGGGGTGGAGGCAATGGAGACGCCGCCAAGAAAAGCGCCCACCTCCTTGCTGAAATTCACCCCATCTGCCAGGGCTGCCAAACCCACGGCCCAGGCAACAGCGAAGAGCACCAGCAGCTCCTGGTTCTGGGCCAGCCGCCCGAGCAGCGGCGGCATCACCCAGCGCATGGTGGCAGCTGTGCCGAGCACAAAGGCGCTGCCCACCAACAGCAGGCGCAGCGCCTGCCCCATGAAGCTGCCGTCAGCCTCGTTGTTGAACGAGGTGAGCAGGATCATCGCCAGGATCACGGCGATGTCCTGCACCACCAGGAAGCCCACGGCAATGCGCCCGTGCAGGGAATCGATCTCCCGCTTATCCGAGAGCAGCTTCACGATGATGATCGTGCTGGAGAAGGTGAGGCACACGGCGATGTAGATCGCCTTCAGCGGGGCAAACCCCAGCCCCAGACTCAGCAGAAAACCGAACAGGGCCGTAAACACGATCTGCCCCAGGCCTGTGGCCAAGGCCACCGGCCCCACCGAGCGGATCAAGCCCACATCGAGCTTGAGCCCCACCACAAACAGCAGCACGGCGATGCCGATGCTGGAGAGCAGCTTGATCTCGCTGCCGCCTGAAGACCAGCCCAGCACCGCTGGCCCCACCACGATGCCGGTGATGATGTAGCTGATGATCAGCGGTTGGCGCAGCTTCAGGGCGAGCACCCCGATCACGCCGGCAATCACCAAGACGGCGGCCAGCTCGTGGAACACGGTGCTGAAGGTCATCGGAGTTGGCGGCTGCCGCCATCGTGCGCACTGCAAGCCATCGCCTGGGTCCTTTTGCAAGGAAGTGATGTGTGGGGCGCGCAGCGTTTCGCGAGGGTCTGAGCCCTTCTCAGGCCGAGTGAGCAGCTGGATTGGTCGGGAAACGGCAGGGTGTGGATCAACGTGGCCGTGCTGCTGGCCGGATCGGAGGGGCTCGGCCTCATCCCCTTTGAGAACGACAACCAGGCCACCAGTGTTGGCAGTGTTGCCCGGGCCTCTATCCCCTGCTGGCCCTCGCCTTTGGTCTGGTGGCCTTCGGCGTGGCGG
>JAWOHV010000049.1:0-3832 GCA_046484965.1 Prochlorococcaceae cyanobacterium
AGCACCTGGGCCGCCGGCGCCTGCAGGGCCGCCAGCAGGGCGGCCAGCTCCGCCCCCGGCGCCGGCCGCTGCCAGCGCAGCTGCGCCAGATGCACCACCAGAAACACCGCCAGCACCAGGCCGCTGATCGGGGCCGAGCGGGCCGCCAGGGCCGCCAGGGGATCGCCGCGGCGGCTGCGCAGGTCGGCGCCGTTGCCCGCGGCGCGGTTGGCCAGGGTTTTGGCGGCGGCCAGCAGCGGATGGGCCAGCACCGCAGCCGCCAGCAGCAGCTCCGCAGCCGGCAGCCAGGGCTGGCGGTGCAGCGCCGCGGCTGCGGCCTCGAAAGCGGGCGGCTGCAGCCAGGCCAGCGCCACGATCGCCAGATGGGCCACCAGGAAGAGCACCAGGGCCAGGCCGGCCAGGGCGATCCAGCGGGAGTGGGCGGGGCGCATGGGCCGCGGCCGGAGCAAGGGGCAACCCGGCCTTCCTAACCCGCACTCCGCCCCGACAGCCGTCCACCGCGACAGCCGTCCACCGCGACGACCAAGAACTGGCTTGATCGTGATTCGTATTGCTACCATGACAAGGATTGATCAGGAGTCGGTCCCGATGGCCGCAACCACTACCGCCCCAAGTCGGCGCCAGGCCGCAGAGCCGGCGGCCCACGCCACCCGCAGAGCAGCGCTCATCAACGGCGGCCCTAAGGGCCTGCGCCGGGCCAGCGCCCTGCACCAGCCCCGCCGCGGCGAACCCATTCCCCGGCTGCCCCGCGGCATGCGCTGGAGCACGCTCGGTTTCATGCTCGCGATCCACGTGCTGGCGGTGGTGGCCCTGCTGCCCCGCTTCTGGAGCCTGCCCGCCGTTGCCAGCCTGCTGATTCTCTACTGGGTCACCGCCTGCCTGGGGGTGACGATCGGCTACCACCGCCTGCTCAGCCACCGCTCCTTCCGGGTGCCCCGCTGGCTGGAGCGCTTCTTCGCCACCTGCGGCGCCCTCAGCTGCCAGCACGGCCCGATCGACTGGGTGGGTCTGCACCGCCACCACCACAAGTTTTCTGATACGGATGCCGATCATCACAACAGCCATCTCGGCTTCTGGTGGAGCCACATGGGCTGGATGTTTGAAAAAATCCCGGCCATGGCCGCCGTGCCCGCCTGACCGGCGACCTGGCCCAGGACCCCTACCACCGCTGGCTGAACCGCTGGTTTCTGCTGCTGCAGCTGCCCCTGGCGGCGCTGCTGTTCTGGATCGGCAGCGCCAGCGGCGCCGGCGGCTGGGCCCTGGTGCTCTGGGGAATTCCGCTGCGCCTGGTGCTCGTGTACCACGTCACCTGGCTGGTGAACTCGGCCACCCACTGCTGGGGATCCGCCCCCCATGCCAGCGGCGACAACTCCCGCAACAACGCCTGGGTGGCAGCGCTCACCTTCGGTGAGGGCTGGCACAACAACCACCACGCCTTCCCCCACTCGGCCCGCCATGGCTTCGGGCGCCAGATCGATCTCACCTGGCAGCACATCCGGCTGATGCAGCGCCTCGGCCTGGCCAGAGAGGTGCGCCTGCCGCAGGCTGCCCGCAGCCTGGGCTGAACTTCGGGGCATTCAGGTGCTGGCCTTCAAGTGGTGGCTTAAGGTTCTTGATCGCACCTGTATTGATCGTTCGTCGGGTATTCCATGGCCAAGCGCGTCCAAGTGGTCCTCAATCAGGAGGTGCTCAGCCTCGGCAAAGACGGCGATCTGGTGGAGGTCGCCCCCGGCTACGCCCGCAACTTCCTTCTGCCTACCGGCAAGGCGGTGCCGGTGACCAGGGCGGTGCTGCGCCAGGTGGAGGCCCGCCGGGCCAAGGAGCTCGAGCGCCAGGCCGCCCTCAAGGCCGAGGCCGAAGCCTTCCGCACCGCCCTGGTCACGATCGGCCGCTTCACCGTGAAGAAGCAGACCGGCGGCGACGATGTGCTCTTCGGCACCGTGACCAACGGCGATGTGGCCGAGGTGATCGAGGCCGCCACCAAGAAGGATGTCGACCGCCGCGACATCACTGTGCCTGAGATCCACCGCACCGGCTCCTACAAGGTGCAGGTGAAGCTCCACCCCGAGGTGGTGGCCGAAATCAACCTGGAAGTGGTGAGCCACTGAGCGCGGCCCTGGTGTCGCAGCCACCCCATCACTGGGGTGGCCTTTGTTTTGCCCCCCTACGGATAGGGCTGGGCGGGTAGCCAAACCCGTCCGCCAGCGGCATGATGGTTCCCCCGCCACCGCGCCCATGGGCGCTCTGTAAGCACGCCCATGGTGAGCGTTCCCCTCAACACGCCCGGCCGCCAGGGCCAGGAGCCCCGGCGAGGGGGCAACACACGCGACGAGGCTCGCTTCGAGTCGCTGCCCGATGCGGTGCCGCCCCAGAACCTGGAGGCTGAAGAGGCCGTGCTCGGCGGCATCCTGCTCGATCCCGATGCCATCGGCCGGGTGGCCGATCTGCTGTTGCCGGAAGCCTTCTACCTGGGCGCCCACCGGGAGGTTTACCGCACGGCCCTGATGCTGCACAGCCAGGGCAAACCCACCGACCTCACCGCCATGACCGCCTGGCTGGCCGACACCGGCCACCTGGAGAAGGTGGGCGGCAGCAGCCGGCTGGTGGAGCTGGTGGAGCGCACCCTCTCCACCGCCTCGATCGAGCAGGTGGCGCGCCTGGTGATGGACAAATACCTGCGCCGCCAGCTGATCCGCTCCGGCAACGAGGTGATCCGGCTGGGCTTCGACCAGAGCAAGGCGATGGACCAGGTGCTCGATGAAGCCGAAGCCAAGATCTTCGCGATCAGCCAGCAGAAGCCGAGCACCGGCCTCACCCCCACCGCCGAGATCCTCACCAGCACCTTCAACGAAATCGAAAGCCGCTCGCTGGGCACTGCCGTTTCCGGCATCCCGGTGAACTTCTACGACCTGGACGCCATGACCCAGGGGCTGCAGCGCAGCGACCTGATCATCGTGGCGGGCCGGCCGGCGATGGGAAAAACCGCCATCACCCTCAACCTGGCCAAGAACGTGGCCCAGCTCCACAACCTGCCGGTGTGCGTGTTCTCCCTGGAGATGAGCAAAGAGCAGCTCACCTACCGCCTGCTGGCGATGGAGGTGGGCATCGAGAGCGGTCGGCTGCGCACCGGCCGGCTGCAGCAGGAGGAATGGCCCCTGCTTGGCCAGGGCATCAACACCCTCGGCCAGCTGCCGATCTTCATCGACGACAAGCCCAACGCCGGCGTGCTGGAGATGCGCTCCCTCTGCCGCCGCCTGATGGCCGAGAGCGGCAAGGAGCTGGGCCTGATCGTGATCGACTACCTGCAGCTGATGGAGGGTTCCGGATCGGACAACCGGGTGCAGGAGCTCTCGCGCATCACCCGCGGCCTCAAGCAGATGGCCCGCGAACTCAACGTGCCTGTGATGGCCCTCTCCCAGCTCAGCCGGGGGGTGGAATCGCGCACCAACAAGCGGCCGATGCTCAGCGATCTGCGCGAGTCGGGCTCGATCGAGCAGGACGCCGATCTGGTGCTGATGATCTACCGCGACGAGTACTACAACCCGGAAACGGCCGATCGCGGCATCACCGAGGTGATCGTGACCAAGCACCGCAACGGGCCGGTGGGCACGGTGAAGCTGCTGTTCGAGCCCCAGTTCACCCGCTTCCGCAACCTGGCGGTGTGATGAACGCCGGCTCCACCCCTGCCCAGGCCCTGCCCGGTGCGCGGCCGCTCTGGCTACTGGCGAGCGGCTGGTTCCTGCTCAACGCCCTCTCGCCCCTGCTGTTCTCCCGCACCGCCGAAACCGATCAGGCGGCCGAACTGGTGCGCAGCCAGCTGTGGCAATGGGGC
>JAWOHV010000057.1:0-4656 GCA_046484965.1 Prochlorococcaceae cyanobacterium
CACGATGGTGGCCGTGCAGGTGATGGGCAACAACACCGCCGTGCAGCTGGCCGCCAGCCAGGGCAACTTCGAGCTGAACGTGTTCAAGCCGGTGATCGCCCGCAACGTGCTCGAGAGCATCGAGCTGCTGGCCGGCGGCTGCAGCAGCTTCCGCGAGCACTGCGTCGAGGGGCTACGCGCCAATGAAAGCCGCATCGAAACCCTGCTCAACCAGAGCCTGATGCTGGTGACGGCCCTCACCCCGGCGATCGGCTACGACCGGGCCTGCGCCATCGCCAAGCACGCCCACAACCACCAGCTCAGCCTCAGGGAGGCCGCCCTGGTGCTCGGCGAAATCAGCGCCGAAGAGTTCGATCGCTGGGTGCAGCCCAGCGAGATGGTTTAACGATCTGGCTGCCAACGCCACGCCAGCGGTAACGATCGAGACCAACGCAATCGGCCGCTTGCTTCATACTTTCAGAGCGGAATAGGAGTTCTAGGGTTCCGGCCCATTCAACGGGTGCCTGGTCCAAGAGAATTCCACCGGCTTCGGCCGGGGCACGGAGGGAAAAAAGCCCGGGAGACCGCAGACACCTCAAGAGTCCCCCACCGCCATGACTTCCCCATCGGGCGCCTCCGGCGCCTTCGAACGCTTGCATCCGAGCGAGGGCATGCAGGCCCTCGAAAAAGAGAGGTCCTTACCGCTTACAGGCTGGCAGCAGGAAGTAGAGCAGGCCCACCGCTACGGCCTCGAGGCTGCCGAAAGCATCGTCGATCGGCGAATTTCAACCTTCTCTCGCGGTGAACTGCCCCACTACGCGGGCATCAATACCTTCATGAAGGCCCCCTATATCGAGGATGTGAATCGGGTTGGTGAATTTGATGTTGCAATTGTGGGTGTTCCCCACGACAGCGGCACCACCTACCGGCCAGGAACCCGCTTCGGCCCCCAGGGCATTCGCCGCATCTCGGCTCTCTATACACCTTACAACTACGAAATGGGCGTTGACCTGCGCGAACAGATCAGACTCTGCGATGTGGGTGATATTTTTACGATACCAGCTAACAACGAGAAAAGTTTCGATCAGATATCCAAGGGCGTCGCTCACGTTTTCGCCAGTGGCGCCTTTCCGATTATTCTTGGTGGCGATCACTCAATCGGTTTCCCAACCGTTCGCGGGGTTTGTCGCCATCTCGGAGACAAGAAAGTGGGCATCATCCACTTCGATCGCCATGTTGATACCCAGGAGATCGACCTCGATGAGCGCATGCATACCTGTCCGTGGTTCCATGCCACCAACATGGCAAATGCACCGGCCAAGAATCTCGTGCAGCTGGGGATCGGCGGATGGCAAGTGCCTCGAGAAGGCGTGAAGGTTTGCCGGGAACGTGGCACCAATGTGCTCACGGTTACCGACATCTGCGAAATGGGCTTGCAGGCCGCAGCTCAGTTTGCCATTGATCGGGCCACCGATGGCACCGATTGCGTTTACATCTCCTTCGATATCGACTGCATCGATGCAGGATTCGTTCCAGGAACAGGCTGGCCGGAACCCGGAGGCCTCCTGCCTCGAGAAGCGCTGAAGCTGCTGGAACTGATCGTGCGCAATGTTCCGGTCTGCGGCCTGGAGTTGGTTGAGGTGTCACCGCCCTACGACATCAGCGACATGACCTCACTGATGGCCTGCCGGGTGATCTGCGACAGCATGGCCCATCTGGTGGTGAGCGGACAACTACCCAGAAAAGAGAAGCCTGGTTGGCTCAGCGATGTCTGCAACATGAGCGTCGACCAGAAGTGGAGGTAAGGCCATGCATGAAGTTGACATGACCAAATGTTTGCTGCTCTCGATGCAGCAATGGCGCCAGCGGCACGAGCCCCAGGTTCCCAAGGTTGAGCGCGTGCATCTACAGGTTGGAGCTTTCACCTGTGTCGAACCTCAGCAACTGCTAACCACCTGGCGTGCCGCAGTGCAGCACAGCTGGCTCGCTGGCGCTGAGTTGGCGATCGAAACCGTGCCGCTGCTCGGACGCTGTCTGATTTGCAGCAGCACCTACAGCCCCGAACCCACCCAGGCCTACCGCTCCCCCTGCTGCAACCACCCGATGGAGGAGATCATCAGCGGCCGTGAATTGCGGATCCGCAGCGTGGACTACCTCCTTTACAGCAAGAACTCAACCGATCCAGCAACGCTCCCACTCACCACCGCCGCTGCGGTCTGAATGCCATGCATATGTCTCTGGAAGACAGCCTCGGCCTCAACCTGCTGGCTGCAAATCAGCACCAGGCCGAGCACAACCGTGAACATTTCGACAGCTGGCAAGTGCTCTGCCTCAATGTGATGAGCAGCCCCGGTGCCGGCAAAACCTCCTTGCTGGAGCGCACATTGAGCGAACTTTCCCATGATCTCCAGATGGCGGTGCTGGAGGGCGACATGACCACCCAGCTCGATGCCGAACGACTCGAAGCGGTGGGAGTACCGGTGGTGGCTATCACCACAGGGCGTGCCTGCCACCTCGATGCCGCGATGGTGAGCGGTGGCATCCAAATGTTGCGCCAGCGCCTCGATCCTTTCTGCCTCGATCTGTTGTGGGTGGAAAACGTGGGCAACCTGGTTTGCCCCGCCGAATTCGAGGTAGGAGAACATCGCAAAGTGACCCTACTGAGTGTTACCGAGGGTGACGATAAGCCCCTCAAGTATCCGGTGATGTTCCGCGAAGCGGATTGTGTGCTGATCACCAAGACCGACCTGCTCCCCTATCTGCCGGTCGATATCGAACGTATTGAAGCCCACATCCGCGCTGTCAATCCCCGCTGTGCCGTGATCCGGATCTCCGCCAGCAATGGCGAGGGGCTGGATGCCTGGCACGCCTGGATTCGTCAGCAGCGGGCCCTCACCCTTACGGCTCAACTGCAGGCAGTACGCCTATCTGAAGCCCCTGCCTGGGAGAGCAAGCGCTACCCGTAGCCCTTCAGTCCTGCCGCCCTGCCCCAGGCAACAACACACAAACCACGCGTCTTGATCGCCATGACTACCTCTCGCAAACTGCCTTCCCGCCTGCTGGCCGGCCTGCTGTTGCTCGGCCTCACGTCCACAGGGCTCAGCGCCTGCAAAACCGCTGGCACCGATACCCCCGTTCGCATCGGCTACAGCGCCTGGCCAGGCTGGATTCCCTGGAAGGTCACCGAAGAAAAAGGTCTGTTCAGCACCCCGGTGAGCCTGCAGTGGTTCGACGGCTACCTCGATTCCATCAATGCGCTCAACGCCGGCCAGCTCGACTGCAACAGCCAGACCCTCGGCGACACGATCAGCTCAATCGCCGGCGGAGCCGATCTGCAGGTGGTGCTCACCAATGATTACTCCACTGGCAATGATCAGGTGATTGCGGCACCTGGCATCAAGAGCGTGGCCGACCTCAAAGGCAAGCGGGTAGCGAGCGAAGAAGGCACGGTGGACCACTACCTGCTGCTGCTCGGTCTTAAACAAGCCGGCCTTGGCGCTGAGGACATCACCTTCGTGCCCTTGGAAACCGGTGCCGCCGCTGCAGCCTTTGTGGCCGGCAAGGTGGATGCGGTGGGGGTGTTCGCGCCCTTCACCACCCAGGCCCTCAAATTAGCTGGCAGTACAACCCTTTTCACATCCAAGGATTTTCCAGGGGCGGTCAGCGATCACCTGGTCTGCCGCAGCGAGTTTGTGGCGAAAAACCCTGAAAAGGTGCAGCAGGTGGTTAATTCCTGGTTCGCAACTCTGGGCACCATCAAGGCTGAGCCCAAAGCAAGTTTGACGATTATGGCCAATCGCGCAGGCGTGAGTGAACCGGAATACCAGGCCTACGACGCAGGTACAACCATCCTCAGCCTGGAGCAGAACAAGCAGGTGTTCAAACCCGGCAGCACGATGGAATCACTGCCCTACGCGGCCCAGGAAATCAGCAGCTTTCTGCAGCAGACCGGCCTGGCAAAGACGCCGCCAAAACTCGACAGACTGCTCCAGCCCCAATTTCTGAACGCGGTGCCTTGATGGAGCGGCCCTGGCTCAGCCACCCATGGCTGCTTGGCAGCGCCGGAATGGCCGCGGTGGTGCTCCTCTGGGGTGCCATCAGCGCCACCGGGATGGTCGACCGTCTCTTTTTGCCAAGTCCTGCTGCTGTGTGGGCCGCGGGCCAGGAGCAGGCCCAGGCAGGGCTGCTCTGGAAAGACCTCAGTGCCAGCGTGGGGCGTGTTTTCGGTGGCTTCGCCCTCTCCGCCATCGTGGCCCTGCCCCTGGGCATCGCCATGGGCACCAGCATGGTGATCTGCCGGCTGCTGGAGCCGCTGATGGGCCTGATTCGCTACATGCCTGCACCGGCCTTCATTCCGCTGTTGATTATTTATTTCGGTTTAGGAGAACTGCCGAAGGTGCTGCTGATCTTTATCGGCACCTTGTTCTTCAACACGCTGATGATCATGGACGCGGTGAAATTCGTGCCAAATGAACTGGTGGAAACTGCCCTGACCCTGGTTGACGGGCATCCTGATGCATGTGCCTCGAACTGAGAAGATCAATGCGGAAACTGTCGAGCGACTGCTTTCGGAGACCTTCCATGTCTCCGATTGGAAACCAGTGCGAGGTCCAGATTCAATGCAGCTACGTTAAGGGATGCAAGCAGAACCATGCGGTGAACGGGAGCCGCCGATGA
>JAWOHV010000092.1:0-3680 GCA_046484965.1 Prochlorococcaceae cyanobacterium
TCGGTGGCGGTCTTTATCGGAACGGCAGCCACTAAACTGGCGAGGACAGTTTCCGTTGGGAGCGATTCTTCATACCACAGGGCTCCTCGTTCTACAGTTTTCTTGTCATCATCCGCCGGCACATAAGCAGCTCCGGTGTAAGCAGCGCACGTGTAACCAGCCCACAAGACTGGTCGAAGCCGGCCCGGCCAGCGAAGCTGAGGGGAACATGCAGGGCCTCGATTCAATGGCACTTCCCCGCCTGGCGGCGCCGATGGCCAGCATCGGCGTTCCCCGCGAAATCAAACGGGATGAACAGCGGGTGGCCCTCAGCCCAGATGGGGTGCGGGAGCTGGTGTCCCACGGCCTGGAAGTGCGGGTGCAGCAGGGCGCCGGCCTCGGCGCCGGCCTCGATGACGCCAGCTTCGCGGCGGCCGGCGCCCGCATCGTCGACCAGGAGGAGGCCTGGGCGGCCCACCTGGTGGTGAAGGTGAAGGAACCGCAACCCGAGGAATTCGCCTTCCTGCGCAGCGATCTGGTGTTGTTCACCTATCTCCACCTGGCCGCCTACCCCGAGGTGGGCCGAGCTCTGCTGGAGGCAGGCACCACCTCCCTGGCCTACGAAACGGTGCAGCTCGGCGATGGCAGCCTGCCGCTGCTGGCGCCGATGAGTGAGATCGCCGGGCGGCTGGCAGCCCAGGCGGGGGCCCACCTGCTCGAGAAGCCCCACGGTGGTCGCGGCGTGCTGATCGGTGGCTGCACCGGCGTACGACCGGCCCGGGTGGTGGTGCTGGGGGCCGGCAGCGTGGGCTGGAACGCGGCCCGGCTGGCGGCAGCCATGGATGCCGAGGTGCTGCTGCTCGATCGCTCGCCCCAAAGGTTGCGCAAGCTGGAGGGCGTCCGCCACGGGCGCCTCACCGGCCTGGTGAGCAGCCGCAGCCTGATCGAGCGGCTGGTGCCGGCAGCCGATCTGCTGATCGGCGCCGTGCTCAGCCCCGGCGACCGCGCCCCCACCCTGGTGGACGAAGAGCTGGTGAAGCAGATGAAGCCCGGCTCGGTGATCGTCGATGTGGCGATCGACCAGGGGGGCTGCATCGCCACCAGCCGCGAAACCACCCACACCGATCCGGTGCACACCCTGCACGGCGTGCAGCACTACGCCGTCGGCAACATGCCCGGCGCCGTGCCGTTCACCTCCACCGAGGCCCTGGTGAGCGTCACCCTGCCCTACATCCTGGTGATGGCGGGCCGGGGGCTGGAGGAGGCCGTCACCGACCGGCCGGAGCTGCTCTCCGGCCTCAACACCGTGGACGGCGCCGTCTGCCATCCGGGCGTGGCCAAGGCGCTGGGCCTCTCGCCCCGCCATCCGATGGCCTGCCTGCGCTGAGCGGCCAGGCGCCTGGTTTGCAGCTAGCGTCTTCGCCCGTCCGTGGTGGCCGTGCCCGAGCCCAACCTCAGCCAACGCCGGATCGACACCCACCACCACATCGTGCCGCCGGCCTATCGGGATTGGCTCAGCGCCCACGGCCTCGATGCCGGCGGGCGGGCCATCCCGATCTGGACGCCGGAGGGTTCGATCGCGGTGATGGAGCGCAATGGCAGTGCCACGGCGATTCTCTCGGTTTCAACCCCCGGGGTTCACCTCGGGGATGCCGCCGAAGCCCGCAGGATGGCCCGCGCCGTGAACGACTACGCCGCCGAGGTGGTGCAGCGCCATCCTGGGCGCTTCGGTTTTTTCGCCACCCTCACCCTGCCGGATCTGGAGGGGGCGATCGCCGAGGCCCGCTATGCCCTCGATCAGCTTGGGGCCGATGGCGTGGTGCTGCTCAGCAACGTGAACGGCACCTACCTCGGCGATCCCGCCTGGGATCCCCTGATGGCGGAGCTGAACAGCCGCGCCGCCGTGCTGTTCGAGCATCCCTCAGCCCCGCCGGGCCCAGCCATCGCCGGCATTCCGGCCTACGCCGCCGATTTCCTGCTCGACACAACCCGCTCGGCGATCAACCTGGCGCGCCAGGGTTGCCTTGAGCGCTATCCCGATCTGCGGATCATCCTCTCCCATGGCGGTGGCTTCATTCCCTACGCCGCCGAACGGATTGCGGCGAGCTGCGACCCCGATGGCGACATGGCCGCAGGCCTGGCGCGTCTGCGGCGCTTCCATTACGACACCGCCCTCTGCGGAGCGAGCACCTTGCCCTCGCTGCTGGCCTTTGCCGATCCCAGCCGGATCACCTTTGGCAGCGACTGGCCCTTTGCCCCCGCCGAAGCCACCGTGCCCCTGGCCGCCGCCCTCGATGCCTATCCGATCGAGGCCGCAGCTCGCCAGCAGCTGGCCCGCGGCAATGCCGAAGCCCTCTTCCCCAGGCTGGCGGGCACCTGAGCCGAAGGGCGCAGCCCCTCAGTCAGCCACCACGATCGAGGCCAACGGCCGAGCCAGCGCCGCCGGCGCGATCCCCTCCCGCAACGCCAGCACCAGCCCCGCCGCTTCGGCGTAGCTGGCGGCCGGCAGCACCGCCAGCTCGAGGGCGCCGGCAGTAACGGACAGCAGCGAAGGGTTCTGCACGGAAATCAGCGGCACACCCCGCTCGGCGCAGGCCAGCACCGCCGCACCGCCCAGGGCGCCGGCCGGCGCCACCACGGCCCCGATCGCTTCAGGGCGCAGCAGGCCAGGATCGCCAGCGGCAGCGGCAGCGGCTGGCGGCCAGGGCAGCAGGCTGGGGGCGCGGCTGAGACCCACCAGCACGCAGGGCAGGAAGGTGGTGCCGAGTTCCTCGCCGGCGGCGCGGGGATCCAGATCAGCATCGAGCGGCAGGGGCCGCAGGGCCGGGGCGTGGGCGCAGGGAAGCCCGAGGTGCTCGCTCAGCAGGTGGCTGATCACCGCCTCGGCGCCGGCCAGGGCATCCACTCCTGCACCGCTCCTGTAGGCCGCCAGGGCCTCGCTGCCGGGATCATCGGGGAAGCGTGCCACCACGGCGATCGCCGTGGCACCGGCGGCCTTGAGCCGCTCGCCGGCCCGCAGCAGGGCGTCAGGCCGCCCCAGGCTCCCCCAGCTGGCCCCACTGGCCCCCTGCTCGAGGCGCACCGCCAGGGGCGCATCGCTGATCTGCACCGCTCCGATCTCCAGGCCGAGGCTGGCGCGGCAGCCGTCAACAACCTGCAGGTGGCGCAGGCGCAGGTCGTCTTCGATGCCGGCATCGAGCAGCAGGCCGATGCGCTGGCGCCGCACCGGCCGCAGGGCCAGCTGGCCCGCCGCAAAGCGATCGAGGGCCGAGCCCTCCACGTAGTGGATCCGCGGCTCGCTCCAGTAGAGCGACGCGGCATTCATCACATTGGGGTGGGTGATCAGGCAGCCGCTGGCGGCCGCCAGCAGCCGGGCCGCCGGCAGGCCATCGCCCGCGTAGCCCCCGATCGCACAACCGATGCCGCTGGGAATCACAAGCAACGTGGGCAGGGGCTGGCCGGGCAGGGCGGCGGCGTTCATCAGCCGGGCCCCTCCAAGCCGGATGCCAGGAGCACTCCCTGCGCCACTTCCTGCTCCTGTACCTCAACCACCGCCTCCAGCAGCAGCTCCGCGCCCCGCTCGCCGGGCTCCACCGCCGTGATCGCCCAACGCAGCGGCCGGCCGTGGAGCCGCAGGGCCGCCTCGATCTGGGCCAGCAGTGGGCCAGGCCGGCGGCTCAGCCGCAGCGCCAGTGGCTGCA
>JAWOHV010000139.1:0-2730 GCA_046484965.1 Prochlorococcaceae cyanobacterium
GGCTGCCTCCAGCGGGCTCGGCACGGTGGCACTGACGCGTGATGACCCGTGCGGGGCCTGGTGCGTTGGAAACCTCGTTGGCGGCTCAGGAGGTGGCGGCCAGCCAGGCGGCCAGGTCGGACGGGCCCTGGAAGTCGAGCAGGGCCACTCCTGCGGAGAAGGCTTCGCCTACGGCCAGGGCTTCCAACTGCTCCAGGGGCAGCGCCTGGATCTGGGCGGTGGCGGTGTCGCTCAAGGGAGCGCAGCGGCGGTTGAGGAGGCGAAGAGTCACTGCTGCAGCTTCATCTCGCCGGCCTTCCCGGCGGCCTTCCTGCCGGCCCTGGCCAAAGATCTCCCGGTAGGCGACGCTCTGGGTGAAGTCTTCAATCGTGAGTCCAGCCATGGCGCAGATCTCTTGCAGAGGGCGATCGGTGAACCGTGCCAACAGAATAGTGGGGATCAGCGTGAGCAGCTCTGAACTGGCCTCGGGTGGGGTGGCTGCTGGCGCTTGCTGGCGCAGCTCACGCACCGCCTCAGAGAGCTCTGCTTCCGGGCGCACCAGCAGGGCCAGCGGTAGCAGCTCCACCCACTGAACCCGGCACTCAAGGAATTCGGCCACCGGCTCGCTGGCGCCGAAGTTCAGCTGCCGCGAGGGGGTGATCACCACCACCTGCCGGCCCCATCTGGGCTTCCAGAATCAGGGCCGGCAGCTCCGGCCGCTCAGGCGGCGGCAGGAACAAGCCATCCAGCCGGTATTCGCGTTCTTTTAGTGCAGGGGCTGAAAATCGGTAGCCACCGGCATCAGCTGGCAGTGCATCCAGCAGGCTGAGAATCCGGTCAGGCCGGCTCTGGAACAGCCAGTAGAAGAGCTTGTCGGAGAGCACCCGCACGGCCGCTCAGGGCTGCAGCCCGTGCGGGGGCTGGTGCAAGTGGGTGCTTGCCAGCTGACGGCGGCTCAGGGAATCGTTCGGGCTGGGGCGCCTGGCGGCTCAGGGGGTAGACCCTCCACTCCCCAATCAGCCGTGTTTTCACGGATGCTGTGTCTATTTCAAGCATCCGATCCGGCTCGGCACCTGGAGGGCCTGGGGGGTGAGCACCCCTGCACTTAACCCGCCCAGATCTCGGCCAACTGCAACTGCAACCCGGGAACGTCCGGCGTGGCCTCCAGCACGTCAATCTGCTCCAGGCGTTGCGGGGCGCCACTGGCGGGCCATACCTCCACGGCCTGCTGATGGGGCAGCAGCAGCCAACCCAGCCGGGCGCCGTTGTCCTGATAAGAAGCCATTTTCTGACGCAAGGCACTCACACCCCGGGGCCCTTCGTCGCTGGGGCTGGCGAGTTCCACCACCAGGTCGGGGCAGAGGGGCGCGAAGCTACGGCGCTCTGCCGTGCTGAGGGCCTGCCAGCGATCCAGGTCCACCAGGGACGCGTCGGGGCTCACGACCGAGCCATCGGGCAGCCGAAAACCCGATGAACTGTCAAAGACTTTCCATCCCCCCACACGCTTGGTGTAGAGCTTGAGCTGAAAGAGCAGCTCACTGTTGCGGGCTCCGGTTTCACTGCCAGTCGGCGTCAATGCAATGACACGGCCATCCGCGGCCAACTCAAGCACTGCATCACGGTTCTCAGCGCACACCAGTTCGAACTGCTCCGGTGTGAGATGCAAATCCGGAGGCAGGCGCAGAGCTGGGGCTGGGCTGGTGGTGAGGGTCATCATTCCAGGCCTGCACTGCGTTCAGCGTAGCGATGGTTTGAGGGAGCCATGCCGAATGGAAGCCTCCCTGCATCTGTACAGGCCGGTCCACCAGGTGGGAGAGGCGGGCATACAAACAATTCAGGGGAAGCCCCACCAGCGCGCTGAGACATTTCGCCATTGGGCACACCAGATGTGGTGTGTGGGCGGCCGGCAGCGGGGTTGTGCCTCAAGCGATAGAAATTGCCTGCCGTGGCGCCGGAGCTCCGCGAAGCAGTCCTGCCACGCTCAGATCTTCATCAAGGCTGGGCCAATGGATGCCGAAGCCTGCGCCGGCAATTTGCCAGTCCTCACGCTCGGCTGGTGTGGCGTGAAGCAGGCGCGGATACCAGGCAAGGGGGGCGGAAATCGAGCGTCCGTCGGCCAGCGAGACGACCAGCTTGTCGTCCGCGCAGTGCACGTTTGTGATGCGTGGCGGCTCAGCCATGGTTGCGACGCGAGCGGGGCTCGAGCGTCAGCAACGACCTTCTCAAGGTAAAGGATTGGTCAATGTTTTTGGCTATCGGCTGCAAAAATGGTTGTGGGGTGATCCGCCCAGGCCCCTTGTCACCGCGAGCGGGGCTCAGGCGTTGTTCAGGGGGAGATGCCCCCTGCTGCCTCCAGCCGCGAGGGCTCGCTCGGCTCAATCTCAGCAACCAGGCGTTTCAGGCCAATCGGCCGGGCCCTGGACGGTCAGTGGCCAAGGCCCAGGGCTCCTGGGTGCCCGCGATCACCTCGACCGGGTCCCAATCGCGTGTGTAGGCGGCCGAGCGCTTGTGGGGACGACGCGACGACTTCCACATGTGGACGACGAACTCCGTGCGGCCGCCGAAGCAGTAGAACTTGTAGTCATCAAGCGGCGCCAAGGTCCCCTCGCATTTTCTTCCGTTACTATTCATTTTCTCGGTAATGTTGTTTATCGGGATCATATATTCATCTGCACCTTCATACGGGTTTGAAAAAGCTACCCGTTTTTTTCTTTTTAATATCCTCCTTTTTCTTGCTACCATAGTAATTGT
>JAWOHV010000173.1:0-11851 GCA_046484965.1 Prochlorococcaceae cyanobacterium
GCCGAACATCTGATAGGAAAAGAGCGGCTTTGCATCGGGAATATGAAGCAATAACCATGCACCTGCAATTGCTGCTATTACGGCAGGTACTCCAAAGCGAATCAGGGTGCTTTTATCCAGCACCGCCACCAAGAGCGGCTACCAGGCAGGGATTCACACCCCACGCCGCATCCGCGCAACTCCTGCGGAGAAGGCTTTGCCTACAGGGATCGCCTTGAGGAAGGTGATCAGGTCAAGATCGGTTGCGGTAGAGGCGCTCTCGAGCACAGGGAGGAAGCGATTCCGCCGACCTCAACCCATGCTGACTGCCTGGGCCAGGGCGCCTGTGACACACTTTGAATCAGCCCTGCTTCATGGGGAGCGCAGGCGAAATGGCTGGTTTCGAGGAGTGCCCCTGCACGGATCCACTGAAAAGAAGCAGAAATGCTGACGATGCGCATCAATTCGCACAGATCAGAGGATGGCTGAGTATGATAATTTGGCTGCAAATTTAATGCAGGAAAGCTTAAGGAAGGCTAAAGATCGTTAGCACATCAATGACCATGCTCCCGAGTACGTTGAAAGGGCACATCCCTATAACTTGGATGTGAACACCCGCAAAGGAGTCAGTCATGAGTTTGGGAAAAGACATGAAAGCCACCGCCAAGAATATCGATGGCAAGATTCAGGAGGCCAGTGGCAACATCACCGGTGACAAGAAGGATCAGTTGGCGGGCAAGGCCAAGCAAGTCCAGGCCAGCGGAGAGCATGCCGTGGAAGACCTGAAAGACGCAGTGCGCGACGCTACCAACTAAAGGTCAGCCCATGACTGGATCGGCGCTTCAATCAGTTTTGCGGTGAACCACGCAATCGTTTCAAAGCTTGCCGATTCACTGTTTGACAGGTTTTTCTATGCATTGCAGGTCATTTTAGACGGCCAGGGGATTTGCCGTCCCTTTCTACTCGCCTGCAATGAAGTGTGTCCATTGCCAAATGCAAGGAGATAAAACGATGACCAACACAACTGAGCGCCCCAGCAGCAACCAAGCTGAGGGCCAAAGCCAAGTGGATGAGCGCCTCAGGCAAGCCATCCTCGATAAGAAGCAGGCACAGATTAAGGCTTGGTCTCAACAGATTGAGCATCTCCAACAGACACTGCAAACCGTGTCGTCGGAGCTCCGCTTCGAAACCGAAAAACGAGTGATTGAGCTGACCGACGCCCGAAATCAAGCCTTTGCCCAAGTGGAGAGCTTGAAACGGGCAACCCAAGAGAACTGGGACACTCTGCTGATGCAGACAGATCACCTGTTCCAAGACTTAGCCACTCGATTCCACGAGTTTGTGGAACGGAATAGCTGAAACTCAAGCTCACTTCAGGCCTGGGGGTAATCTTGTCTTTAACCTTGCTTGCTGTGTCGGGTTTACGGCCAGACTTTCAACACTTTGACTTCTTCTAAGATGTTAGCCACTGCAATGAGCGATCAACCCATCCCAGCTGTTATTGATTTTTCCGCCGTCTTTAACAAAGCCTATGCTTCCCATCAAACACCTGCGGGCCTAGTTGAAACCTTGATGCCAGATGTCTCAAAAACATCTTGGCTGCTGATCACCAGCAACTCCCTTGTTGGGTCAACAGAGAGCGCAACGCTGACGATGGTTCTTGAGCGTGCGATTCCCCATGGAGTTTCCATAGCTCTTGGCGTGGCCTGGCAACCAAATTCCTGGGGCCTAGAACCCGGCTCTAAACCGACGCCGGAGGTTCTGAGACGTTTTCATCCATTGGCCCAAGAGGCAGCCTTGATCCACTGCACCCCAGAAGAAGCCGATGAATTCTTTTCCTCTCACGATCCCTTGGCCATTCATCGTTCACTCTCTCAGCTTCCAGGGGTTGCCATCACAGGGATTGATGGATCTGTTCGTTGGTGTATCGGTGGAAGGATGGGCACCATGGAGACAAGAATGCACGATGGGCAAGCAAGCTTCTTCTCTGCTCTGATCGAGTCTTTCGCTGAACAACCTGAGATGTTGGGGAATGCTGGTGAGGGTCCTGGTACTGATGCTGTTGCCGATCCTGACGGGCTAACGGATGCCCTGTTTTCCGCAGCATCAAAGTAAGCACAGTTCAGCCAGGCGGCTCTGACCGGAGTTGGTGGTCGAGCTGGCCGATGCCCTGCGCTACACCCTCGCTGAGGCAGTGGATGCCACTGCTGTCCTCAAACGGCTGGAGCGCGAACAGGCGGGAGGGGGTGTGAATCAGTCCCAGGACCGCCACCTAGCTGAGCCACCGCGTCATGCGCCATTGATGAAATCAAGCATCCGGGCGATGCCCAATCCCCCGATCAGGTGATGACAACCGTGGCGGCGCTGCTCCGGGGGCGGCGCCGGAACTCCCAGGGACGGGTGATGCCGCCTTGCACCTGCCAGATGCCATTGCGGCGCCGGGTCGCCCGGTGCTCGGCATCCAGGTAGTCCTGGGCATCGCACCTGCCCAGGATTTGGCGGTAGGCAAGGGCCTGGCCGTCTTCCACCAGCGCCAGGTTGATGATGATGTCGCTGATCACCTGGGCGACTGTGCGCCCGTAGCGATCGGTGATCTTGACGTTGAGGGAGACCTCACGGCCATAAGCAGCCGCTGCTGCAGGCAGCTGCGGACCTGCTGGCCCCAGGGGCTCTGGACCGTCTCCGGTGCATCAATGCAGGCCAGCCTCACGGTGATCGCCCGGCCGGCCTGGCGCACGTGGATGGTGTCGCCATCGCCGGAGTCTGCATGGCGTCCTTGTCCAGACGCTGAGCGCATGGGTTTGCGCGTGGCCGCGGGATCAGGGCAACCTGGGGGCTGGGCTGCCGTGGTGATGACCCAGCGCTGGGGATTGCTGACGCTCGTGCTGAGTGCCCTGGCCAGAGGATCGGCCCTGGCCCAGCAGCCCGTGCGCCCCCTTCCGAAAGTAGGTCGATGCCCCTTGGGCTACACCAGCTCCGGCAGCTACTGCATCAGGAGCCAGTGAAGCGCGAACTGGAGACCTCTCGCCTGGAGCAACTCGGCCGCTTCCTGCTGCGGGGCCTGCGCATCGGCGCCAGCACGGTGTCGATCGTGGAGCTGCTGCGCAACGACTGGAGCGGCGGCATCAGCGCCGGGGTGGCCTGGCTGGTGTTTCTGCAGGTGGAGCGGCGACTGCCGCCCCTCAGCCCGGAGCCAGAGGACTGATCCGCAGCTCGGCTTAGCCGCTAGCTGGATCGAGCTCGCGCCGGAACTGCCACTCCGGCAGCAGGCCGTTCCGAGGTGCCCGCCGATCACGGCGCCGCTGCAGTCGGCCACGGCGATGTGCAGGTGGGCGCCATCGGGCGAGAGGGTGCCGGCCAGGCTGAGGATCTCCAGCTCCCTGCGGATCGCCGTGGACTCGGCCTCAGCTGCAGTGGCATCACCTTCATGGCTTTGGCCGCTCCAGCAGGCTTTGGAACATCACCAGCGCATCCACATAGCCCAGCTGCCTGTGGCGGAACGCCCCCGGCAGGGTTGCCACCACCTGAAAGCCATTCCGTTGCCAGCAGCGGATGCCGGCGGTGTTGGTGCTCACCACAAGGTTGAACTGCATCGCCCGGAATCCCAGCCGCCGCGCCGCCTGCAGGGAGTTCTGGCAGAGGCGGCTGCCGATTCCCTGGCGGCGGCAGTGCGCAGCCACCACAGTGCCAGCGTTGGCCACATGGGCACCGAGGGCGAGGGAGTTGGGCTTCAGGTAATACGTGCCCAGCACGTCCCCGGCCGCATCCATAGCCACCATCACCGCCTGGCTCTGCTCCACCCACGCCAGCTGGGCTTCTGCCTCGGGGATGGCCGGGTCGTGGGGGAAGGTTTCACCAGCGCGGAACACCGGCTCAAGCAGCGCCCACAGCGCCGGCCAGTCGGCCGCCTCGTAGGGGCGGATCTGCAGGGGTAAGGAGGGCGCAGGCAGTGAGGATCGGCATCGAGGCATTGATTCTCTCGCCCCTCTGCCTGCCGGCGTGGATCCCATGCCCAACAGGAAGGCGCCCCGTGGGGGGCGCCTTAGCACCGGTTGCGGCGGTCACCTGCTCACACCAAGGACTGCCGGTCGGGTGTCTCTGGTTTCACACGTCGCCTGTCTGGGGCCTGGCAGGAAAGGGAAGGGATCATGTCTCTGGGAAGAGATGCTCAGGGCTTGACCTTCTCGGCTGTGATCCCGGCTCGGGTACTGCAGCCCGAGGATTCAACACGCGGGAAACAGAACTGGCGTATCGCTCACTGCGGCTACGGGATGGCGTTCGCGCTGCGCCATCAAGGTCACCTGTTGTGTGTCGCTTCGTTGGCGCACCTCCTCTATGCGCACCGGCTCGGGTGATCCCTGGCCGGACTCTCTTGGAGGGAGAGGGTCGGGTTGGCTCCCGGGCCTCTCCTCAAGTTCAAACTACGCCAACTGGACGCCGGTGGGGGCTTGGGGGAGTTCCTCTTTCCGTACAGCCCATCTAGCCCATCGGAGCTGCAGTACGCCGTGTTCAGGGGTCTTGATGAAGCCCCCTTCATGAAGTCCCATTGCCCCCCGTAAAGACCCATGTCCGGTGGGCGGGAGTTGCTTGCCAGTTCTGCTTTTCCGGCCGATTGTGGCTGTACGGGATTCGGAGGCTCCACAGATGGAAGACACCCCCCCTGAGCACCAGATAGGAGCGCGCTGACGATCCGGCCCCTGCTCCAACATTCTCGACGGATCTCTGACGTACCTGGCGTGGTTGTCTCTTCTGAACAGCCCAGGCGCCCTCCATCGCACCGTTCACGGCCCAGCCTCAGGTGCCCCGGAGCCAACGGAACGTCCCACTCGACACCTGGCCCCAGGTGCCAGCGCCGGCCGCTCCGCCCACAACTGAAAACCACCTGATCTGAAAACGATCACGGCTGTTGCCAAGCAGAAACACGCTCACAGCTGCGCCCGACCCCCTTGGGCCCGATCCCCTGGGACAAAACCACGGCTGAGCAGGCAAACGCCCGGGGCCAACGCTCCGGGCTTTGTTGTGTTCACCCCGGCCTCGTGAGCACGTGCTGCATCACCTCCAGTAGCCCATCGGCCAGGGGGCGATGGCAGCTCAGCCGGGCGCTCCAGATTGATCCCACCAACAGCTCCTCAGCAGTGACCAGGGCGATTTCAGCGGCCATGGCGCGGGCTCAGATCGCTGCCAGCACCAGCCCACCGCTGATCTCCAGGAACACCAGCACGGCGACAGTCGCCCAGGATGTGTACACACTTTGCGGGGTGCTGCGTGGCTGTCCGTGTCGGCATTCGTGAGCTCCGGGCGCGCCTGGCCTCCCACCTGGTATCGGCCACCCCGCTTGAGGTGACGCGCCATGGGCGCACCGTTGGGCTCTATGTCCCCCTGCCGCAGGAATCCGATCTCAACGAGCGCGAGCGGCTCCTGGAGGCCGGCCGCCTCATGCAGGCTGAGCTGCAGCGACTGGGCCTGACAGAAAAGGAGTTGGCGGCTCACTTCAAGGCCTGGAGAGAGGATCAGCGGCAGCAGGCTCTGCAGCATCCAGGAGATGCACCGAAACGATGCGGATCGGCTTTGCGATCAAGGTGCCGCCCTCCTGGCGCGACACCTACGCCAGCGTCTGGGCATCAGCCCGTCGCGCTGGCAGGAGATCAGCGAGCCCTGAGCAATTGCTGGGGGCCTTGCTGGCCAGCTGGGGGTGTCGTCAACCTAGATCTTGGGCACTCCGCAGTACATTTGGTTGCAGGCGGAGCAATTAAGGAGTTCAGAGATTGAGTAGGTGCTCTGGCACTGCTGGGCGGAACTTCACATGCTGCCCATAATCGATACCGTTGAAGGGATCCATCACAATGATGCGCCAATAACCCCTCAGTCAACTTCCTCCAGTTCGTTGTTAGGGGCTGCTTTCGCTGGCTGGAGGCAGTTGATTGTTGTCGCTCCTGCCTGGCCTTAGCCAGTTTTGCTGCAAGTCGATTCGTCTGTCATGGTCAATCCATCGTTGTTGTGAATGGGTTGCTTTTCAACCGTTCAGCTGCCACTGCCGTAGGCCACCACGCAGGCGGCATTGAGCAGCTGGGCGTTGGCGGCAGTGGCAGGCACGCCGGTGAGGCTGCCCAGGCGGTAGTTGGCGCTGGCAACCTGGCTGACCCCGCCACTGATCCAGCTGAAACGCACTGAATCAGGCTCCACGGCCAACACCGAGGCGTAGTTCAGCTGGTAGTCCGTCTGCGGCACCACGATCACGGTTGATTCCTGAACGGCGGCTGCATTGACCGAACTGCTGATGGCGGCTGCGGTGGCCATGCCGGCCACACCCCAGGCCAGCGGCGCGGTGCCGTACCAGCCGTAGCCCCAGGGCCGAGAAGCCCAGTAGCCGCCATAGGCCCAGCCCGAATGCCAGACGCCACCGCCATAGACCCCAGGCCCGGGCCTGCCCACGCCGACCCCGGGAGCGACACCCGCACCAGGAGCTCCCCAGCCGGCACCGGGTCGAACGCCAGCGCCAGAAGCCGGGCCACCGAGGCCCCCGCCGAAGCGAGGACGGGCCTCTGCCGCCGGGCCGGCAAACAGCACAAAGGCGAGGGCGCAAGCGGGCAGCAGGGCTGGGTAGCGGGAGTGAAGGGTCATGGGATGTGCTCTGAAAGCGAGGCAGGGTTGCTGCACTCTGCGTTAGCAAGGCAATCGCAGGAGCGCCGAGGAGCCGTCTCGCCTCCGCGCCATGCCCAGCTACGCCGTGTTCTTCCCTGACGAGCTTGGTGTTGGCATCTACCCGGTGCAGGCGATGGACCCAGACCGCGCCATGGACATCGTCCGAGCTGATCACCCCAGGCACGGACCGCTGGAAACGGCTGTTCGCTTGACTTGATGCCATCCATGCTGGCGATCGCTAGCAACACTTCCTTTGCTCTTACATCCTAATGCGAGGGGTGTAGAATGAAGAATACCGCTTAATCGAATGCGCAGAAATAGGCGCCATAAATACCTTCGATACAGTTCCTCCCGGCTTGATAGGACGACTTTTGTTGTCTTTCTGTTGGTCGTCGGTGTTTTTTTTGGGGCAAATAATTTCTGGTATTTTGACAACGGCTCAGGGGGGAGTGATTGGGAAATCGGATCGCCCATGACAAGCGGACTTCAGGCCCATAGGCCACGCAGCCTTGGCGAATCAAGAACGCTGGCACTATCCCTGGTAAATCGTGATAGAAAGCTAAATGGCCTCTCTGTGCTTATAGATGACCCTCTGCTAGCGCAGGCCAGCCAGCTGCATGCCAAAGACATGTTGAGCCGTGATTTTTATTCTCACATCAATCCCGAGGGTCAGTCCCCCACGGATCGCTTTGCCTTGATTGGCGGGCTGGCTGGGGTTGGAGAAAATATTGCTATAGTTACAGGCTCGAACGGAATCGCTCTAAACCATCGACTTGTTGAGCAGTATCACAAGGGCTGGATGTATAGCGAAGGGCATCGAGAAAATCTGTTGGAGGACGATTATGTCCGGTTTGGTTATGGAATTGCAGTTGATGGACTTAGCGGACTCGCCTATGCTGTGCAGTCATTTTCTAGAGGCGACTTCTGAAGAGCAAGAATGAGCCCAAAGGCTCTCCCTGCAAAGCTGATTGCCGATGCTCGAACCGCGACGCCGGCCCTTGCAGGCCCCCCCAAGCGCCTCCCCGCTCGACACCAGCCCACGGGGGGCAATGCGATGGGGGAAACAGTCACATCCCAGGCTGCGCCACTCATGATTGAACACAGCTTCTCCCTGTGTGTCTTGCTCCCACTCGTCCCAACTGCGCCTGTATGAATCAGAACTTTCGTACTTCATTGGAGGTAAAACGTCGAAGATCACCAAGTTCGTTGAGTGGTGCTTCCGGATTTCGCCCTTTCGGCTGAGCCTCGTTGCCGCAGCCTATTTTTCGAGTACGGTGCGAACTTCGGCATCAGCTGTTGTCATTATTTTTCTTCAGATGGGTATGTCTTTCAGGTGCATAACGCTCCGGTTCAGCGGCGGCGCGATCCACTTGCCGTCCAGCGCCTCTGGTTTCGGGACGTAAAGCCTCAAGACCACCCAGAAAGGTCCCTTCGACGAAGGCAGCCAGTTGGCTTCCTTGTCCTTGCCGGGTGATTCGTTTTGGACATAAAGCGTCAGCCCTCCGTTATCATCAAACTTGAATTGCGACAGCATGGTCGAATTCAAAAGGTAGCGATCGATCGGGTTTGTAACGAGTAGGCTCGAGGGCTGATCGTACATAGTCAGCGACCAGAACGAGTCGGTGGGCGGCAACTGGCCTTTCTTGAAGCATAAGGCGTAACGATTGACGCCATTTAACTTCTGCCCGTCTCCGTCTATGAAGTAGGGGAGATAGATCGCCTCTTCCTTCGAGAGGCCATAAATGCCGGTCACCGCTGCGCCCATACGGTAGAGATAGTTGTTCTTGAGGTATTCACGAGTACCGAAAGTGTCGCCTGAGGTGACTTCTCCTTTGTTGATCCGTTCCAACAAGCCCTTGAACTCGGCCCAGGCATCGGCCATGCCGTCCTCGATCATCTCCTTCGTTTCCGGTGAAAGCTTGTCGGCATCGAAAGTCTGGCCGGCGCCAACACCGATTTTGGCGAATCGGTCCATGAGGGCCTGCTCGGATGGATCGGTCGGGCAGAACTGCAGGTAGAAGTTCAGCAGCGTGTAGAACTCAAGCGAGGTCTTCTGGGTGATCGGTGTGAGCGGCTTGGGAAAGTCAATCGAAGGAACAGCTTTGGGGGACGGTTGTCCTAGGAAGGCTGACAAGGGCTTGACGACATAGTTCGCCTGAATCGTCTTGACATTGTCGAGGTCGGCGGGATTGAAGAGCTGCGTCCGAAACTGCGCCGAAGCAATTTCAGTCTCGCAGCGGATCACCTTCGTGATACCCGGTGGCTGTTCCCCGTGCCAGTTTGGTCCGGCGATGAGAAGACTGCCGCCATCATTGCCTGTCGCGCGACTGCCGGGAATGTCGAAGTTGTGCGTGTAGAGGTCGATGAGTTGCAGGCTCCAGTACCGCTCTCGGGCGATTGGCGGCACGGTGAACACGATCGGTTCAGCACGCAAATCAAGACCGATCCAAGAGTAGGGCGTGTCCGAGTTAGGGGTCTGGATTGCCTTGTCGTCCGGCGTGAACACGCGGGGGATATTGAAGAGGGTGTTGTAAGGCGCCTTGTAGTCGGGATTTTTCTTATCGGTGAAGTAGGCATATTGCACCCGCATGTTATCAACCATTGGGAAGCCATAGATGTAGGTTTCTTTCGCAATGACGCGGATTTCGGCGGCGGTCGCGTTCATAATTCTTCTCTGGTCAGACTAGGTGAAGGCGACGGCAGTCGGCAGTTTGTAGCTGCCATTCAAAACGGATTGGCCGGGGCGATAAACGCGCATGAGGAAGTTCCAACCCTCGGGGGCATCGAGGCGGTTGGGCACATCACCACAGGCCTCCTTCGACCCGAAATGAACTGTGAACGTGCCGTCAGCATTCATCTTCGTATTCGAGGCGTTGAGAATGTTATTCACGGTCTTCATGTAACCATCTGCTCCGTAAACGGTGATGGACCAGAACGCGTTGTGCTCGGGCACCTGGTAGGTAGCGGTGTGGCACTTATCGGCAGGCAGATGTCCGTTGTAATTGATGTAAACCGCGTCCTTGTTTGGGAAAAGTCCCCATGCCCCCGCGCAGCCCAGGTGCCGGGTTGCATCATCGGCTTCCCCGCGCTTGCCCATCCAGCCGTCAGGATACAGATCGAACCTCGCGAACTCTTTATTGTATTCGGCGGTGAGTGTCGCCAAGGATTTCTTGTCCCAGCTCGGCTCCGGGAACGGGTCGGCGCTGTTGGCCTTGATGACAAACTGATCCTGTAAATGGTTGACCAGCGCGATGTCAGCTGGGTCATCCGGGCGCAACAGCTGGATACGCACATTAATGGCAAGATACTTGGTATCCTGGGGCAGCTTATGCGTGCCTGAAGTATAGATTACGCCGGGGCAATAATGATCATTATCAAGCAGCAGTACGGAGAAATAGCGGCCCGCTGGCATTTCCGGTACCGTGATGCTGGCCCCCATAGAAGTATCCACCAGGGCCACTGTGTAGAGTGTGTCCTTGTTCATTCGGACGACCGTTTGCCTGTCCAGCGGCGTGAGATTACGGAAGCTGAACAGTTTGTTTACGCCGCCAGTCAGCTGCGATGCATTGTAGAAGATTCGGTCCGTTTCAGCTCGGCAGTAAGTCTTCTGCGTTACCTCGCGTGTCTCGACAATCTCTTTCATTTCCGTCTCTCCTCTTAGGTGATGTTGGTAGCTAGATAACTCTTTATTGGGAGGTTCCGAGAACCACGCCCCGCATGTCTCCCTTTCCGTGAACCACGCTGCGGCATCGGGCTTGATACTAGCAAAACCAATGCGGTGCAGGCCTCCTTGACAAAGCAAACCCATGCATAGGCCTGGTTTGCGGGTCAGATAACCACATGTTTGTCACGAGACACAACCCAGATCTGATGATCAGGCCAGCCATGAGCACGATTGAAGGCGAAGGACCGCAGGCTGACTAATCCGATCCTTTGAACAGTGTTTCGGCGGGTCCGTTATCCACGCCTTCTGGGACGATGGCGTCAGCCTTAGCGTCTTATCACATGTACGCATGGCCTTGCAGATCATCCCTTCAGGCCACCTGCTTGCAGGCGCTGATCGCCTGACCGCTCCCTCGTGGCAATAGGCCACAGCAGCACCAGCCGCTTGGCCCCAAGGAGTCGAAGCCGATCCCGCAACAAGTGGCTGCCGCTACGGGCGCTCCGCTGCTGGAGCCATGGCGAGAACACGAAACCCTGCGGGGTCTGCGGGACCGGCTGTAGCCGCCGCTCGGTCTACCTGCCGCCAGGCATCCAGGAGCCCGATTCCTCCTACCGCAACCGGATCGAGAACGCCCGTCCCACGGGCTTTCTTCGCGATGCCCTGCGCACCTACGCCGGCATGCGACCCCCTGAGCACCGCTGGCCATCGGAAGGGCACCGGCAGGAGGCCCTGCGTGGCGGTGATCGCCTCTCTCAGCTATTCCGTTGAATGGCGCAAAGATCCAGACGATCCCGCCCAGGATCCACAGCCACCTGAGCCCAACAAGCACAGGCCCGCTGGGGTGGTGCAGGACACCGAGCTATTCGACCCTGCCTATCCCACCGTGTTGGTGGTGCCAGCCCCACCAACGGCTGCAGGAAGGAGAGCTACTTGCTGCCGCAACACCTGACCTGCGCGGCCAAGACACGCATCACTGCAGTAACCGAATCACAAATCACTCCAGCTGAACTGCAGCAGCTGCGCCAGCTGGTGGTGTTGGTCATCGGCGACCTGAGCTGACGCAGGTCTAGCCATCAGGCGATCGCCCAGCAGCACCGCCCCCAGCTCGGCGACGAGCTCCTCTCGGGCATAGGTCCGGCCGCCATCGCCATCGGGCCTGATGCCGCCGGAGAGATCCCGGGCCAGCCGGGAGCTGTGACCAGTGGAGTGGATGGCCTCATGGGCCCAGGTGGCCTAGAGGCCCCCTGCTGAATGGAAGGCGAAACGGTCCGGCAGCTGGATGCGATCGGGCCCTGGCAGGTCACAGGCCCGATCGCAGCCAAAGCGCACCTCAACAGGCCAGCTGCTGAGCTCCGCCTCTGGGCCACCGGGCAGCCACGGCCCGCAGCAGACGTGACAGCTGGGCCAGGGCCTCAAAGGCGCCGATGCTGGCGTCCATGGAAGGAATGGCCCTGCGAACACCGGCAGCCAGCCTGAAAATGGCATAGGCTCCAGAAGCATGCCACATGCCTGTTGACGTGCCATTCCTGTCTTGAGGGGTCCATCCCGGCCTGCGATGAGTGAGTT
>JAWOHV010000213.1:0-6756 GCA_046484965.1 Prochlorococcaceae cyanobacterium
GCGAAGCGATCCAGCAGGTGGTCGCGCACCGCCCCCTCCTCGGGATTGAAGGTGGCGATCAGCAGGCAGCGGCAGGGGTGGCTCAAACTCAGCCCCTCCCGTTCGATGCGGTTCTCGCCGCTGCCCACCGCCGCCAGCAGCAGGTTGGTGATGTTGTCGTCGAGCAGGTTGAACTCGTCGATGTAGAGCACACCGCGGTGGGCCTCGGCCAGCAGCCCCGGCTGAAACACCGCCTGGCCGCTGGCCAGGGAGGCGGCCACATCCACCGAGCCCAGCAGGCGGTCTTCGCTGACGCCCAGGGGCACCTGCACGAACGGCGCCGGGATCACCCTGGTGGGCAGCAGGGCATTGGGGTCGCGGCCGCTGGGATCGGCGCCGAGTTCCGTGAGCCGCTGGCGGCTGGGGCCGTCCCATTCGTCGGGGCGCGCCGGATCGATGTTCAGGGCCACGGGGCCGGGCTGGCCCGGGGGAGCTGTGCCGAGATCGAGCACATCGATCGGCGGCAGGAGGGCGTGCAGGCCGCGGGCCAGCACCGACTTGCCGGTGCCGCGCCCGCCGGCGATCACCACGCCGCCCAGACCCGGGTCCACGGCCGCCAGCAGCAGGGCCAGCTTGAGGGTGCCGTGGCCAGTGATCGCCGCCAGCGGGAAGGCGCGCGCAGCGCTGGCGCTGATGGCGGCGCTGCTGGCGGCGGTTCCGCTTGCGGTCGATCCGCTTGCAACCATGGGGGCGCCGGAGCCGTTTGCTGTGAGCGCCAGTCTCGCTGATCAGGATGAGGCGTCCGCCGGCGGCGACCCTCCCCCCCTGGCGATTGCCCTGGGGGCCAATCTGCCCTCGCCTGCGGGGGAGCCCCTCGACACCTTGGTGGCCGTGCGGCCGCTGTTGACCCAGCTGCTGCAGGCCTGGGCAGGCCCCCTGCAGCTGTGCTGGTCGCCCCTGTTTCGCACCGAGCCGGAGGGCGGGCCGGCCGATCAGCCGGCCTATCTCAATGCGGTGCTCCTGGTTACTGGGGCCGGCTGCCCCAGCTGCGCCGCCGCCCAGGCCCTGCTGGCAGAGCTCTTTCGGCTGGAGCAGCGCTTCGGCCGCCAGCGGCGAGAGCGCTGGGGGCCGCGCAGCCTGGATCTCGATCTGCTTTGGTGGGGGGTGCTGCGCTGCAGCGAAGCCAGCCTGGAGCTGCCCCACCCCCGCTGGCGGCAGCGGGCCTTCGTGCTGGCGCCGCTGGCGGCGATCGCCCCCGCCCTGGTGCCCCCGGGCCAGAGCAGGGGCTGCGCGGCGCTGCTGGCCGCCTTGGAGGATGGCCAGCAGGGAAGTCCACCCGAGCCCCTCGCGGCGCGGCTGGGATGGCCTGAGGGAGGCTGATTCCTAGGGCCGGTTGCCCGTTGGCTGTTCCAGGCATGCTGGAGCCACCTGAATCAACCCTGGCCCATGGCGCCCCTGCCCGCTCCAGAGCCCGCCCACCACCTGGGCACCGAGGCGGTGCTGGAGGTTCGCAAGCTGCGCTTTGAACGCAACCGGGTGCGCCTGCCGATGGGTGTGGAGGGCAGCTTCGGCGTGATCCGCCACCCTGGCGCCTCCCTGGCGGTGCCGCTTCTTGATGACGGCCGGGTGCTGATCCTGCGCCAGTACCGCTTCGCCGTGGCCAACCGATTGCTCGAGTTTCCAGCCGGCACCCTGGATCCGGGCGAGACGCCGCTGAGCACCATGCGGCGGGAACTGCAGGAGGAGGCCGGCTACAGCGCCGAGCGCTGGGATCCGCTCGGGGCGATGCTGCCCTGCCCGGGCTATTCCGATGAGGTGATTCACCTGTTCCTGGCCCGGGAGCTGCGCGAGCTGAGCGAGCGGCCCGCCGGCGATGACGACGAGGACCTGGAGGTGTTGCTGATGGAGCCGGCAGAGCTGGATGCGGTTCTGGCCAGCGGCGATGAATACCTCGATGGCAAGAGCGTTACCGCCTGGCTGCGGGCCAAGCAGCTGCTGGGGATCTGAACCACCGCTCACCGTCGCTTGCCGCCCATGTCCCCAACCCGCTGGCTGTTCTGGCATCGCCGCGACCTGCGCCTGGCCGACAACCTTGGTCTGGCCGCCGCGGCCGCCGCCACGGCTGCGGTGACTGGGGTGTTCGTGCTGGATCCAGGCATCCTCCAGGACGCGGGGATGGCGCCGGCGCGGCTGTGGTTCCTGAGCGAGAGCCTGAAGGAACTGGAGGCGGCCTGGCGCGCCACCGGTAGCCGCCTTGTGATCCTGCGCGGGGATCCGGAGCTGCTGCTGCCGCAGCTGGCGGCGGCCCTGGGGGCCGAGGTGGTGGCCTGGAACCGTGATGTGGAGCCCTACGGCCGCGAGCGCGACCGGCGCGTGGCGCGGGCGTTGCAGGCCGAGGGTCGCAAGGTGCTGGCGGTCTGGGACCAGCTGCTGGTGGAGCCGGAGGCGCTGAAAACCGGCGCCGGTGACCCTTACCGCGTCTATGGCCCCTACTGGCGCAGCTGGCGCCGCCGGGTGGAGGAGCAGGGCGTGCTGGGCTCGGCCGCCTCGGGTGGCCTGGATCCCCTGCCCGCGCCGAACTCCCTGATCGATGCGGATCCGGCTGCGCTGGCGGCTCTGCCTTTGGCCAGCGCCCCCCAGGGCCAGGGGGTGCTGGAGCACGGTTTTGCCGGAGCGGACCTCTGCCCCTGCCGCCCTGGCGAGGCGGCGGCGTTGCAGCAGCTGGCCGCCTTCTGCGATGGCAGCGGGCCCCTGGCCAGCGGCGGCGGCGTGCCCCTGCTCGGCTATGGCGAAGGCCGCAACCTGCCCGGCGAGGCGGGCACCTCAGGCCTGAGTGCGGCCCTCAAGTTCGGCACGCTCAGCCCGCGGCAGGCCTGGGCGGCGGCCCAGCAGGCCAGGGCGCTGGCCCGCAGTGAGGAGGAGCGCCTGTCGATCCAGGTGTGGGAGCAGGAGCTGGCCTGGCGCGAGTTCTACCAGCAGGCGCTGTTTCACTTTCCCGCGCTGGCAGGCGGTCCCTATCGGCCCCAGTGGCGCCATTTCCCCTGGGATAACGACAGGGGCAGCTTCGAGGCCTGGCGGGATGGGCTCACCGGCATGCCGATCATCGACGCGGCGATGCGCCAGCTCAATCAGAGCGGCTGGATGCACAACCGCTGCCGCATGATCGTGGCCTCCTTCCTGGTGAAGGACCTGATCTGCGACTGGCGCTGGGGCGAGGCGGCCTTCATGGCACGCCTGGTGGATGGCGATCTGGCCGCCAACAACGGCGGCTGGCAGTGGAGCGCCAGCAGCGGCATGGATCCCAAACCGCTGCGCATCTTCAACCCGGCCACCCAGGCGAGCAAGTTCGATGCCGAGGCGGCCTACATCCGCACCTGGCTGCCGGAGCTGCGCCATGTGGCAACGCGGGACCTGATCAGCGGCGAGATCGCGCCGCTGGAGCGGCGGGGCTATCCGGCGCCGCTGGTGAACCACAAAATCCAGCAGGCCCGCTTCAAGGCGCTCTACGCCACGATCAAGGGCTAGGGAGCTCAGGCCGCTACGGCGTTTCGCTCTGCCACCAGCTGCTGCAGCATGGCCACCACATGCCGCTGCTCCGCTTCGTTGAGTTCAGGGAAAATCGGCAGGCTGAGCACCTCGCTGCAGAGCCGTTCGGTGATCGGCAGGCTGCCGGGGCCGTAACCCAGCTCGCCATAGGCCGGCTGGAGGTGGATCGGAATCGGGTAGTAGATGATCGTGCTCACGCCGGCATCCTGGAGCTGCTGCTTGAGCCAGTCGCGGCAGCAGGCTTCCGGCAGGCTGAAGGCGGCGCTGTCGGTTGAGGAGGGGCAAGTGCCTGCGCAGGCGGCGGCGCCGCTGGGGCAAGAAGGCACCCGCACCACGAATTGGTTCCAGCTGTGGCCATCGGGGCCAGCTTGCGGCAGGTGGATACCGCCGAGCTGGCCGAGCTGGTCGCGGTAGTGGCTGGCGATGGCGCGGCGTCGATCGATCCAGTGCTCCAGATGGGGCAGCTTCACCTGCAGCACGGCCGCCTGCAGGGCATCAAGGCGGCTGTTGTAGCCCAGGCTGGTGTGCAGGTAGCGGCGCGGCATGCCGTGCACGGCCAGCTCCCGCATCCGCTGCGCCAGGGCACCGTCTCGGCAGGTCACAGCGCCACCGTCACCGGCCGCACCAAGGTTCTTGGTGGGGAAAAAACTGAAGCAGCCCACATCGCCCCAGCTGCCCACCGGCCGGCCCGCCCAGCTGGCGCCGGTCGCCTGGGCGCAGTCTTCCACCACCTTGAGGTTGTGAGCTGCGGCGATGGCGCAGATCCCCTCCATATCCACCGGCCGGCCGAACAGGTGCACAGGCAGCAGCGCCCGGGTGGCCGGCGTGATCGCGGCTTCCACCTGGTTCAGGTTGAGCAGGTAGCTGCTTTCCTCCACATCCACGAACACCGGCGTGGCGCCCACGGTGCTGATCGCTTCGGCCGTGGCGAAGAAGCTGAACGAACTGGTGATCACCTCATCACCGGGGCCGATGCCCAGGCCCCGCAGGGCCAGGATCAGGGCATCGGTGCCGCTGTTGCAGCCCACGGCGTGGGGTACGCCGCAGCTGGCGGCGAAGGCGGTTTCAAAGGCGTCGATCGTGCTCCCGCCGATGTACTGACCGCTGCGCAGTACGCGCAGCACGGCATCATCGAGGGCTTCGCCCAGCTGCTGGAGTTGCCTGCTGAGACTGAAGGGGGGCACATTCATGGCGCAAACATTAAGCCCGTCGCCGGGGCCGGGCGAGGGCTCAGCGCGCCCAGGTCGGTTCCTGGCCTGGGTGCCATTTGATGTTGCAGCCGATCGAGGGGTGCTGGGGTTCGGCCACCGGCGCGCCGGCCAGCACAGCTGCGATCGCCGCCCGCAGGTCGCGACCATCGAGGGGCAGGCCGTTGCCGGGGCGGCTGGCATCGAGCTGGCCGCGGTAGGCAAGCCGTTGCTCGGCGTCGAAGAGGAATAGATCCGGGGTGCAGGCGGCCCGGAACGCCCGGGCTGCAGCCTGCTGCGGGTCGAAGTAGTAGGGAAAGGTCCAGCCGTTGGCCGCGGCCTGGGCCTTGAGGCCCTCCGGGCCGTCTTGAGGGTGGCTGAGGCTGCTGTTGCTGGAGATGGCCAGCAGGGTCAGCTGATCGCCCAGGTCGTCGGCCAGGCGGGTTATTTCCGGTTCGATGTGCTTCACGAACGGGCAGTGGGCACACAGGAACAGCACCAGCACGGGCCTTGCCTGCAGGGCCGCCGCCCCAAGGGGGCCGCCAGCCACCTGCTGCAGCTGCTCCGCCACGGCAGCCAGCGGCAGGGGTGTGCCCAGCGGCAGCATCGTGGAGGCGGTGAGCACCATCGTGTGCAGCGGGCAGTGGGTTTGGCGACAGCCATCTTCGGGGATGGAGTTGAGGATGGGCTCGCCCAATCCATGCCGCCGTGAACCCCGCCCCATCGGTGGCCATGTTGCTGCTGCTCCTCGCGGCCAGCGGCTGTGTGCCGGCCCACCGGCGGGCCAGCTGGCGGGTTTATCCGCTGCAGCGCAGCCAGCCCCACGACGGCCTGGCGGTGGTCAGCCAGCCCGATGGTTATGGCCTGCACTTCTGGCTCGACACCGACACCAGCCGCCAGGGGGTGTGCCGCCCGCGCTGGAACGTCGATCTGCCGCGGCTGTTCAATGGCAACGGCAGTGCGCCCTTCAGCTCCGGCCTGGCCACGCGCGCCGAGTTCTTCGAGGCGGTGGCTCGCCGGGACGTGCGCTCCAGGCTGCGCCGCGAGCTCGAGGCCCTCTGCCGCCAGCGGGCGCCGCGCAGCCGTTGGCAGTGGCTGGAGCCGCCCCGCCGGCCGCAGGAGGTGAAGCAGGAAACCTGGCCGCTGCTGGAGGAACCTCAGCTGCTGCCCGATCCGGCCGCAGTGCGGCAGCAGGAGGAGCGGCTGCTCAAGGGTCTGCCTGCCCAGCCCCCACTGGCTCCTGCCGGTTCAGCAACTCCGCCAGCAGCGGCTCAACGCGGCGCCAATAACGGCTGAAGCGCCGCAGATCCATCCCCGGCTGGGGCAAGGCCGGCAAAGCCACGAAGGGCTCAGCTGCTAGCACCTGCAGGGGCAGCTCAGCGGCAATGCGGCGGGCGATCGCCGTGAAGCGTGGATCGCTGCCCTGGCTGGTAACGACGCCATCGGCGCCCTGGCGCCTGGCGAAGGCCAGCACCTCGGCCGCCACCTCCCCATGGCGCAGGCTCAGGGGCAGGGCCAGGGCCGATTCGTAGAGGAAGCCAAGGCGTTTGAGGCTCACGGGCGCCGCGGCTGCCTGGGGGCTGGCGCTGCAGCGGCCGTCGATCCGCTCGGCATCGAACACAAACAGGGCTGGCCGGTTGGGGTGAGCCAGCAGGGCTGGATTGGCCGGCCCCAGGGCCTCGCCGTGGATCCAGAGGATCGGCCGCAGCGGCGCCTGGTTGGCTGGGATCGCTGCGGCGGTTGCCGGCGCAGGGGCCTCAGCTGCAGCCTGAGCTTGAGCTGCAGCTGGCTCAGCTGTGGTGGCCACAAACAGGCGCGCCGCCAGCTCCTCGTAGCTCGCCTCGAAGGGGCAGGCCGCCGCCGCCGGGCAGCCAGCGCAATGGCGGCCGGCGCCGAAGCGCTCCAGGTTGGCGCGGTTGAAGATGTAGGGCTTGCTGCTGAAGCTGCTGGCTACCCACTGCCAGCTGAGGTTGTTGCTGGCTGGATCGCCATCGAGCAGGTGCTCGAGGAACCAGGCGGCGCCGGCCTGCCAGCGCAGGCGCCG
>JAWOHV010000110.1:0-3720 GCA_046484965.1 Prochlorococcaceae cyanobacterium
GAGCGGTCAGAACAGGGAGATCGATTCAGGATCAATCGCCTCGCTCTCGGGAGTGCGAGAAGACGCGGGTAAATGGCGGAACGGCATGCGGCCGTGGCTGGGCCAGGTGGTGCTGCTCTGGCACTCGGGAATCCGCCGAAACGCCTCCTCTCGCCGCTCCAGGCCAATGGCGATGTCCTGCTCATCGAAGACCAACAGCGCGCAGTCGTAGGGCTCCTCCCACTCAGGTGATTGCCTTTCCGGCCAAGCCACGGCGGCGGCGGCCGATCAATCCCCACGCCGCTGCTAATGCCTTGGCGCTGCAGCATCGCGACATCGCCAAGGTCGTGGCCGGCAATATCTCCAGGCGCACCGGCCATCCCAAAGACGACCTCGAGCAGATCGCCATGCTCGGCATCCTCCAGGCGGCTCGCCGCTATTCACCACAGCGGGGATCTTTCCGCCCCTTTGCCCGCACCTACGCCAATGGCGAGGTGTATCACTACCTCCGCGACAAGGGCTTTTTGATCAAGGTGCCGGCCAGCTGGCGGGAGATCTACGCGAGGGGGCAGAAGTTGCAGCGGCTGGGCGTTCTGCCCGCAGAGCTGCAGCAGCGTTTGGGAATCAGTGCTGAGCGCTGGCAGGAGATCAGCCTCGCCTGCTGTCAGCGGGTGGTGGCGTGGGAGGCAGCATCCGCTGAGCGGGATTAGCCTCAGGCCATGACCAATGTGCAAGCCATGGAGGCTGCGGTTCAGCAGCTGCCGCCTGAGGAGCGGGCCCAGTTCCGGGCCTGGTTCGAGAGCTTTGATGCGGCTGATTGGGACCAGCAGATCGAGCAGGATGTTCAGCCCGTCGCGCTCGACTGGTTGGCAGAGGAGGCCATGGCAGATCTGGCTGCTGGCCGCTGCAGCGATCGTTGAAGCACCAGGCTGATCGGGCCTATGCCCTGCTGAAAGCTGACCCTCGCCATCCCTCGCTGCACCTCAAGAAGGTCGGGCGTTTCTGGTCGGTGCGGGTGGGGCTGCGTCATCGAGCGCTGGCCATAGAAGCCGGCGACGACCTGCTGCAGCGCCAATGACGCCCCAGGCGTTGTGCATGGCGGCATAGGAGAGGAGGCCTGGCTGATCGGCTTCAACCCGCGGGGAGATCACCGAGGCTGAGGGCCTCGAGATACAGCCACTCGCCGGCCTCTCCACGAGAGAAGCGGGAACACTCCTCGAGTACGCCTTCTCTGCGATCGCGGTCGCGCCAGCGGGCCTGAAAGGTCACGGTGCCGTGTTGATCGAGCGGACCGCCGTTCTGGCAATCGAGCACCGCCAGGCTGATCCACTGGATGTTGCGGCAGCTGGCCTTCAGGGCCTTGCGCCGAGCCGCTTCCGGCTGGTCGGTTTCGGGATGGGTGCGCAGCAGATGCTTAATCGCCTGGGGATCCCGGGCTGCCAGGGCAAAGGCGCTGTAGCGCGAGCGCATCAACTGCTCGGCGGTGGCCGCTAACTGCTCACCTGCAATCAACGGCCCACAGCAGCTGCTGTAGGCACCACCCCCGCAAGGGCACGCCGCGGGCCCAGGCGAGGAGGATTGCCGGCCGAAGCCCACAGACGTATTGGGGGCTTGGGGCATGGCCGTGACTGTGGAACACCAGTCTGGTGCGCCGCAGACTCAGGGCTTGAGCCGTGATCGCCAGCCGATGAGCACCCCAGCCCCTGAGTGGATGCCTGAGCAGTGCAGGCTGACCTACCCGAGCTGGGTACAGCGCAAGGCGGTGACGCTGTGCAAAAGGGATCAGAAACGCGGCGGCACCGGCAACGTGCAGGACTACCGGCTTTCTATCCATGCCGCCGTGCTGGCCAGCGAAGGCCATGACCATTGGACCGGTGAACCACTCGCCTGGGAGCTGATCGGCACCTACGACAACACCGAAGCCGCTGCAGGCAGGGGTGCGCACAAAAACCAGTACGCGCTGCTGCCCACCATCGACCACCGCAGCAACGAACCGGGGACTGACTTTGTGATCTGCGCCTGGCGCACCAACGACGCCAAGCACGACATGACACCAGAAGAACTGCTGACGTTCTGCCGTGCAATGACGGTGCCGTCATTGCCCACAGCCCGAAGTGGGCCTCAGCCCAGCCCTAATGGCAGGCGAGAGGGCAGGCGACTGTCTTACACAACGCGCGGCACGGCCTGAGGGCAATGGCCAGCAGCTGGTTTTCGCCCGTGTCGCACCCCATCCCCTGGTTGCACCACCCGGCGCTGCGCAGCCTGCAGGATGCGCTGCAGATCACCGCCGACTGCTGGGCCCTGCTCGCCGCCCCTGATGGCAGCAGCCGCAAAGATCACTACCTGCCCAAGGGCGAACGGGAGCCAGAGAGCGCATACCGCAAGCGCCTCGATGCCGCCCGCCCTTCGGGCTTCTTCCGCGACGCCCTGCGCACCTACGCCGGGATGCTCAGCCGTGGGAGCTGGATCAGCCTCCCGGCCAGCCTGAGCTCAGTGCTCACCGATGTGGATGGCCGGGGGACGGACCTCGGCGTCTTCCTCGCCGCTGCAGATCTCCTGGTGCTGCGGGACGGAGCCGCCCTGGTGCTGGTGCTTCCCCCTGAACACAGCTGGCCCAGCGAGGGCGACCGCCAGGAGGCCCTGCGCCGGGGCGATCGGCTGTCCCTGCCCCGGCTACAGCTGGTGCCGAGGGCCAACTGCCTGAACTGGGAGCTGCCGGTCTGTTATGGCCTGCCGGGGCGGATCATCTGGCGTGAGCCGGTGAACCGGCCCATGAGTGCTGAACCAGTGGGTAGTGAGGGAGAAGTCACGGAGCAGATCAACGCCCTGCTGGGCGATGCCGATGCCCCCGACCGCTGGCACTACCGCAGCCTGCAGCTGCTCACCACCGGCGATGCCACCAGGGGTGGGACCGTCACCGGCCTGCAGCTGGCCCACCACCCGGTCTGCGCTGACCCGCAGACCAGCAGCGGTTGGCGCTGCGAGGCGCCGGCGATTACTACCTACGAGGGCATCAGCCGCCTGCCGGCCTGCTGGTACACCTCTGATGGATCCGGCTTTGGCGAGGGCGACCTGCCGCACCTGGGTCTGGCCCACCAGTACCTCAACATGGGCAACAGCCAGGCCGGCCCGGTGGTGCTGGGCCCCAACACCTGTATGGACCTGCCCACGGATGCCTCCTTTGAGTTCGTGGAGATCCGGGCTCGGTCGTTGGCGGAGCACCGGGCCTGGCTGCAGATCCTCGATGACACCATGCGCCGCGATGCCCTGATCCCCTCGCAGAACCGCGGTGCCGCCCGCACCGAGATGGAGATCAGCCTCACCGCCTCCCAGAGCTACGCGCTGCTGCAGGCGATGGCGATCCAGAAGGCGTCGCTCTTCTCCACGCTCCTGCAGCACTGGTGTGCCCTAACCGGTGAACCGCTCGATCCAGCCGCAGCCCCAGGTGAAGGAGTGGATCGAGCTCTTCGACAAGGGTGTCATCAGCCGGGAGGAGTTGCGGCATCAGCTGGCGCTGGCGACCGCGAATGCAATCAGCAGCCCGACGCTCGATGACAGTCCGGCAACCAGGGCGGGCGATGGGAGCGGCTCTCCTGGCCCAGATGTTCTGCGGCAAGAGGAAGTAGAACCCGCAATTGCAGCCGCATGAGCCAGACCCCGACCGATTCTCCCTACCGCTGGCGCGCTGATGCCTTTATTGGAGGACGCCCTTGCCGATGACTATTGATTACTGCTGGGATT
>JAWOHV010000120.1:0-13020 GCA_046484965.1 Prochlorococcaceae cyanobacterium
TGTACGAGCCCTTCCCAGCGGTGCAGGCCACGATTGCCGTGATCGGCACGATCACCCTGTTTCTAGGGGCCTCGATCGCCCTCACCCAGATGGACCTCAAGAAGGGCCTGGCCTACAGCACGGTTTCGCAGCTCGGCTACATGATGCTGGCCATGGGTTGCGGCGCCCCGGTGGCGGGCATGTTCCACCTGGTGACCCATGCCTTCTTCAAGGCGATGCTGTTCCTCGGATCCGGCTCGGTGATCCACGCCATGGAGGAGGTGGTGGGCCATGAGCCCGTGCTGGCCCAGGACATGCGCCTGATGGGCGGCCTGCGCCGCTACATGCCGGTGACCTCCGCCACCTTCTTCATCGGTTGCGTGGCGATCGCCGGCATCCCTCCCCTGGCAGGCTTCTGGAGCAAGGACGAAATCCTGGGGGTGGCCTTCGGCCGCTTCCCGATCCTCTGGGTGGCTGGGTTCTTTACCGCCGGCATGACCGCCTTCTACATGTTCCGCCTCTACTTCCTCACCTTTGAGGGCAGCTTCCGCGGCAACGACAAAGCGATCGCCGCCCAGCTGCTGGCTGCCGCCGGCAAGGGCGTCGGCAGCGACGAGGCAGAAGACCATGGCCACCACGCCGAGCACCCGCACGAATCGGGCTGGCAGATGGCTTTGCCCCTGGCGGTGCTGGCGGTGCCCTCGGTGCTGATCGGCCTGCTGGGCACCCCCTGGAACAGCCGCTTCGCCGCCCTGCTGGATCCCCACGAAGCCGCCGAGATGGCCGAGCATTTCAGCTGGGCCGAGTTTCTGCCGCTGGCGGGCGCCTCGGTGGCGATCTCCGTGACTGGCATCACGGTGGCGTTGCTGGCCTACGCCCTGCACAAACTGGATCTGGCGGCCCTGTTCGCCAACCGCTTCCCGGCCATCAACGCCTTCCTGGCCAACAAGTGGTATCTCGATGCGATCAACGACAAGCTGTTCGTGCAAGGCAGCCGCAAGCTGGCCAAGTCGGTGCTCGACGTGGACTCCAAAGTTGTGGACGGTGTTGTGAACCTCACCGGCCTGCTCACCCTTGGCAGCGGCGAGGGCCTCAAGTACTTCGAAACCGGCCGGGCCCAGTTCTATGCCCTGATCGTGTTCGGCGGCGTCATCGCCCTGGTGGCCCTCTTCGGCGTTCTGGGCTGACCCCCGCCGCCCGCTGCGGCGTGCCCGCTGGTGCGTGAGCGCCCAGCGCGTTGCCCCAGCCGGCACGCCGCAGCGGGAGGCGGCAGCGCTCTGTGTGTGACATCCCCCACCGGCTGAGCGCTGCGGGCCAGGTATTTCTACACTCGCCCCATTGGGTTCGCTCTGAGCTGTGTTGATCGACGTGGCGGCCGCAGCAGCCTTCCCCTGGCTCAGCTTCACGATCCTGTTTCCGATCGGGGCGGCCCTGCTGATCCCCTTCGTGCCCGATCCCGGCAACGGTCGCCAGGTGCGCTGGTATGCCCTGGGGGTGAGCCTGATCACATTCCTGGCAACGGTGGCGGCTTACCTCACCGGTTTTGATCCCGCCAACCCCAACCTGCAGCTGGTGGAACGGGTTTCCTGGCTGCCCAGCCTGGGGCTTTCCTGGTCGGTGGGGGCCGACGGCATTTCGATGCCTTTGATCCTGCTCACCAGCTTCATCACCTCCCTGGCCTGCCTGGCCGCCTGGCCGGTGACCTTCAAGCCGAAGCTCTTCTACTTCCTGCTGCTGGCCATGAACGGCGGCCAGATCGCGGTGTTTGCCGTGCAGGACATGCTGCTCTTTTTCCTGGCCTGGGAGCTCGAGCTGCTGCCGGTGTACCTGCTGCTGGCGATCTGGGGTGGCAAGAAACGCCAGTACGCCGCCACCAAGTTCATCCTCTACACCGCCGGCAGCTCCCTGTTCATCCTGATCGTGGGCCTGGCGATGGCCTTCTACGGGGGCAACATCAGCTTCGAATACACCACCCTGGCGGCCAAGGAGTTCGGCACCAAGTTCCAGATCCTCTGCTACGCGGGCCTGCTGATCGCCTTCGGCGTCAAGCTGCCGATCGTGCCGCTGCACACCTGGCTGCCCGATGCCCACGGCGAGGCCACGGCGCCGGTGCACATGCTGCTGGCCGGCATCCTGCTCAAGATGGGCGGCTATGCGCTGCTGCGCTTCAACGCCCAGCTGCTGCCGGCGGCCCATGCCCAGTTCGCGCCGCTGCTGATCGTGCTGGGGGTGGTGAACATCATCTACGCCGCCCTCACCTCCTTTGCCCAGCGCAATCTCAAACGCAAGATCGCCTACAGCTCGATCAGCCACATGGGCTTCGTGCTGATCGGCATCGGCAGCTTGAGTGATCTGGGCACCAGCGGCGCCATGCTGCAAATGATCAGCCACGGCCTGATCGGCGCCAGCCTCTTTTTCCTGGTGGGCGCCACCTACGACCGCACCCACACCCTGCAGCTCGATGAGATGGGCGGCGTGGGCCAGACGATGCGCAAGATGTTCGCCCTCTGGACGATCTGCTCCCTGGCCTCCCTGGCCCTGCCTGGCATGAGCGGCTTCGTGAGCGAACTGATGGTGTTCGTGGGTTTCGCCACCAGCGAGGCCTATGCCCTCAGCTTCCGGATCGTGATGGCGGTGCTGGCGGCGGTGGGGGTGATCCTCACGCCGGTGTATCTGCTCTCGATGCTGCGGGAGATCTTCTTCGGCAAGGAAAACGCCGAGCTGGTTTCCCACTCCCAGCTGGTGGATGCCGAACCGCGGGAGATCTACATCATCGGTTGCCTGCTGGTGCCGATCATCGGCATCGGCCTCTATCCCCGCCTGATGACCGACAGCTACCGGGCCTCGATCGAAGCCCTGGTGAGCCGCGACAATGCCGCCCTCGAGGGACTGACTCGACCCTCCGGCGGCTCCCTGATCCGCCAGATGCCGCTGGCCATGCGCTTCACGGCGCCAGCTCTGGGCTGAAGCTCTCGGCTTAATCAGGGGCTGAAGCTGAGGCTGAAGCAGGGGCCGGCGACCTGTAACCGCTGGCCAAGGGCCACTATTCAAGCCAGGAACCTCGGCCTACGCTCCTGCAGCGAGCAGCTCCACCCGAATGAAACAGCTGAACTTCCTGCTGATCTTCAGTTTCGGCCTGGCCATGGTGATGTTCACCCTGGAGAACACGACGGCCACCACCGTGCGCTTCCTGCCAGGGCTGAACGCCACCCTGCCCCTGGCGGCCCTGCTGCTGATCGTGGGAGGGGTGGGCGCCACGGCCGCCTGGGTGTTCGCCGTCTGGAGCGGGGTGACCAAGAAGGTGGAGCGCATCCAGGAACAGGCCGAAATGCAGGCCCAGCAGGTGCGCATCCAGGAACTGGAGAATGATCTGCAGCGCTACCGCGCCACCGTGGATGCCCAGCTGGGCCTGCTGCCGGCCGCAGGCGAAAGCTCGGGTGCCGTCAACGCGGTCGCCAGCGAAGCCTAAGCCAGCCTCTCCTGAGCCCTGGCCCCAGCCGTCCAGAGCCGGTACCGTTTGGGAAGGATGGGACGCCAAGTGGCTGAAGCACGCTCGGCCGAGGGAGGGGGCGCCAGGCTGGCCATTCGCCTGCTTCAGGATGCGGCCGAACGCGGTGAGCTCGATCCCTGGGATGTGGATGTGATCGCCGTTGTTGACGGCTTCCTTGACCAGCTGCGTCAGCGCATCGAGGTGCCGCGGCTGGTGGCAGCCGCCTACCCCCGGGGGGGTTCCAGGGGCGGCAGCTATGAACAGGATCTGGCCGAAACCAGCGAGGCCTTCCTGGCCGCCTCGGTGCTGGTGGGGCTGAAGGCGGAAGTGCTCGAGGCCCAGACCTTCCCGCCCGAACTGCTGATCCAGGACGCTTTCGACTTCGACGACGCTGGCGATGAGTGGGCCTCAGCGGGCTTTGAACTGCCGCGGCGGCCGGAGCGCCATCTGCTGCGCCGGCCGGTGGCACCCCCACCCCTGCAGCGCCCGGTGACCCTGGGCGAACTGATCCGCCAGCTCGAAGACATTGCCGAACGGCTCGAGCAGGAGGGCGAGCGGACCAGGCCCCGGCAGCGCAGCAAGCGCTACAGCGAACGCGATGCCATCGCCCAGGTGGCCGCCCTCGCCCACCGCGAGAAACTGCCTGAAACCACTGCCGCCCTCAGCCGCTTCCTGCAGCGCTGGGAGCCGGCCATCGGCTGGGTCGACTTCGAAGCCCTGGTGGAGCACTGGGCCGGCATCGCCCCGCCAGACCTCGACAGTGATCGGGTGGGCGTGTTCTGGGCCCTGCTCTTCCTCTCCTCCCAGGGGGCGGTGGAGCTGGAACAGGAGGGTGGCCTGTTCGGCCCGCTGCGGCTGAAGCGGCTGCTCGAACGTGGTGAAACCGTGCAGCTGCCACTCGTGGCAGCTGCCATGCCAGCTGCCATGCCAGCTTCGCTGCCAGTAGCCGTGCCGGCTCGCGAGGCCTGGGCGGCCTGAGCGTTTTCACTAATGTGGGTGTTCCATCCCCATGGGAGAAGGGGCGCCGATGAAGGCGATGATCCTGGCGGCAGGCAAGGGAACAAGGGTGCGGCCAATCACGCACACCACTCCCAAGCCGATGATCCCGATCCTGCAGAAGCCGGTGATGGAGTTTCTGCTCGAACTGCTGCGGCAACACGGCTTCACCGAAATCATGGTGAATGTGTCGCACCTGGCCGAGGAGATCGAGAACTACTTCCGCGATGGCCAGCGCTTCGGCGTGGAGATCGCGTACAGCTTCGAGGGCCGCATCGAAGATGGCGAACTGATTGGTGAAGCGCTGGGATCGGCGGGCGGCCTCAAGAAGATCCAAACCTTCCAGCCCTTCTTCGACGACACCTTCGTGGTGCTCTGCGGCGATGCGCTGATCGACCTCGACCTCAGCGAGGCTGTGCGGCGCCACAAGCAGAAAGGCGCCATGGCCAGTCTGATCACCAAGCGGGTACCCCGCGATCAGGTGAGCAGCTACGGCGTGGTGGTCACCGATGCCGATGGCCGTGTGCGCTCCTTCCAGGAGAAGCCGGCAGTGGAAGAGGCCGCCGGCGACATGATCAACACCGGCATCTACATCTTTGAGCCTGAGGTGTTCAACTTCATCCCCGAGGGAGTGCCGTTCGACATCGGCTCCGATCTCTTCCCGCGCCTGGTGGAGGCCGATGCCGCCTTCTATGCCCTGCCGATGGAATTCGAATGGGTGGATATCGGCAAGGTGCCCGATTACTGGCAAGCCATCCGCAGCGTGCTGCAGGGCCAGGTGCGCCAGGTTTCGATCCCCGGCAAGGAGGTGCGCCCGGGCATCTTCACAGGCCTCAACGTGGCCGCCAACTGGGACAAGATCACGGTGGAGGGGCCCATCTACGTGGGCGGCATGACCAAGATCGAGGATGGCGCCACAATCATTGGCCCAGCGATGATTGGCCCCTGCTGCCACATCTGCGAAGGGGCCACGATCGACAACTCCATCATCTTCAACTATTCACGCATCGGCCCCGGTGTGCGCCTGGTGGAGAAGCTGGTGTTTGGCCGCTATTGCGTGGATCGCAACGGCGACCACTTCGATCTGCAGGAAGCAGCCCTCGACTGGCTGATCACCGATGCCCGCCGCCAGGACCACTCGGCCCCCTCACCCCAGCAGAAGGCCCTCGCCGAGTTGCTCGGCACCGACCTTGCCCTGGGCAAGGCCAGCTGAACCCGCCGGCGCCAGTTCCACTGGCGCCACCCCTGCCCGATCCAGAATCAGCGGGATCCGCTCCTCGGCCTTGACCGCCATCAGGTGCACCCCCTGGGCGATCTGGCGGCAGGCCGCCACCTGTTCGGCGGCAATCGCCACCCCTTCTGCGGCGGGATCGGCCGCTGCGGCCAGCCGGTCGATCAGGGCCTGGGGAATGCAGGCACCAGGCACCATGCGGTTGATGAACTCCGCATTGCGGGCCGACTTGAGCAGGAACACCCCCGCGAGCACGGGCAGCCCCAGAGGAGCGGCGATCTCCTCCACAAAGCGCCGCAGGGCGTTGAGGTCCATCACCATCTGGGTCTGCAGGAAACGGGCACCAGCGTCGCGCTTGCGGGTCACCCGGGAGCGCAGACCGCTCCAGCTGGGGCTCTGGGGATCGGCCGCGGCCCCGGCGAACAGGGCCGTGGGGCCATCGGGCAGCGCCCCGGCCACCGGATCGCTGCCGGCATTCAGGCGGCTCAGCTGCTGCAGCAGCCGCACAGCTTCCAGCTCACTCACCGGGCGCGCTCCAGGCTGGTCGCCGGCCCGCACCGGATCACCGGTGAGGCAGAGCACATTGGGGATCCCCAGGGCATGGGCCCCGAGCAGGTCGGCCTGGAGGGCGATGCGGTTGCGATCGCGGCAGGCCATCTGCAGCACCGGTTCGATGCCGCTATCCAGCAGCAGCCGGCACACCGCCAGGCTGCACATGCGCATCACGGCCCGGCTGCCATCGGTCACATTCACGGCATGAACCAGCCCCCGCAGGCCGGCTGCGGCAGCCAGGGTGCGGCTCGGATCGCCACCCCGCGGCGGCGTGACCTCCGCCGTGATCGCGAAGCTGCCACTCTCGAGGGCCTGTTGAAGCAGCAAGGGCCCCGAGAGCATCAGTGCGGTGCCATCATCGGTCAGCAGCGGCGCCTGAATAGCCCTTAGGGCACAACCGGCGAGCCCTGGCCTGCGTACAGTGAAGCCAATGCAAACGCTGGGCTTCAATGCCTGACCCGATCGATCTCGGCCCATCGCGACCAGGGCTATCCGAGCGGGAACTCGAGATCATCGAGAGGGTGGCGGGCGGCCTCACAAACCAGGAGATCGCCGGGCAACTGATGATCAGCAAGCGCACAGTGGATAACCACGTGAGCAACATCTTCACAAAAACCGGCGCCAAAAACAGGGTGGCCCTGGTGAACTGGGCCATGGACCACGGCAAGATCTGCCGCGATGGCTTCAATTGCTGCAACATCCTTGAGGGTCGGCCCCAGAGCTGAGCAGGGGCGCCAGCAGCAGCTCGCGCGCCTGGGGCGACCAAGCCGCCAGCGGCTCGCGGCTGAGGGCCGCATTGCTCAGCTCATGGCGGCCGCTGAGCTCGAGCACGCACCAGCTGGGAATCGCCAGCGGCTGCTGCGGATCCAGCAGCTCCACCTCCGCCACCACCAGGGGGGCATTGGCGCCCTCGAATACATCGAGCACCCAGTCACCGCCCGGCAGATCCAGGCCGTAGCGGCGCTTGCGCAGGGAGTGGGGGGCCAGGGCCAGCATCGCCTCGGCATCGGCGATGGGAATCGGATACTCGAATTCATGGCAGGCCAGGCCCGCCGCCGGTGCCTTTCCCGACACCGGAGCCTTGAAGGTGAGCCAGGCTGCCAGCGGCCCCAATTTCCCTGGCCCAAACTCGGCACTGCCATCGGCCGCGGCCTTGCTGGCGATGCGCACCCGCAGGGTGAGGCCATCGGCACCGGCCATGAGGTAGCCCTGCTGCAGACCCTGGCTCCAGCAGCAATGGCGGCGCCAGTGCTCGCCGCTCACCAGAAACCTTCGCTCAATCTCCAGGGCCATCGGAATGCGGAAAGGAAGGGCTAGGGCTGGGCCGGATCAGTTGGCCGAAGGCTCCGCGGCGGTGAGGCTGCCGGCCCAGTTGAGCTTGCGCACCAGGGTGCGGTAGTAGGACGGGCTCTGCTCGAGCACCACCAGCAGGGCCTGGTGGGGCGAGCGTTCCACAACGCAGTGATCACCGGGCTCAATCACCGTCGCCGGCACGCCGTCCTTCCACACCCGCACATGGCCATGGTCGCGGCCCAGGGGCCAAATCGTGAGCCGCGAACGCGGCGGCACCACGATCCCCCGGCTGGAAAGGCTCATCGGGCAGATCGGGGTGACCACGATCGCATCGACGCCGGGGTGCAGGATCGGCCCAGCGGCGGCCAGGGCGTAGCCCGTGGAGCCCGTGGGAGTGGCAATGATCAGGCCATCGCCGCGGAACTGGTCCACGATCTCGCCATCGATCTCCAGCTCCAGGGTGCAGGTGGGGGAAAGGGCATCGGAAGCTGGGCGCAGGTAAACGTCGTTGAGGGCCAGGTGTAGCTCCTCAGAACCAGAGCAAGCGCCAGATCCAGAGCCAGAACCGGAAGAGCAGCTGGCCTGCAGCATGGTGCGCCGCTCGAGGGCGAAGCGGTCATCGCGCAGACGCTGCCAGAGGTTGCCGCCCCAGCCATGGGCTGGATCTTGCTGAAGCAGGGGCGGGTCGTGGGTGAGGAAGCCGAGGTTGCCGCCCACGTTGAAGCAGAGAATCGGCACTTGGTGGGGCGCCAGGTGGCGGGCTGCACCCAGCACGGTGCCGTCGCCTCCCAGCACCAGGGCGAGATCGGGGAGCTGGGGTTCAGTGGCCAACAGCCCCGGATAGGGATTGGAGCTGGCGCCACTGGTGGCAGTCACCACATCAACCCCCTCAGCGCGCAGACTCTCTGCACAGCGATCGGCCTGGCGGCGGGCGGGCAGGCTGCCGCTGCGCACAATCAGCCAGACCCGTTGCAGCTGCATCGGCTCACCAGCGCAGCAGGTTGAAGCGCTCCATGTCCACGGTTTCGCGGTTGCGGTAGAGGGAGAGCAGGATCGCCAGCCCCACCGCCGCCTCGGCGGCCGCCACGGTGATCACGAAAATGGCAAACACCTGGCCCCGGATCAACTGGCCATCGAGATAGTTCGAGAAAGCCATCAGGTTGATGTTCACCGCATTGAGCATCAGCTCGATGCTCATCAACACCCGCACCGCATTGCGGCTGTTGATCAGCCCCCACACGCCGGCGCAGAAGAGCACCGCGGCGAGCACCAGGTAGGCCTGGAGTGGAACGGCGGAGGCGGGATCAGGGGTCATCGGTCTAGGCGGGATCGGGTGGAGCTGGAACGGGGCTCAGCCAAGCTCGTGCCTGGTAGCAGGGGGTGCTGAGCAGAAGGCCTCAGGGGGTTTTCTCTAGCAGCAGTGGCGTGCGGGCCTTCTCTATCAAGCCCTGGTCGGCCGGAGCGCCGGTGATCACATCGATGCTGAACACATCGCGACGGGCCAGCACGATGGCACCGATCATCGACATCAGCAGCAGCACCGAGGCCAGCTCAAAGGGCAGCAGGTAGTCGCTGAACAGATGCTCACCGATGCGGCTGGTGGCCTCCTCGCCCACGGGCACAGGGCCGGGCAGGGGCCAGGGGGTGGTGAGCGAAACCCGCAGCAGCAGCAGGAACAGGCCAACACAGACGCCCCCGGAAAGCAGGCGCCGCAGGGCCAAGCCCGGGATATCCGCCATGGCTTCGCGCTTGTTCACGAGCATGATCGCGAACAGGATCAGCACGTTCACCGCACCCACATAAACCAGCACCTGGGCCGCGGCCACGAAGCTGGCATTGAGCAGCAGATAAAGACCCGCCACCGAGAGAAACACACCTCCGAGCAGGAAGGCCGAATACACAATGTTGGGCAGCAGCACCACACCGAGGGCACCCAACACCAGGGTTGCCGAAAGGGCGATGAAACAGATCAGCTGGGTGGAGAACGCAATCGACATCAGCTTTCAGCTCCTGAATCGGCTGGCGCAGAGGTGGGCGCAGGTGCGGGTTTGGGCAGGGTTTCGAGCACCTGCTCGGGCAACTTGCCGGCCCTTGGAGCCGTGGCGGCAACGCCGTGGGGATCCATCTCCCCCTTGGGCAGATACACCAGCTCGCGCAGGGCGATCACTGCCGGGTCGCTGGTGACGCTGGTGGGCAGGCGGCCGAGGGCAATGTTGTCGAAGTTGAGGTTGTGGCGATCAAAAGTGGCCAGCTCGTATTCCTCAGTCATCGAGAGGCAATTGGTGGGGCAATATTCCACACAGTTGCCACAGAAGATGCACACCCCGAAATCGATCGAATAGTTGCGCAGCTCCTTCTTCTTGGTGGCCTTGTTCATCACCCAGTCGACCACCGGCAGGTTGATCGGACACACGCGCACGCACACCTCGCAGGCGATGCACTTGTCGAACTCGTAGTGAATGCGGCCGCGGTAGCGCTCCGAGGGGATCAGCTTCTCGTAGGGGTACTGCACCGTGATCGGCCGGCGGCGCAGGTGATCGAAAGTCACCGCCAGACCCTGGCTGAGGGTTTGGGCGGCACCCACGGCATCGCGGCCGTAATCGCCAACCTTCTTGAGAAACCCGAACATGGCGCTAGGAAAGGAACGTCTGGATGGGAGCTGAAAGGGGAGGGTTGAAGGTACCGAACCGGACCCCATGATGGCGGGGTGGGCCTGCCTGCGGCTGATCAGCCGCCGAAGGCGAAAGGAAAGGCCAGCTTCAGGCCGGCGGTGACCAGCAGGTTGACCAGAGCAATCGGCAACAGGAACTTCCAACCCAGATCCAGCAGCTGGTCGATCCGCACCCGCGGCGTGGTCCAGCGCAGCAGGATGGCGAAAAACACGAGCAGGTAGGCCTTGAGAATGGTCATCACGATCCCCAGGGAGCCCGTGATCACCTGCACCAGGGGAGCATCCACCGACTGCCCCAGCCAGCCCGCCAGCCACTCCACCGGGATCGGGAAGCCCCAGCCGCCCAGGTAGAGCACCGACACCAGCAGGGCCGAGAGCACCAGGTTGATGTAGCTGCCCAGATAAAAGAGGGCGAACTTCATGCCGGCGTATTCGGTCTGGTAGCCGGCCACCAGCTCCTCCTCGGCCTCCGGCAGGTCGAAGGGCAACCGCTCACACTCGGCGAGGGCGCAGATCCAGAAGATCACGAAGCCCACCGGCTGGCGCCAGATGTTCCAGCTGAGGATGCCGGCACCGTTCTGCTGGTCAACGATGTCGACGGTGCTAAGCGAGTTGCTCATCATCACCACCGCCAGCACCGCCAGGGCCAGGGGGATCTCGTAGCTGATCGACTGGGCCGCCGCCCGCAGGCCGCCGAGCAGCGAATACTTGTTGTTGGAGGCGTAGCCGCTCATCAGCAGGCCGATCGGCTGGATGCTGCTGAGCGAAATCCAGAGGAAAATGCCCACGCCCACGTTGCTGATCAACAGGTGCTGGCCAAAGGGCACCACCAGCCAGGACACGATCACCGGAATCACCACCAGCACGGGGCCGAGGCTGAACAGCAGACCATCGGCCTTGGCGGGGATGATGTCTTCCTTGAAGAGCAGCTTGAGGCCATCGGCCATCGGCTGCAGCACCCCCAGGGCGCCTGCGTATTCCGGGCCGATGCGCTGCTGCACGGCCGCTGAGATCTTGCGCTCCAGCCAGACGGTGACGAGCACGCCCATCACGGCGCCCACCAGCACCAGCAGCATCGGCAGGGGCAACCACACCAGGTGGGCAGCCGCCGGGGAGAGGCCGAACCCCTGCAGCACATCGGTGAAGCTGGCTTCGAGGTCGAGGCCAGGAGTGACGGCTGCGAGGGAGGTGGCCAGGGAGCCGGAGAGGGAGGCAGCGAGGGCGTTCACCATGCGTAAACCGGCAAGGGGAGCGGCAGCGATGAGGGCAACTTAGGCGGCGGAGCCGCGAACCGTCAGCGGCACCCAGTAGCGGGCCTGCGAACCGGTGTAGATCTGGCTGGGCCGGTAGATGCGATTGGCGCCGAGCTGCTCTTTCCAGTGGGCCAGCCAGCCGGCCACCCGGGCTATCGCGAAGACCGGCGTGAACAGATCCAGGGGGATGCCCAGCTTGCGATACACCAGGCCGGAATAGAAGTCGACGTTGGGGTAGATGCCCTTGGGGCCAAGGCGCTTGGCGGCGGCGGCCTCGAGCGTGCGGGCCAGGTCGTAGAGGGGATCGTGACCGAACTGGTCGAACAGCTGCTCGGCCAGCTGTTGCAGGATTCCGGCCCGGGGGTCCTTCACCTTGTATTCGCGGTGCCCGAAGCCCATGATCTTCTGCTTCTCGGCGATGGCCCGATCCAGCCAGGGCTCCACCCGATCCTCGCTGCCGATCTCCTCGAGCATGGTCAGCACGTCTTCGTTGGCACCGCCATGCAGGGGGCCTGCCAGGGTGCCCACCGCCGAGGCCACCACGGCATAGGGGTCGGTGAGGGTGCTGGCGGTGACCCGGGCGCTGAAGGTGCTGGCGTTGAGGCTGTGCTCGGCGTGCAGGATCAGGCAGGCATCAAAGATGCGGGCGGCGAGGGGGTCGGGCTCCCGCTCGGTGAGCATGTAGAGGAAGTTGGCGGCATAGGCCAGATCGTCGCGGGGCTGGATCGGATCCTGGCCTTTGCGGATCAGCTGGAACGCCGCCACCATCGTGGGGATCTTGGCGATCAGCCGCACCACCGCCTGCACGATGTAGTCGGGGTTGTCGAGGGCGCGGCGGGAATAGAAGAGCCCCAGGGAGGCGGCGCTGGCCTGCAGGGCATCCATCGGATGGCCCTGGGAGGGGAAGCACTTCATCATGTCGCGGATGCGGAAGCTCACCCGCCGGTGCATCTGCACCTCCTGCTCAAACTCCTGCAGCTCGCTGGCATTCGGCAACTCGCCCCAGATCAGCAGGTAGGCGGTTTCCAGGAAGGTGCTCTGGGCCGCCAGCTCCTGCACCCCGTAACCGCGGTAGGTGAGGCGGCCCAGCTGGCCATCGATGTCGCAGATGGCCGACTGGGTGGCCGGCACCCCTTCGAGCCCCGGCCGGAACGCCGCCAGGCTTGCCATGTCGGTGGTCTCAGACACCATTGCCAATCGAGGACTAGGAATCGAACCTACGGCCCGCGGCCGGCGCCGTGCCGTAGCCCTGGCTGCCGGGATCAGCCCCGATCTGCCACGGCCTGATCAACCTGGGGCAGCAGCAGGCTGCGGGGGCTGAGCAGCAGCCGCAGGCACCAGGGGGGAGCGAAGGTCAGCACCACCACACCCGCCTTGCGCAGGGCGATGCTGCCGGCGGGGGCACCGATCAAGCGGGCCGCCAGCAGGCCCAGGTCGGGCTCGTGGCCCACCAGCAGCAACCGCCCCCGCTCGCCCGGGGCAACGGCCGCAGCGGCCCAGAGCTCCAGCAGGGGCAGGGGATCGCCGCCCGGTGCCAGGGCAGCCGATTGCTCCA
>JAWOHV010000183.1:0-3391 GCA_046484965.1 Prochlorococcaceae cyanobacterium
AAACAGTTCCGACAGGTCGGCCAGGATCCGGTCCATGGGGATGACGGCCGCGTGGATGGCGGGCACCAGGGACACAGCCCGGCCCTGGTGGCATGGAAGTGATGCACGAGCGCAATGCTCACAACTTCCCGCTGGACCTGGCAGCTGCCACCGCCACCCCCGTGGCGCTGACGGCCCCCAGCATCGGCTGAGGCAATAGCCTCGGCTCAAGCTCAACAAGTTAATCCAAACCCATCAAGCCCCCTCCCACGAGGGGGCTTTTTATTGGTATCCAACTGAAGGCTCTCGAAAGCAGAGCCTGATCAAATCACCACGCAGAAGTGCTACTGCCGCGTCAGCAAAGCCGCTTCCACCGTGAGGCCCGGCCCGAAGCCCAATGCCAGACATGGCCCCTGGCCGGCCTGGCTGCGCAGCCGCTCCAGGATGAAAAGAATGGTTGCCGAGGACATGTTGCCGAACTGGCGCAACACCGAGGTGGACAGATCGATCTGAGCCGGTTGCAAGCCGGCGCTCTCCAGCACCGCCCCCAGAATGCGGGGTCCGCCGGGATGAACGGCCCAGGTTTCCACCTCCGCCAACGTGAGGCCCAGGCCCGCCAGCCAGTGCTCCAGCCATGGGCGCAGCTGGGCGGCGATGCGACTAGGCACCTGGGCCGAAAGGACCATCGAAAACCCATGATCTTCAATGATCCAGCCCATCAGCTCTTCGCTATTGGGGACCACCGTTGACGCTGAGGCGAGCAGCTGCAACCCGTGGTTTGGGATCGAGCTGACAGCGACAGCATCGCGATCGGAACCCACCGCCACCACGGCACCGGCACCATCGCCGAACAGGGCATTGGCCACGATGTGGTCGGGGTTCCAGCCCTCCTGCAGGTGCAGGCTGCAGAGCTCCACCGCACACAGCAGCACGCAGGCACTGGGATCGGCCTCAACGAATGCCCGCGCCACCCGCAGACCGTTGAATGCCCCGTGGCAGCCCATGAAGCCCACATGGGTGCGGGCCACATCCAGCGCCAAGGGCAGGCTGGCGATCAGGGCGAGGTCGAAGCCTGGGGCTCCGAAGCCCGTGCACGACACGGTGATCAGATGGGTGATCGAGCTTGCCTCGATGCCGGCATCCTCCAGGGCCAGGCGGGAAGCGCGCAGGGCCAGATCCAGCGCCGCCGGCTGATAGCGCCGCATCCGCTCGGCCGTGGAGGGATTGGTGGAGTGTGAGAGGGGAATGCAATGGCGGTGCATCACCCCCGAGCGCTGGTAGATCCGCTCCAGCAGTCGTTGCTGGCGGGGGCTGGCACCGCGCATCTGCGGTGCCAGAGCCAGGGCTTCTCGCTGGCTGAGCCGCAGCTGCGGCACCGCAGTGCCAAGACCAAGTATGGACAGGGGCATGGTCGATCAGCCCGTCGAGCAGGGCAGGACGGGCCGTTGCAGATGCTCAATCATGGAGCTGGTGATCGCGGGGAAGGTCCCCGCCATCCGCTGCAGTCCCCAGCTGAGCCCGGGGTGCCGCAACAGCAGCGCCGTTGCACGGCAGAAGGTCTGACGCCGCGTCACCCAGCGGTGGTGAAGGCGCCGCCACTCCAGCTCAATCGCGCCATCCCAGTGCTCCAGAGCGCGCAGCACCAGGGGCAGGGCAGCCAGTGAGGAGGTCAGAGCCCAGCCCATGCCTTCGCCGGTGAACGGCTCCACATAGCCGGCGGCATCCCCCAGCAGCAGCAACCGGTGGCCGGCCAGCGGGCGGGTGCGGCGGCTCAGCGCTGCGGTGAGCTGCCAGGCCGCCTCTTCCAGGACGGGCAGGGGAGCGAAGGGTGGCGCAAAGCCCGCCTCCGCCAGGATCCTCTGGCAGGCGCCGGCCGCACCGCCGCTGGCATGCAGCAAGGCCCGATCGAAGGCACAGGCCAGGTTGATCTGCCCGTCCTCGACCCGCACCAGGCCCACATACCCACCTCGGCCCACAGCCATCTGCAGCACACCGGGAGGCAGAGCGGCGACATCCCCAGGCAGAACACAACCGGCCCCCACACGGCTGTGGGGTTCGATGCTGGTACTGATCTCCGCCTCGCCCTTCAGGCAGCGGTGGCTGAGCCCCGCCGCGATCAGCACCACCTTGGCCCTGACACGCCGCCGCTCGCTGCCTTGTTGCAGCACCACCTCGCGATCAGGGTCAGTGCCCTCGGCGGCAGCACCCAAAACGGCGCGGGTGCCCGTGAGCACCACGGCACCAGCGGCAACAGCTGCTTGCAGCAGCGCCTGATCCAGGCGGGCCCGGGACAGGACCCGGCCAGCCCCCAGGGCAATCGGGTTCACCAGGCCAGCCACCCCCAGCTGCAGCTGCCTAAGGGCAAGGCAACCCTGCTCCGCCACAAGTTCAGCAAGTCCGGCGGCCTCAAGGGCTGCCAGGGCCTGGGGGCTGAGGCAGGCCCCACACACTTTCCAGCGGGGGAACAGCCGCTGCTCAACCAGCAGCACCCGTACCCCGGAACTGGCGAGGCCATGGGCCGCCAGGGCGCCGGCCGGTCCGGCGCCCACCACCACCACATCCCAGCAGGGCGCGAGCTGCCATGGCAGCGGCTCAGGTGCTGGCGGCATCTCGTCTCCAGGAGAGTAGGAAGCGCTCGGGCCAGAAACGGCTGATCTGGGCGCCTGCCAGGCCAGCGGCGGTGGCCAGATGCGCCACTTCATCGATCCGAAAGGCACCCCCCACCGAGAGTGGCCCGTCGATCTGAACGATCGGGGAGCGGCTCAGCAGCCGGGTGCCGATCCAGGTGAGCAACAGGTCCAGATGGCTGCGGATCAGATCGTGCACCAACAGCTGATCGAGCGTGGCGGCGGCCATCGAGCGCAGCAGGGTTTCGGCGTCGGGCTCCCTGAGGTGATGCAGAAACAGCGAAGAGGTGATCAGGTGATAGCCAGCGGGGAGCGGCGCACCGATCGCATCCGCCTGGAAGAAATGGGCCTCCAGACCCTCCGCCCTGGCCGCTGCACTGGCGAGGGCAACGGCTTCAGCGCTGATGTCACAGCCGTGCACCTCCAGATCGATCCCCTCCCGCCGGGCCAGCCGAGCGATGGCCCGCACCGTGTCGCCCCCACCACAGGCCACGTCCAGGAGGCGCAGCCGCCGCGTGGGGACCTGGCTCGCCAGACGACGGATGGCGGGGAAGAAGCAGGCGGCACTGCGCGTGAAGGCATTGATGCGGGCCAGGCCAAGCAGGGCGGCCTGATGGGCCTGGGGATCAAGGCCAGGCTGATCCATCAGCTCAGGCCTCAGCTGCCGCTGGCCCAGCTGGCTCCACAACAGGGGCAGTGGCACCGCCAGGGCCGCCTGGAGATCAGCAGACGAGCGCTCCAAACTTCTCCTCTGTGCCGCCAAGTTCTGCTGCAACCCTAGGAAC
>JAWOHV010000219.1:0-3498 GCA_046484965.1 Prochlorococcaceae cyanobacterium
GCTCGATTCCGCCACCAACGATCCATACCACGCTCTCACCTGCCAAAGCCTCAAAGCCATCGGCGAGGGCTACCACCAGTTCCGCGCCGAGCTGATGGTGGGCAACAACGAAGGGCTCACCAGCACCTACAACCGCTTCCACGATCCCGCCGAAACCAGCAGCGAACTCCTGGAGCTGCGCCGCCTCCACGGCGAGATGGATCAGGCGGTGCTGAACGCCTACGGCTGGAGCGATGTCTCCACCGCCTGCGGCTTCGGGCTTGACTACCTCGACACCGAAGAAGACGCCCAGCTCCCCGACGAGCTGCAGGAGCTCATCGACAGAGGTGAGCTGTTCTTCTGGGAGGCCAACGACGCCCTCGATTTCCAGGGACAGCTGCAGGCCTACGGCGCCATCACCGGCCGCCGCAAGCTGCCCTGGCGCTTCCGCTGGCCGGATGCTGTGCGGGATGACGTGCTGGCTCGGCTGTTGGCGCTCAATGCGGAGCGGTACGCAGAGGAGGTGGCGATGGGGATGCACAGCAAGGGGGGAAAGCAAGCGGCGAAGGCGGCCAGGGCAGGAGCTGACAGCACTGCAGGGGGCAAGCGGCGGGGGCGGCCGCCCAAGCTGAGCCAGGCGGGCGAGACTGAGCCCATGCAGGCCGAACAGATGGGGTTGGCACTATGAGCAGCCACGCGCCAGCTGCCACACCGAACCCGCAGGAGCTTCTGACCCTGCTGAGGGCTCACCAGCCGCTTTGGGCCAATCGCTTCAACCTGCAGCGGATTGGCCTGTTCGGATCTGTGGCCCGCGGTGACGCCACCGATCAGAGCGATGTGGATGTGTGGGTTGAACTCGATCCCCTCACACCCTTCGCCACGGTGCACCTGAAGCAGGAACTGGAAGAGCTGTTGCAACGGCCCGTGGATCTTGTACGCCTGCGCGAGCGCATGAACCCTGCCCTGCGCCAGGCGATCCTGCGGGAAGGCTTGAGCGCATGAGCGGCGACCTCCTGGTTCTGCTGACGCCGCTGCGTCAGGCCATGGAGCGGATCGAGCGAAAAGCACGCCCGCTGCTGGCGAACCCAGCTCTGCTGAAGAGCGAAGAGGGACAGGACCTGCTCGATGTGATCTGCATGCAGTTTCTGGCGGCCGGCGAGGGCCTCAAGCGATTGGAGAAGCTCCGGCCGGGGCTGCTGACGGCAACGTTCCCGGTCATCGACTGGAAGGGGGCCATGGGCTTCCGCGATGTGATCGCCCACCAGTACTTTGATCTCGACGCTGAGCAGGTGCTGCTGATCTGTCAGGAGGCGTTGCCAGATCTTCTGGGAGCCATCCGGACTCTTGAGCGATCGATCAGGGAAGAACATTGAGCGATGGCCAAAGCTGAAGCCACCGTCGAAGAACTCGTCAGCAAGATCGAGCTCGGTGAGTTGCGTCTGCCTGAGATGCCCGGCGAAGAAGAAGTCGATGCCTCAGAAGACGAACTGCAGAAACGCTTCGATCGCATGACCTTCGTGGTCTCCACCCGCAAGCTCGAGCAGCTGCCCCAGTGGGTGAAGGTGAGCGAGGTGTTCAGTACAGACAGCGATGGCCCCTTTATGGAGCGCGCTGGTGTGGAGGGTTGCAAAGACGAGCGCTATCAGAAATACAGCCAGCGCCTGGCCCGTCTGCGGGGCATCCGCAAGTACGTCTACCGGATGGATGTGCTGGAGGCCACCCTCTCCTACGACGAGGTCACTGAGATCTTCGTGCGGGTCAATTCGCTGGGCGCCAAGTTGCGCAGCTCCGACCTCGCCCTCGCCCAGATCACGGCCAAATGGCGCGGCTCCCTGCAAATCTTCCAGGCCTTCCAGGCCGAGTGCAGCGCTAGCGGCTTCGACCTTGATCTCGGCATCCACCTCAAGAACCTCGTCGCCCACGCCACAGACCAGTCGCGGTTTCTTTCCGTATTGCTGCTCGATCTCGCCAAGCTCCGCTGCGGCTGGGATGCCGGTTGCCGTGGCATGGAGTTTGCCCTCAACCTGTCATCAGCCAGTGCATTCCCACAGATCCGTCACTACTCCCCCCTGACTGTTTCCGCGACTTCCTTTCCGAGCGCCGGCGCCTGATTGCGAATCGGCTCAATGGGTTCCTTGCACCATGACTGATCCCTTCACACCACTACCCAAGGGACATGCCCTGCAGATCTTTCAGCAACACAAACAAGTGCAGGGGATCACTGGGCGAGGGGCGGAAACCGAGATGGGTGTAGAAGCTCTGCGCCCGTTCATCCTTGGCATGCACCGCCAGGGCGCGGATGCCGGCGATCTCCGCCGCCGCCAGCGTGCGGCTGATCGCATCCTTCAGCAGCGCGGCACCAAGGCCCTGTCCCTGGTGCTCCACCGCCACGGCCAGCCGCGCCAGCACCATCAGCGGAATCGGATGCCGCGCCAACCCCTTGCGGATGCGCTCGGGTGCCTGCTCCGGGCTCACCTCACCCACCACCAGGGTGTGGAACCCCACCACGGCATCCCCCGCCAGTGCCACATAGGTGCGGCTGGCGCGAGCCCGTTGATTGGCCAGGGCGAAGCGGATCAGGAAGCGGTTCAAGGCTTCGTCACCGCAATCAAAGCCCTCCACGCCATGGCTGGCCTGGAGCGGTTCGATCCGAAACCGGCTCACCCGGCACCACCCGCAGACGTTTGCTCCAACACGCTGGGCTCCTGCAGCAACCGCGCCAGTCGCGGATGCCGCTGGGGTGGGGCATCCAGGGCGGCCACGAACGCCTCCCACTGCTCCTCATCGAGCTGGAAGCTCTGCCGGTCGGCCAAGGTTTCGGCCGCGCTGGCCAGGGCGCTCTCCAGCACGAAGTCGGTCACGCTGCGCTGTGCCACCGCCGCTGCCCGCTGCAGGGTCTGCTTCGCCCCTGGCGTCAGCCGCAGGTCCAGCTTCTCGCTGCGCAATGGGGATGACGTCATCGCTGCACTTCCTGAAGCCACCCTAGCCCCGCCTGCCAGACAATGTCATGACGGCGGCAGCCGGTCCGCTTGTTCTTCGCAGGAGATCCGGATCCCAAGCATTCCGCCCTTGCCAGACTCGGCCCCATGAGCACCACCTCCCTTCCCGCAAGAGCCCCTGATTCAGAGCAGGTGCGCGCCCAGCTGGTGACAGCCCTGGAATTAGAGCTGATCGGCCCCACCCAGCGGGTGCTGCAGGCTCTCGGCGCCGAAGGCGAAGGTTTGGAGACGGAAGCCCTCGATCGGCTGCCCAGCAGCTGGTACCCCACCGGTTTCCTGGTGCCCACCGAAACCGATCTGTCGCTGAAATGCGACGACACGGCCGACGACGACTTCGCCGCCGCCGATGGGGTGGACCTGCGTAAGCCAAAACAGACCAACACCGAGTACAAATCAGGATCTGGCGATGACGGCGGCAGCAGCGATTCGGGCCCGGCCAAGCCGCAGCTGTTTCACTCCTCCATCGGCGTCAGCCTGCTACTGCCTCCCGGTGGGGAACTACAGCTGATCGCCCGCTGGG
>JAWOHV010000030.1:0-5892 GCA_046484965.1 Prochlorococcaceae cyanobacterium
CCAGGCACAGGTTACCCTCGATACGACCGGGCGCATGCTGCTGGGGACGGACATCGCAGCCGCACGCGCGATTTTAGAGATGGCGACCCTGCGCAGCAGGGGCACGCCCCTCCCTTTGCAAACAACCCTTCCGAGTGAGCGACCAAAGGCGGTTGTGCACGGGATGTGCACAAACCCTCCCGTGGGGCCAATAAAAAGGGCTCTCGGATTTCCCGAGAGCCCTTGGTGTAACTGGAATCGGGGCGACAGGATTCGAACCTGCGACCTAGTGCTCCCAAAGCACCCGCGCTACCAAGCTGCGCCACGCCCCGTAAGGATCAAGCTTAGGCCCCAGCGGTGGGGATGCCGATCGGCCGGCCCGGCTCTCCCCCCTTATCGCTGCGGGCTGGCTTCGGTAGAAAGGGGTTGTTCCTGTGGGTTCTGGGATGGACGCTGAGTTGGTGGGGCCAGATCCTGAGGTTCAGGCTGATTCCGAGCAGCGCCCTTCGCGGCGCCAGCGCCGTCCGAAGCGGCGGGCGCTCTGCTGCCCTGCCCATCCTGAGCAGTTGATTGAAGGCAATGGCCGCAAGTACTTTCTGCACCTGCTCACGCCTGAGCAGCTCAAGCAGCGCGGCATGAGCGACAAGAAGGCGCGACTGGTGATCGGCGCCTATCCGGTGCTGGTGCTGAGCAACGAGTGGCTGGAGGAGTTGTTTTGCCCCCAGTGCGGCATGGCCCGCTGGTGCTATGTGGTGCGCCACGACCGCGTGCAGCACAGTGTGCGCTGGGCCCCGCGTGAGCTGTGGGAGCAGGTGGCCCATGTGGATCCGGTGCAGTCCAACCCCACGGTGAGCGAGTTCACGCGGCGGGAGGCGCGCCGCCACCGCCAGCGGCGCGAGGATGGCAAGAAATATTTTGATAAAAACTGAAAGCGCTTATGATGCTAAACGCATAATTTGAGCATCAAAAAGGCCCCCTGGAATTTGGGGGCTTGCTCGGGCAGGCCTGAGCTTGCTTCAGGCCAGTGTTGCGGTGCTGTTGCCGTTGTTATCGGAGACGTGATTGCGGCTCGCCTTGGTTGGGGTCTGTAATACCCGCAAGCTGCCTTTACGAATGGGGCTGGTTTTGCGGCGGCTGTCGTTGCCACCATCACCACCGCTCCATTCCGGCACCAGGATGGAGAGCAGCTCGAGGGCCGTGCTGAGCTCGTGATGATCGAGGGCCTGGGCGAGGTCATCGAGGTGGGGCCAGAGTTGCTCGTCGCCGGCGATGTGGTCGTTGGCAGCTTCAGGAGCCCGGAAGATCAGCGGATGGCCAGTGCCCTCGGCATCGCCGCTGATCAGCAGCTCCTCGTAGAGCTTCTCGCCCGGGCGCAGGCCGGTGAACTTGATTTCGATGTCTCCGGCTGGATTGTCGGAATCGCGCAGGCTCAGGCCGCTGAGGCGCACCATCTGGCGCGCCAGGTCCACGATCCGCACGGGTTCGCCCATGTCGAGCAGGAAGACATCGGCCTCGGCATGGAGCTCGGGATCCGCCTGGGTGTCGCGCTCTGCCAGGGCCGAGGCCTGCAGTACCAGTTGCACCGCCTCGGGGATGGTCATGAAGTAGCGGATGATCTCAGGGTGGGTGAGGGTGATCGGGCCGCCCTCGGCGATCTGGCGCCTGAACAGGGGCACCACCGAGCCTGAAGAACCGAGCACGTTGCCGAAGCGCACCAGCGCGAAGTTGGTGCGGGGGCGGCTCTGGCCGGCTGCCTGGGCCCAGTTGCTTGTACGCCGGGCGATGCCCTGAACAACCAGCTCAGCGAGCCTCTTGCTGGCGCCCATCACGTTGGTGGGTCGCACTGCCTTGTCGGTGGAGATCATCAGGAAGTGCTCCACGCCTGCGCGCACAGCCATCTCAGCGATGGTTCGGGTGCCTAGCACGTTGTTGCTCAGGCCAGCCATGGGGTTCATTTCCACCAGCGGCACGTGTTTGTAGGCAGCGGCGTGGAACACAACATGCACCCGGTGGTCGCCGAACACACGCTCGAGCAGGGCCGCATCGAGCACGGAGCCGAGTACCGGCAAGATTTCTGGGCGGAAAACATCGCCGCTGCTCTGGTTTGCTTGCAGGGCCTTGAGCTCCTGGTCGATCTCGTAGAGAGCTGGTTCGGAGATTTCCAGCAGCAGCAGCTGGCGGGGTCGCAGCTTCAGGATCTGACGGCAGAGTTCTGAGCCGATCGAACCGCCGGCGCCGCTCACCAGCACCGACCGGCCGGTGACGGCTTCGGCCAACAGATTCGGATCGGGGGCTACCGGATCCCGGCCGAGCAGATCTTCGATCGCCACCGGCCTGACGGCATCGATACGGGCCTTGCCGCTGCTGATCTCACCAAGGCTCGGCACCTGCAACACCGAGAGGCCCTGCTGCTGCAGGACGCGCACGATCTGCCGGCAGTGGCTGCGGCTGATCGAAGGCAAGGCCAGCATCACCTGGTCGATGCGGTAGCGCTGGCGCAGGGTCGGCAGCTGGCTTGGCGATGTGACCATCACCCCATGCAGGTGGCGGTTCCACAACGCCGGATCGTCGTCGATGAAGGCCACGATCCGGTATTCCGGATGGAGCTGCAGGGAGGCCGCCAACTGGGCACCCGCGCCACCGGCCCCGTAGATCACGACGCGGTGGTGCTGCTCAACCCGCTGGCTGATGTGGAGCAGGTCTTGGAGCAGGAAACGGGTGAGGGAGGTGAAGCCTATGAGCAGGAACCAGAGCAATCCCCAGAAGCCGATCGGGGGCATCGGCAGCTGGAAGAGCGCCCCTTCCACGATCACCCCCGCCACCACGGCCAGGTTGCGCAGGGCCAGGGCGTAGATCGATCGGCCGCTGGTGTAGCGGGTGATGCCCTTGTATTGACCGGTGTAGAGGTACAGGGCCAGGCCGATGGTCATCAGGCCGGGCAGGATCCAGTCGAAGCGGCTGAAGGCAGCGGCCAGGGGCTCCGTTTCCAGCAACAGGAAGGTGAGCAGGCCGGCCAGGGGCAGCAGTGCCAGGTCGATCAGCACCAGCACCAGCCGCCTCCAAGCAGGTGATAGCTGCACCAGCGGCTGCACCAGCAGCCGGGACACAACAACGCTGAGCTTGCCGGCTATGCGGCTGAGCCGTGGTACCGGAATCAGCCTCTGCGCTGGAGCCGTTAAACCGTTAACGGCGCTTATTGAATCGCTTTGTGAGGGGGACAAAGCATTGCCCGCCTGAATCTGGTCGACACTCTGCTGGGAGCGCCGCGTGGCCGTGAACCGTTTGACTGGCCAGATAGGGCGACCCCAATCATTCACTGTTGACATCCGCCTTGCTTTTGTCCGTACCCCATCTTCTGACTCACGCGAGTCAAGGTGCGATTACTTCATATTCTCTTTATGATTTGCGATGAGCCCTGCTGCCGCTGGGCGCTTGCGTGCTGATTCCGGGCAAAATCGGCCTAAATCGCCAAGCCATAAACATGCAGCAAGAATCACCGCAAACTCTTCGAAGCCCCCGCATTGAGGGCGCTGAATTTTGCGCTTTTGTGTAAATGTGCTGTGAGTTGGCTGAGGGTTTCAATGCTGATTGGCTGAGGGTTGGCTGAGAGTGAGGCCATTTCGCTCAGCAGTGGCTACGAGTCGCTGGTTCATAGGTAACGGTCGTCGGCGCAGCGGGAGCGGATCACCCGAGCCGGGTTGCCGTAGGCCACGCAGCGATCGGGCAGGTTGTGAAGCACAAGTGCACCGGCCCCCACCACCACATCTGCGCCGATGCACAGACCATGGCGAACCGTGGCGCCGATGCCGATTGCCGATCGCTCACCGACGTGGAGGTTTCCTCCCAGGGCAACAGCCGGTGCCAGGGAGGTGAAATCACCCAGTTGGTTGTCGTGGTCGACGCTGCAGCGGGTGTTCAGAATCACGCCGCAGCCGATCTGGCTGCCGGCGTTGACCACGCACAGCGGCATCACCACCGTGCCGGCTCCGATCTGGCAGCGGACCGACACGACGCTGCTGGGATCGATCAAGGTGGCGGGCCGAGCCTCGGGATGCTGCTGCAGGAAGCGTTCAAACACTTGCTGGCGGCGCAGGTTGTGGCCGATGGCCACCGCAAACTCCCCCTTCCAGGGCTGATCCAGGGCCGCCAGCACGGGGCGGCCAAGGAAGTGGGGCCCGATGGCAGCGGCGGCATCGTCGAGATAGAAGGAGGGGTTCTTGCCCATCCGCTCGGCGATTTCGCTCACCACCTTGCTGTGGCCGCCGCAGCCGATGATCAGCAGTGCCATCGGTTTCAGCGGCAGGCCCGCTGCAGCACCGAGCGGATCACGCCGGCCGCCCGTGCCATCTGCTCCGCATTGATCGTGGGGTGCACCAGAAACATCAGGCTTGTCTCCCCCAGCTCCCGGGCAACTGGGAGCCGCCCTGCAGGCGCCAGGCCCGCGTCCTGGAAGCAGCGCTCGAGGTACACCTCGCTGCAGGAGCCCGAGAAGGCCGGCACACCGGCGTCATTGATCTCGGCGAGGATGCGGTCGCGGCTCCAGTCGCTGGCGAGGCTCTCAGGGCGCACGAAGGCGTAGAACTTGTACCAGGCGTGCTCGAGCCCGGCGCCAGGCCAGGGCAGGCGCACCGCGTTGAGCCCATCGAGGGCGTGGCGGAGAGTTTCGGCATGGCGGCGGCGGGCTGCCTGCCAGTCGGCCATGCGGCCCAGCTGGATCCGGCTGATGGCGGCCTGGGGCTCGCTGAGCCGGAAGTTGGAGCCGAAGCGATCGTGCAACCAGCGAAAGCCCTCGCGGCTCGCTTCGCGGCTCAGAGCTTCCTGGGTTTTGCCGTGGTCCTTGAACGACCAGATCGTATCCCAGAGCTCGCTGCGGTTGGTGCTGACCATGCCCCCCTCACCAGCGGTGGTCATGATCTTGTCCTGGCAGAAGCTCCAGGCGGCCACGTCGCCGAAGCTGCCGACGCTGCGGCCATCGAGGCGGGCGCCGTGGGCCTGGGCGCAGTCTTCGATCACGGCCAGGCCATGGGAGCGGGCCAGCTCCAGGATCGCCGCCATCGCCGCCGGCCAGCCGGCCAGGTGCACCACCGCGATCGCCTTGGTGCGGGGGGTGATCAGGGGGGCGATCGTTTCGGCCGTGATCGCCTGGCTGTCGGGGTCGACATCGGCGAACACCGGCCTGGCCCCCAGCAGCACAGCGCTAGAGGCGGTGGCCACGAAGGTGCGCGGCGTGGTGATCAGCTCATCGCCTGCAGCCAGCCCCACGGCCAGGTAAGCGGCAGAAAGGGCCAGCGAACCGTTGGCCATCGCTACGGCGTGGCGGCAGTTGCTCCAGTCGGCGAACTCCTGCTCAAACTGGCGTCCCTCCTCGCCGGTCCAATAGTTGACCTTGCCGGAGGCGAGCACGGCCGAGGCCGCGGCGATCTGTTCGGCGTCGAAGTGCGGCCAGGGGGCGAAGGCAGGCTGTGTGCTCATCGGTCTGCGATCAGGAGATGGGGTCAGGGCCTTGGGCCTGCGGGGCGGTGGGGTGGCTTGCGGGCCGTGGGGTTTGGCGGGCTGATGGCTCAGCGCTGGGCCACCACCCGGGCGGGGTTGCCGGCCACCACGGCACCGGCCGGAACGGCGCGCATCACCACCGCCCGGGCCCCCACCACGGCCCGATCGCCCACAACCACCGCCGGGCCGATGAAGGCCTCGGCGGCAATCCAAACGCCATCGCCCACGCTGATCGGCGCCTTGATCAGCGGGAAGCCGGGGTCGCGTGGGTCGTGGTTGCCGGCGCAGAGGTGGGCGCCCTGGGAGATGACGGCATTCGCGCCGATCTTCAGGGGGCCCAGCGCATAAAGGATCACGTTCCAAGCCACGGTGGTATTGGCGCCGATCTGGAGGTTCCAGGGCTGGTGCAAATGGGCGCTG
>JAWOHV010000088.1:0-10617 GCA_046484965.1 Prochlorococcaceae cyanobacterium
ACCCAGCGGATGGCGTCCGAGACGTTGCTCTTGCCGCAGCCGTTCGGGCCCACGATGGCGGACATGCCGGGCTCGAAGAGCAGCCGCGTCTTGTTGGCGAAGCTCTTGAAGCCGACCATCTCGAGCGACTTGAGGTACACGCGGCGGGCTCCTGCGCGGGGGGCGGGGCGGGGGCGGGAACGGATGCCTGCTTGATAGCACGGCGGCCGCGCGCGGGCAAACGCCTTTTGGAGAAGAACAAGATGTCTGTCAGGGAGATCTGTAACAGAGAAGTGGTCGTCATCGATCGCGCCGCCTCGGTGTACGAGGCGGAAGCAGATGGTGGCAGCCAGGAGGCAGGGGATCATCAGCACACCGAACCAGCCCACGTAGAGGCGGTTGTTGGTGGAGGTGACCCACTCGCAGAACTGCTGCCAGCTGGAGGCGCCGGAGCGCTGCTGGAGAGTGGTGGTCATGAGAACGGTGGTGGTGCTCCCGGGGGAGCGGTAGGGATGACGGCAGGGAAGGGCTGCTGAACAGCGATTCCTCACACGTGGTCGCAATGTAACAGAAAATTGCGGCGTGTGCGTTCGCTGCTAAGAGTGCTGAGCCTGCCCGCTGGCCCCATGCGTCTTGCCCACCCCCGCCGCGTGCTCCTGAGCGCCGCTTTGCTGGCTGGCGTGGCCATCGGCGGCAGCGGCTGCCAGCAGGCTGATCAGCAGCGCAAGGCTGACGCCGAACGCTTCAGCCGGCTTGAACTGCGCCTGCAGCAACTGGAGCAGCGCCTGAACCAGATCGGCAGTGGCAACGGCCGCGATCCAGCCGGCAAAGCACCTGCAGGAGCTGTGAAATCACTCACCTTCCGCACCGGCACCGAAGACGACCGCCTGCGCATCTATTGGGCCGATGGCAGCAACACCGACCTGCCCTGCACCCAGGAGCAGAACACCTGGGTGTGCGGCTGAAGCCCGATAGGTTTGATTCCTGGCTCCAACTGCCTTCAAAACTGCCTAGATCCCATGTCCCGCCTCCGCCCGTTTGCCCTCCTGGCCGCCTCCACCAGCCTGGCCCTGGTGGCCCTGGGACCTGTTGGCGCCCAGGAAGCGCTGCCGTTCAGCCTGATGCGCGCCACCAACGTGGCCCGCATGCGCGCCGAGAAACTGAACGGCGGTCTCACGGTGTACCGGACGGCCAGCTGCATGTACGCGCGCGGCGGCGGCGAGTGTCTGGTGAATACCAGCGAACAGGGATTCACCTTCCGCTTCCTCGGAGGCCCTCCCGGCTGGCAGCAGCTGGAGCTGCAGCCCACGCTGGAAACCGAAATCGAGGTATCCAGCGATGGCCGCGAGGTTCTGAGCGTTCTCTACAACGGCGCCCCACGCTGATCGAGCAGCCGGGCCAGCCTTTCGAGCTGCTCCAGCCAGCCGCTCTGGCACGGCATCGCCAACCGCCGCGTGAGGCTGAGGGCAATGCCCTTTTCGCCGTAGGCGGCCTCATTGATAAACACCGGCCACACCGGCAGCTCCTCCAGGCCGGCAGGAGGCTCATATCCCTGCGTGCGGCCATCGGCCAGCAGAAAGAGGGGATCGCCAGCGCGGATCGGCTGCCAGTCGCGGTCCTGGCGCTGGGGGTGGAGACAGGCCGCGGGAGAACCATCGCGGCGGCGAGGCAGGTCGATGCTGCAGAGGTGCTGGTGCACCAGCACCTGGGCCGGCAGCCGCAAGGCGGCACGGCTCGCCTCAGAGAGCACGGCCAGGGCCGCTTCCAGGGCCAGCTGGCTCTGGCGACAGATCGGGGCCGTGACCAGCCCCTGGGGCACCGGCCCCACCTCCACCACCACGCCGCAGGGCCAGCGTTCCACCAGGAACCCCGTCTGGGAGGGATCGGCCAGGTGCAGATAAATGGGCAACCCCAGCCGCTGCTGGATGCCGGCCGCCAGGGCCAGATCGGCCGGCCGCTGGCCGTAGAGCACCAATGAGTTGCCCATGGCGGCGGTGGTGCTGTGCAGATCGAGCACCACCAGGCAGGGGGCGCTGCCGCTTGGGCCGTAGTGGGCCAGAAGCTGCCGGGCCCGCTGCACCTCCAGGGCCAGTTCACCGGCTTGGGCCAGGAGCTCTGGATCGAAACAACGGTTCAGATCGCGCTCCAGGTAGCGCCAGCCCTTGGCCAGGGCCGCCGGATTTCCTTGCACCAGCTCCAGGGCCAAGCCGGCATCGTTGAGGGTTTCGGGATGGCGCCGCCAGCGCTCGAGCAGCCAGGGTGCATTGCGCTCATTGCCGTGGGTGCCCGCCACCACCAGCACCTTTGCCGCCATGCCCTACCCGCTGGTCTTGGCCCTCAGCCTGGCGCAGAGTCGGAACAACAGTTCGCTTTTCTGAGCCATGGCCGTTCCCGCCCCGGTGGTGCGCACCGTGCGCCATGTTTGGCACTGGCAATGGCGCCAGCTGATGGGGGGCCTGGGGCCCGCCGACGCCGAGGGCAACTACTGCCGGCCCTCCGGCGCCTTCGCCGCCAAGCCGCCGCTGCCGGCTGGGGCCAGTGAGCCTGGCGCTCACGTGCTGATCGTGGGCCGCAGCTGCCCCTGGGCCCACCGCGCCTGGCTGGTGTGGACCCTGAGGCAGCTGCAGCCGAGCCTGGATCTGGAGATCGTGGAGCCGGATCCGGCCGCCGGCCGCTGGCGGTTCAGCACCCCCTTTGAGGGCTGCCTCACCCTGCAGCAGCTCTACCGGCGCTGCGGTGCCCCCGCCAGCCGGCGCGCCACGGTGCCGGCCCTTTACAGCCGACAGCGCGGGGAGATCCTCGTGGCTGAGAGCGCCCTGCTGGTGGAGCTGCTCAACGACTGGCCCGCCGGCCCCGCCGCCCCCGACCTCCACCCGGCAGCCCAGCGTCCGGGGATCGACAGCTGGCGGCAGCGGCTGCAGGGGAGCGTCAACGACGGCGTTTACCGCTGCGGCTTCGCCCGCAGCCAGGCGGCCTACGACAGGGCCGAAACCAACTTTTTCGCCAGCCTCGAGGCGCTGGAATCGGCCCTGCAGGCGGGCGGCCCCTGGCTCGGCGGCGAACGCCCCAGCCTGGCCGACGTGCAGCTGTTCCCCACCCTGATCCGCCTGGAGCTGGTGTATGGGCCGCTGTTCGGCGTCAGCCGCCTGCCACTTTGGTTCTTCCCCGGCCTCTGGGCCTGGCGGCAGCGTTTCTATGCCCTGAGCGGGGTAGCCGGCAGCTGCTTCCCGGAGGCCTGGCGCCGCGACTACTTCGGGGCCCTCTTCCCGCTGCACCCATCAGGCATCATCCCAGCCGGCCCCGATCTGGCCAGACTGGTGAATGCCCAACCAGGCCAACCAGCCCAACAGCCATGACAAGCGCCACCGCCGCTGATCCGGGGTTTGCCGGGGATCCGGTTTTCGAAGGCGTCTACGGACCCTTCTCGATCACGGCCCGCGACCGCCGGGAGGTGCTGGGCTACCGCCTGGCCCTGCTCACCGTGGCGATCGCCCAGGCGGCGCTGCTGGCCCAGTGGCATTGGCTGGGCAGCGGCGCGCTCTGGCCCTGGCTGCTGCCGATGGCCGCCGGCCTCGGCCTGGCCTTGCGCTGGATTCACATCTACCTACGGCCGCTGCACCGGGGGCTGCAGTTGTTCTGGCTGCTGGGTTGCCTCGGCTTCGTGGCCCTGGCCGCCAGCTCCGGCCCCGGGGCCATGGCCCAAACGCTGACCAGCGACAGCCGCTGGATCTGGGCGGTGGGCCCCTTCTTCGCCGCCCTGGCCGGGATCGGCTTCAAAGAGTTCTTCTGCTTCCGCCGCCCTGAGGCGATCGGCGTGACCCTGCTGCTGCCGCTGGCCCTGCTCGGCCGCCTGAGCGGCCTGATCGATGCTCGCGCCTGCGGCATCCTGCTGGCGCTGGAGGCCGCCCTGTTGCTGCTGCTCTGCCTGCGCAAGTTCCCGATGCCGGCAGCTGCCGATGTGGGCGACAAAAGCGTGTTTGCTTACCTGGAAGGTCAACGCCAACCCTCCAACACGTGAGCCTGATCAGCCTGATGGGGGTGCGCAAGGACTACGGCATCCGCACCCTGTTCGCCGACCTCAGCCTGCATGTGGCCCCCCGGGAGCGGATCGGGCTGATCGGGCCCAACGGAGCTGGCAAGTCGACCCTGCTGCGAATCCTGGCCGGCGATGAACCGCCGGGGGCAGGAGAGCGGCGACTGGCACCCCAGGCCCGCATCGTGATGGTGGCTCAGGAGCCCCGGATCGATCCGGAACGCACGGTGCTCGAGCAGGTGTTCGCCGACAGCGGCGAAAAGATGGCGCTGCTGCGCCGCTACACCGCGGTGAGCGAGGCCCTGGCCCATGCCCACGCCGAAGGCCGCGATGAAGGCAGCTTGCTGGCGGAACTGGGCAGCCTCAACGGCCGCATGGACCAGAGCCAGGCCTGGGGGCTCGAGCAGCAGATCCGCGAAGTGCTGGAGCGCCTCGGCATCGGCGACACCAGCCGCCGCGTCGGCGACCTCTCCGGCGGCTACCGCAAACGCCTGGCCCTGGCGGCCGCCCTGGTGGCCGAACCGGACGTGCTGTTGCTCGATGAACCCACCAACCACCTTGATGCCGACTGCATCGAGTGGCTGCAGGGCTATCTGGAGCGGTTCAGCGGCGCCCTGGTACTGATCACCCACGACCGCTATGTGCTCGACCAGGTGACCCGCCGGATCGTGGAGGTGGATCGGGGCGAAGCCCGGCGCTACGACGGCAATTACGCCACCTACCTGAGCCGCAAGGCGGAGGAGGAGGCAGCCGCGGCCGCCAGTGAGCAGAAGCTGCAAGGCGCCCTGCGGCGCGAACTGGAATGGCTCAGCCGTGGCCCCAAGGCGCGCAGCACCAAGCAGAAGGCCCGCATCCAGCGCATCGAGGCGATGCAGGAGGCCCCCAAACGGCAAAGCAAGGGCCAGCTGAGCCTGGCCAGTAACCAACGGCGCCTGGGCAAACGGGTGATCGAAGCTGAAGATCTGGCGGTCTGGGCCAGCGATGAGGCCCGGGCCGCGGGCGCCAGGCCGCTGCTGGAGGGCTTCAGCTACGCCTTCAACCCCGAGGACCGGGTGGGGATCATCGGCCCCAACGGCGCCGGCAAATCCACCCTGCTCGATCTGATCGCCGGCCGTCGCGCGCCCCACGGCGGCCGGCTGGAGCTGGGCTCCACGGTAAGGCTGGCCTACTTCGACCAGCACAGCCACTCCGTGCTCGAAGACAAAGATGCCGCCGGACGCCCACGCAAGGTGATCGATGTGGTGAAGGACGCCGCCAGCTCTGTGGAGGTGGACGGCAGCAGCCTCAGTGCCTCCCAGCTGCTGGAGCGTTTCCTGTTTCCGCCGGCCCAGCAGCACCAGCCGGTGAGCAAGCTCTCGGGGGGCGAGCGGCGGCGGCTGCACCTCTGCCGGCTGCTGATCGAGGCACCCAACCTGCTGCTGATGGATGAACCCACCAACGACCTCGACGTGCACACCCTGACAGTGCTCGAGGACTTCCTGGAGGACTTCCGCGGTTGCGTGGTGGTGGTGTCGCACGATCGCTACTTTCTTGATCGCTGCGTGGACAGGCTGTTCAGCTTTGAGAACGGCCGCCTGGAGCGCTTCGAAGGCAACTACAGCGCCTATCTCGAGCGCCAGCAGCGACGCAGCACGCCCACTGCCTCGACCACTACTTCCCCTACCACTACTGCTGCGCCGGCTGCACCAGCGCCGGCCGCCGCTGCCGCAGCAGCCAAGGTGCGCCGCCGCAGCTTCAAGGAAGCGCGCGAGCTGGCCGAGCTCGAGGCCCACCTGCCGGCCTGGGAAGCACACCGCAGTGCCCTGGAGCAGCAACTCGCCGCCGGCATGGGCTACGGCGCCGACTACAGCCAGCTGGAGAGCCTCACCGCGGAACTGGCAGAACTGGTGGAGCGGATCTCCATCGCTGAGGAGCGCTGGCTGCTGCTCAGCGAGCTGGCGGCTTGAGCGGCCAGCGAAGGGCAGATCAGCAGCTGCTCACATCCGCGGGCGCGCTGGCAGTAAGAAACCGTATCCTTACTTTGACAAGCCCCGGTCGGATACCCGCCGGCGATTTCATGAACACAATCGACGAGCACATCCAGAAGGACAAGAGCGAGATCGAAGCCGCTCGGGCCGCTGGCAATGCCGGCAAGGTTCGCCACCTGGAAGAGGAGGTGAAAGGGCTCGAGGAGTACAAGGCCCACCATCCTGAAGACAGCCACGACCCCTCGCCCCTGGAGGTGTTCTGCGATCTCAACCCCCAGGCCCCCGAGTGCCGGGTTTACGACGACTGAATCATCAGCTCTCGATCACCATCAAGCCCCTGCTTCGGCAGGGGCTTTTTGTTGCACGCCTGCGGCCAGGCAAGCTCAGGAGATCCCGAGCTGCTGCCAGACGGCCGCCAGCAGCAGATCGAGGCCCTTGGCCATCGCTGCCGATATGCGCAGCACCGGCTGGCCGAGGTGGGCTTCCAGGCGCCCAGTTGCCACTGCCAGATCCTCGGGGCTCAGCAGCTCGATCTTGTTGATCGCCACCAGCCGCGGCCGCTCGGCGAGACCGTGGCCGTAGGCATGCAGCTCCTGCTCCACCACCTGCAGATCGGCCAGCACATCTTCGCTGCCGGCATCCACCAGGTGGATCAGCAGGCGGGTGCGCTCGATGTGGCGCAGGAAGTCGTGGCCGAGGCCGGCCCCCCGGGCCGCGCCCGCGATCAGCCCTGGGATGTCGGCGAACACGGTGCCGTCGCCGCTGGGGCGCCGCACCACCCCGAGGTTTGGCACCAGGGTGGTGAAGGGGTAATCGGCAATCTTGGGCCGGGCCGCCGAGAGCACCGCGATGAGTGTGCTCTTACCGGCATTGGGCAGCCCGATGATGCCAACCTCCGCCAGCAGCTTGAGCTCGAGCTGAAGCTGCCAGGCCTCACCATCGCGGCCCTCGGTGAACTTCTCCGGCGCCCGGTTGCGATTGCTGAGGTAGTGGGCATTGCCGAGACCGCCGCGGCCGCCGCAGGCCACCAGCAGTTCCTCGCCCGGCTGGGTGAGGTCCCCCAGCAGGATGCCGGTACGGCACTCGCGCACCTCCGTACCGCAGGGCACCCGGATCACCAGCAGGTCGCCGCTTGCCCCCGTACAGCGGTTCGGTCCGCCGCGGCGGCCGTCGAAGGCCTGAAACAGGCGCTTGTATTTGAAATCGAGCAAGGTCTGCAGGTTGGCATCGGCCAGCAGCAGCACATCGCCGCCGCGGCCGCCATCGCCACCGGAGGGGCCGCCGGCAGGCACGTACTTCTCGCGGCGGAAGGCCACGATGCCGTCTCCACCGCGCCCGGCCCTGACCGCGATGCGGGCCTGATCAATGAACTGCAAGGAACTGGGGGAGGGCGGCCACTGGCCGTTTGGTGCACCAACCCTAGGATCGGCCGGTCGAGGGGCCGGTTTGGCAGAGGTTCGCTTCCAGCAGGTGAGCAAGAGCTATCCACCGCGGCGCGGCAGCGCGCCGGTGGACGTGCTGAAGCAGCTCGATCTCGCCATCCACGACGGTGAATTCCTGGTGCTGGTGGGCCCATCCGGCTGCGGCAAGAGCACATTGTTACGGCTGCTGGCCGGGCTCGAGCAACCCAGCAGCGGTGAAATCCTGGTGGGCGATCGGCCCGTGACCTCGCTGCGCCCGGCCCAGCGGGATGTGGCGATGGTGTTCCAGAGCTACGCCCTTTACCCCCACCTCAGCGTGGCGGACAACCTGGGGTTCGGCCTGCGCCGTGGCCGGCCGCGTTCGCCGCTGCAACAGCTGCAGGACAGCCTGCACCGCGCCAGTCGGCATCTGCCACAGCCGCTGCAGGTGCCCTCGCTGCGGGAGCAGCGAATCGAAGCGCGCATCGCCGAAGTGGCCAGCACCCTGGAGCTCGATCAGCTGCTCGAGCGCCTGCCCAAGGAGCTCTCCGGCGGCCAGAAGCAGCGGGTGGCCCTGGGCCGGGCGATCGCCCGGCAGCCAGCGGTGTTCCTGATGGATGAACCGCTCAGCAACCTCGATGCCAAGCTGCGCACCGGCACCCGCACCCAGATCGTGGAACTGCAGCGGCGCCTGGGCACCACCACCCTCTATGTGACCCACGACCAGGTGGAGGCGATGACGATGGGGCACCGCATCGCCGTGCTCAACAGCGGCCACCTGCAGCAGCTGGGCACCCCGATGGAGCTCTACCAGTGGCCCGCCAACCTGTTCGTGGCCCAGTTCATCGGCAGCCCGCCGATGAACCTTTTGCCGGTTCAAATCTGCGCGCCAGGGCAGCTTCTCGCCTGCGGGCGAAAGTTCTTGCTGCAGGGGGGGTTGGAAGCCGTCACGGCATCCAGGCTCGGCGAACGGCTAACAGGCGGCCTGCGGCCCGAACATCTACGGCTGGCCCCCGCCACCAACCGCAACCTGGCGGCCGAGGTGAGCCACTGCGAAGCGCTCGGCAACGAGCAGCTGGTTACCTGCCGCTTACTAGAGGGCAGCCATCTGGTGATGGTGCGCAGCGGCCCCGATGAACTGCTGCAGCCCGGCCAGGCTGTGCATCTCGATGTGGATCCGGCTGGCTGGCGGCTGTTCGACAGCAAGGGCGAGGCCCTGCTGCCAACCCCATGACAGCTACTTAACCCAAACCACGCTGCAGCCCTGGCCGCCATCACCCTGTTCGGCGTCGCTCACCCGCTCCACATAGGGAACCGTTTCCAGCCAGGCCCGCAGGCCGCGCTTGAGCTTGCCGGTGCCGATGCCGTGGATCACCCACACCGGGCCATTGGCCTGGCGCAGGCGCTCCTCCACCTGGGCTTCCGCCTCATGCACCCTGAGGCCGCGCACATCCACCGTGTTGCGCTCGCTGCGCACATCCGGGCCCCGACCGCCCAGCCCCCGCTTGCCCTTCACCTGCACCTGCACCTGGGGCGGGGTGGGTTTCTCGCCATGCAGGCCCTCAATGCCGGCCAGCTCCAGCGTCAGCCGCATCAGTCCGCAACGCACGCTGAGCTCCCGGCCGTCATCGGAGAGGGCCAGCACCTCAGCGGCCTTGCCCAGCGACAGCACCCGCACCCGATCACCCACGGCGGGCATCCAACCGCGGTGCTCGCGGCGCTCCGGGGTGGGGCGGTGCTGCTGCTCCAGGCTCTTGAGGCGCTGGCCGGCCTGACGGGCGGTTTCACCCAGGCTGGCACTGCTGGCGGATCCGGAGCCGGAGCCAGCGCCCTGGCGCAGCCGGCGGATGATCCGTTTCACCTCGTTCTGGCCCTGGCGGATCGAGCGCTCCAACTGCTGGCGCCGCTGCTCCTGGAGCTCGGCACTCTGCTGGTTTTGCTGCTGCCAGCGCAGCAGTAACTCCTCATGCAGCAGCTCTGTGCGGGCCAGCAGGGCGGCGGCCTCCTCGGCGGCTTCCTGCTGGCGCTGGCGCTGGTCTTCCAGACCCGCGATCACCTGGTTCACCTCACCCTCGCCGAGGGGCTCCAGCTGGGCGGCAGCAAGCTCCAGCACCGGCTCCCCCAGGCCCAACCGGCGAGCAATGGCCAGGGCGTTGCTGCGGCCCGGAATCCCCCACTGCAGCCGGTAGGTGGGGGAGAGGGTCTCCACATCGAAGGCCACCGAGGCATTCTCGAAACGGGGATCGTTGTATTTGAGAGCTTTGAGCTCGCCGAAGTGGGTGGTGGCGATCGTGAGCCGGGCGCGATCGGCCAGGTGCTTCAGCAAGGCCGTGGCCAGGGCCGAACCCTCGAGCGGATCGGTGCCGGCCCCCACCTCATCGAGCAGCACCAGGGCAGCCCCAGCCCCAGCCCCAGCCGCCCCGCCCGCCTCCGGCAGGCCCGCCTCCGGCAAGGCAGCCAGGATGCGGGCGATGCGGCGGATGTGGCCGCTGAAGGTGGAGAGGTTCTGCTGCAGGGATTGCTCATCGCCGATGTCGGCGAGCACCTGGGCGCACCAGGGCAGCCGCGGCGTACCGCTGCAGGGCAGGAACAGGCCAGCGCGGGCCATCAGCGCCGCCAGGCCCACACTTTTGAGGGTCACGGTCTTGCCGCCGGTGTTCGGGCCGGTGATCGCCACCACCCGCAGCTCCGGGGCCACCTGGATCGTCACAGGCACCACCGGCTGGCCGCCCTCACGCTTCTGCTGCCAGAGCAGCAGCGGATGGCGCAGGTCGCACAGGGCGAAGGGGGCATCCGGCTCCCCAGCCAGCTGCGGGCGCACCGCCCCCAGCCAGGCGCCGTAACGAGCCCGGGCCAGGGCGGCATCAAGACGCACCAAGATCCGCTGCAGCTGATCCAGCGAATCCGCTTCCTCCCCCACCAGGCCGCTGAGCAGCAGCAGCACTTGGCGCTCGAGCTCCCGTTCCTGCCCCTGCAGCTCGCGCAGGCGATTGCCGAGGCTGATCACCGCCTGGGGTTCGATGTACACCGTCTGGCCCGAGGCGGAGCTGTCATGCACCAGACCCTTCACCTGGGCGGCGGCGCCGGCCTTCACCGCCAGCACGGGCCGGCCGTTGCGCTCGGTGATCACGTTGTCCTGCAGCAGCGCCGCCGAGCGCCGCAGCAGATCTTGGAGGCGCTCACGGCGCTGGCCGCGGGCGGCCAGGAGCTGGCGCCGCAGGGCCGCCAGCGGGGCGCT
>JAWOHV010000231.1:0-11372 GCA_046484965.1 Prochlorococcaceae cyanobacterium
CCACGGCGGCGTGATCTTCATCGACCTGCGCGACCGCAGCGGCACCGTGCAGATCACGGTGGATCCGGATCTGGGGGCTGAAGCCTTCGCGGTGGCCGAGCACCTGCGCCACGAAACCGTGATTCGGGTGGCGGGCGCGGTGCGGGAGCGGCCAGCTGAATCGATCAACGAGAAGCTGGCCACCGGGGCGATCGAGGTGCTGGCGGGCAGCATCACCGTGCTCAATGCGGTGAAGGGCAACCTGCCCTTCCCGGTGTCGGTGCACGACGAGGAGAACACCCGCGAGGAACTGCGGCTGCGCCACCGCTACCTCGATCTGCGCCGCGAGCGCATGGGCCGCAACCTGCGCCTGCGCCACCAGGCCGTGCAGGCGATGCGCCGCTATCTGGAGGACGCCGGCTTCATCGAGGTGGAAACGCCGATCCTCACCCGCTCCACCCCCGAGGGCGCCCGCGACTACCTGGTGCCATCGCGGGTGTGCGGCGGCGAGTGGTTCGCCCTGCCCCAGTCGCCCCAGCTGTTCAAGCAGCTGCTGATGGTGGGCGGCCTGGAGCGCTACTACCAGATCGCCCGCTGCTTCCGCGATGAAGACCTCAGGGCCGATCGCCAGCCGGAATTCACCCAGCTGGACATGGAGATGAGCTTCATGGATCAGGAGCAGATCCTGGAGCTCAACGAAGGCCTGATCGCCGCCATCTGGAAGCAGGTGTTGGGCGTCGAGCTGCCCCGCCCCTTCCCCCGCCTCAGCTGGCATGACGCCATGGAGCGCTACGGCACCGACCGGGCCCACACCCCCTACGGCCTGGAGCTCTGCGATGTCTCCGATCTCGTGGCCGACATGGGCTTCAAGGTGTTTTCAGGCGCCGTGGCCGCCGGCGGCTCGGTGAAGGTGCTGCCGGTGCCCGGCGGCAACGAGGCGATCAGCAACGTGCGCATCAAGCCCGGCGGCGATGTGTTCAGCGAGGCCCAGAAAGCCGGTGCGGGCGGCCTGGCCTTCATCCGCGTGCGCGAAGGCGGCGAGATCGACACGATCGGCGCCATCAAAGACAACCTGTCTGAAGAGAAAAAGGCCGAACTGCTGGAGCGCAGCGGCGCCACCCCCGGCACCCTGCTGCTGTTCGGCGCTGGCGACACCGCCACGGTGAACAAGGCCCTCGATCGGGTGCGCCAGTTCCTGGCCCGCGAGCTGGGCCTGATCCAGAGCGAACGGGACAACGACAGCTGGAACTTCCTCTGGGTGGTGGATTTCCCGATGTTTGAGTTCAACGCCGGTGAAAACCGCCTCGAGGCCCTGCACCACCCCTTCTGCGCCCCCAACGCAGACGACCTGGGGGCCGACCCCGCCGCCTGGGCCACCACGTTGCCCGCGGCTCGCGCCCAGGCCTACGACCTGGTGCTCAACGGCCTGGAGCTGGGCGGCGGCTCGCTGCGCATCCACGATTCGGCCCTGCAGCGCCAGGTGCTGCAGACCATCGGCCTGCCGCTGGAGGAGGCCGAGCGCCAGTTCGGCTTCCTGATGGAAGCGCTGGATATGGGCGCCCCTCCCCACGGCGGCCTGGCCTACGGCGTGGACCGGATCGTGATGCTGCTGGCGGGTGAGGAATCGATCCGCGACACGATCGCCTTCCCCAAAACCCAGCAGGCCCGCTGCCTGATGACCCAGGCCCCGGCCGGGGTGGCGGACAAACAGCTCGAGGAGCTGCATGTGGCCAGCACCTGGGTGGCGGAGGAAGACTGAGCCGGTAGATATTTTTCGGTAAAACTAAGAAAACCCGTAGGAATCGCCCAATTTCTCGCTTGAGGCGCAAGGTTGGACCCAGCAACCGCGTTTCATGACGTCCTCCCTCGCCCGCCCATCCACCGGGCCGCCGCGGCGCCGCAGCGGCAGCACCGACCTGGTGCGCCTCTACCTGCAGGACATCGGGCGGGTGGATCTGCTCAGCCAGGAGGAGGAGCTGACCCTGGCAAGGCTGGTGCAACGCCGCGAAATCCTGCTGGCGAGCCGCCGCCGTCAGGCCGCCGAGGAGCCGCTGCTGGAGCGGCTGATCGAACTTGAAGAGCTGCGGCAGCGCCTCAGCCTGCAGCTGAGCCATCTACCCAGCTCGCAGCAATGGGCCGAGGCCGCCGAAACCTCCAGCGATGAACTGCGGAGCACGCTGCAGCAGGCCAGCGACCGCTGGGCCGAACTGCAGGGGGTGGGCGCCAGCGACCTCAAGCAAGCGCTGCACCACGGCCGCCGCGCCAAGGAACGGATGATCCAGGCCAACCTGCGCCTGGTGGTGGCGGTGGCCAAGAAATACCAGCAGCGCGGCCTGGAGCTGCTCGATCTGGTGCAGGAGGGCACCCTGGGGCTGGAGCGGGCGGTGGAGCGCTACGACCCCACCCGCGGCTTCCGCTTTTCCACCTACGCCTACTGGTGGATCCGCCAGGGCATCACCCGGGCGATCGCCACCCAGAGCCGCACGATCCGGCTGCCGGTGCACGTCACCGAGAAGCTGAACCGGATCAAGAAGGCCCAGCGCGAGTTCAGCGCCCGCACCGGCAGGCTGGCCTCGCTGCCGGAGCTGGCGGCCGAGCTGGGCCTCAGCCAGGACACGCTGCGGCTGACGCTGATGCGGGTGCCCCGCGCGGTGTCGCTGGATGTGCGCGTGGGCAAGGACCAGGACACCGACCTGGGCGACCTGCTGGAAGATCCCCAGGCCACGCCCGAGCAGCAGCTCACCCGCCGCCACCTGCACAGCGACCTGGAGGGCCTGCTGGCGGAACTGAGCGGCCGCGAGGCGGAGGTGATCCGCCAGCGCTTCGGCCTGGCCGACGACCAGCCCCGCACCCTGGCCCAGATCGGCGACAACCTGCAGCTCTCGCGCGAGCGGGTGCGCCAGATCGAATCGCGGGCCCTGCTGAAGCTGCGCCAACCCCAGAGCCGCTGCAAGGTGCGCGACTACCTGCAGACGCTGGAGTGAGCCGGGGCAGCCGCCACGGTGCTAAAACGAAATCATTCCGAGTTAGCAGCCATGACACCCATCTCCGCCCCCCGATCGACATCGGCATCCCCACAGCCCAGCGCAGCGCCATCGCCGAGGGCCTCGGCCGGGTGCTGGCCGATTCCACCGTGCTCTACGCCAAAACCCACGGCTTCCACTGGAACGTGACTGGGCCGATGTTCAACACGCTGCACCTGATGTTCATGGAGCAGTACACCGAGCTCTGGATGGCCCTCGACGCGATCGCCGAGCGCATCCGCGCCCTCGGCTGCCCGGCCCCCTTCGGTGGCGCCACCTACACCCGCCTCGCCTCGATCCCCGAGGCCGAGGGCATCCCCAACGCCCTGGCGATGGTGCGCGAACTGGTGCAGGGCCATGAAGCCGTGGCCCGCACGATCCGCAACGTCTTCACCGTGGCCGAGGACGCCAACGACCAGCCCACCGCCGACCTGCTCACCCAGCGGCTGCAGATCCACGAGAAAACCGCCTGGATGCTGCGCAGCCTGCTGGAGGCCTGATCGCTCGCCGAACCCACTGGGGGGGTGCTGGGCGACCCCCCTTAGATTGAGGCCAGTGCGCAGCCCCCATGGCCAAGTTCGTCTTTGTGACCGGCGGCGTGGTGTCGAGCATCGGCAAGGGGATCGTGGCCGCCAGCCTGGGCCGGCTGCTCAAGAGCCGCGGCTACAGCGTGTCGATCCTGAAGCTCGATCCCTACCTGAACGTGGATCCGGGCACGATGAGCCCGTACCAGCACGGTGAGGTGTTCGTCACCCAGGACGGCGCCGAAACCGATCTCGATCTGGGCCACTACGAGCGCTTCACCGACACGGCGATGTCGCGCCTCAACAGCGTGACCACCGGCTCGATCTACCAGGCGGTGATCAACAAGGAGCGCCGCGGCGACTACAACGGCGGCACCGTGCAGGTGATCCCCCACATCACCGCTGAAATCCGCGAGCGCATTCACCGCGTGGCCGCCAACAGCGGCGCCGATGTGGTGATCGGCGAGATCGGCGGCACGGTGGGCGACATCGAATCGCTGCCCTTCCTGGAGGCGATCCGCGAATTCCGCGGCGACGTGGGCCGCCACGACCTGGCCTATGTGCACGTCACGCTGCTGCCCTACATCGGCACCTCCGGCGAACTCAAAACCAAGCCCACCCAGCACTCGGTGAAGGAGCTGCGCTCGATCGGCATCCAGCCCGATGTGCTGGTGTGCCGCAGCGACCGCGAGATCAATGAGGAGCTCAAGCGCAAGATCGGCGGCTTCTGCGGCGTTGGCACCGATGCGGTGATCCAGGCCCTCGATGCCGACAGCATCTATGCGGTGCCGCTGGCGATGGAGCGCGAGGGCCTCTGCCGCCAGGTGCTGGAGGTGCTGCAGCTCACCGACCACAGCAGCGACATGGCCCGCTGGGAGGAGCTGGTGCGCAAGCTGCGCAACCCCGGCCCGGCCGTGAAGGTGGCGCTGGTGGGCAAATACGTGCAGCTCAACGACGCCTACCTCTCGGTGGTGGAGGCGCTGCGCCACGCCTGCCTGGAAATGGATGCCTCCCTGGATCTGCGCTGGGTGTGCGCCGAGCAGATCGAAAGCCAGGGCGCCGAGGCGCTGCTGGCGGGGATGGACGCGGTGGTGGTGCCGGGCGGCTTCGGCAACCGGGGCGTGGACGGCAAGGTGGCGGCGATCCGCTGGGCGCGGGAGCAGCGGGTGCCGTTCCTGGGCCTCTGCCTGGGCATGCAGTGCGCCGTGATCGAGTGGGCCCGCAACCAGGCCGGCCTCGAGGGCGCCACCAGCGCCGAACTCGACCCGGAATCCCCCCACCCCGTGATCCACCTGCTGCCCGAGCAGCAGGACGTGGTGGACCTGGGCGGCACGATGCGCCTGGGCGTCTATCCCTGCCGCCTGGCGCCCGGCACGATGGCCCACAGCCTCTACGGCGAAGAGGTGGTGTACGAGCGGCACCGACACCGCTACGAGTTCAACAACGCCTACCGCAACCTGTTCCTCGAATCGGGCTACGCGATCAGCGGCAGCTCACCGGATGGCCGCCTGGTGGAGCTGATCGAACTGAAGGAGCACCCCTACTTCACCGCCTGCCAGTACCACCCAGAATTCCTCTCACGCCCCGGCAAGCCCCATCCTCTGTTCCGCGGCTTGATCGAGGCGGCCCAGGAGCGGCGGGGCAGCGCAATGAGCCCCAAGGCCCTGGCACCGTTACAGCAGGTCTGACGGCGCCCGGGGCAGGGCCTCGGCGCAGGCCGTCCCAGGCGGGCAGGTCGTGCCGCTGGGCCCATGGGCCGCGGGCCAGGCACAGATCGGTCAGACTGCTGTGGATGAGCGCCTCTGCCCGCCCCTCCGGCTATCACTACGTGGTGGATGAGGCGTTGCTGCACACCATCGCGGCCGAGATAGAAGCAGCCATCCCTGGCGCCGACGTGCGACTGTTCGGTTCTCGGGCCCGCGGCACGGCCCGCCCGGATTCGGATCTCGACCTGCTGGTCCTTGCCCAGAAGCCGCCGGCCAGGCGCATCAGCCGTTGAACAGCTGGGCCACCTGCTGATCCACAGCCTCACTGAAGGCGGCATCCACCTGGGCTGGCACAAGATCGGGCGAGGCAGCGGCCAGAGCTCCTGGTCGCTTCAAGCCGGCAGCCGATAGGCAGGGCACCAACCTCACCTGGGCCTTGCCGTGGCTGGCAATGATCACCTCCTCTCCAGCCAGTGCCGCCTTCACCAGCCGCGAGAGCTGGCTCTTGGCCTCGAGCATGTTGACCTGCACGACCAGCAACCCCGGCTTAGCCAACTTAGCCAGCAACAAGAAGGGGCTGGCCTCCATGGACTGCTGCTTTGGCAGCGGCTCATGGAGGGGGAAGCCCAACAGGCCACCGATACCGAGGGTGATCCAGCCCTGGATGACGCAGACCAAAACCCTGGCCACACCGAACCCTCACCGCTCAATGCACAGGACACCAGTGCGCGCCGGCCGCACCCAGCTTCCCAGGCAGCCAGCAAAAAGGGTCAGCAGCCGTTGGGCGCGATGAAAACGACCCTGGATCTGCCCGACCATCTGGTGCGCCAGGTCAAGCAACGGGCCCTGCAGGAGGGCCGCACCCTGAGGGCACTGGTGGCCGAGTACATCCAGCAGGGGCTCCATGGCGGCAGCTCAGGCTCTGGGCCTGCCCCGAGCCCTGGCGTGCAGCTGGAGCAGGAGTGCCTGGCGCAGGAGGACCGCCGCCGTGCCGGCCTCTCTGCTTGATGTGAACGTGTGGCTGGCGGCGGCCTTTGAAGCCCATCCAGCCCACGGCGCCAGCCCTGTTCTGCCGTGCCACGCAGCACAGCTTCCTGCGGCTGGCCTCCACCCCGGCGATCTTCACGGCCTACGAGGCTGCGGTGATCACCAATCGCGATGCACTGGCAGCCCTGCAGGCCTTCGATGCCCTGCCCCAGGCCTGCGCCCAAACGGTGGATGCACGCCTATCTGGCTGCCTTCGCGATCAGCAGCAGCACGCGCTTGATCAGCCTGGATCAGAACTTCCGCCAGTTTCTCGAGGCGGGGCTCGATCTGGTGCTGCTGGAGGCCGATGGCGGGCTCCTCTCTGAGCCAACGGATCCGCCAGGTGGATCGGGGACCTCGCGGATCAGGGCGATGACGTCGAGGACGGCCAGTGTGCAGCGAGCTTTGCGCCGAGCACTTGCATCCGCGCGTTGAAGGCGGCGTCTTCGTTGTCGAGCTGCTACGGCTTCGCCGGCCTGCGGCTACATCCTCTGCTCGTAGTCTACGACGGGTCGCCAGTTCAACAACTCCTCCGCCGGAGAAAACTGCGTCTACGCCAAGCAGCGCCGGAACCAGGGCAATGAGGAGGTGATCCACGCCGAGCCACCCGGGATCCGGCCGAGGATCGTTCTGGCATCGGCGTCGCAGCTGGGGCTTCCTGCGGCTGGCATCGCCCCTGGCGATCTTCACGGCCTACCAGGGCACGCCACGCCTGCACCCAAACAATGGCTGGAAAGATGCAACCCCAGCCATTCCGAGCCAGGCAAGATGCTGAGCATGCCAGCGTTGCTACTCCAGCTTCTGCCCACTCCTTAACACTCGGGGCGAGGCTATGCTAATAACACGGTGGGGGATCCCGCGTGTCGCCAACGGTCTTCCGAGATGGCGAATTTCGGTTTTTCTTCTTTTCCCGCGAGGAAAGCCGTATTCACGTCCATGTCAGCCATCCAGATGGTGAGGCGAAGTTCTGGCTCAAGCCGTCGATAGAGCTCACCCGCAACATCGGCTTAAACTCCACTCAAATCAAAGATGCCGAACGGCTACTAGGATCACGCCGACAGGAGATCATCGATGCCTGGAACAAGCACTTTGGGAGCTGAGGTCACGAATGTCTCCGGACATTGCGTCTGGTTGCTTATTGATGATGAAGAACTAGCACTTCCCTACTCAGAGTTTCCCTGGTTCAAAGCGGCTACGATTCAGCAGATTATTAATGTCCTGCGTCCCACGGCCGACCATCTCTATTGGCCTGATTTAGATGTTGACCTTTCTGTTGAGTCAATACGACATCCTGAGAGGTTTCCTCTAAGGGCGAAGAGCACTTCCCAACCATGCCATTCCCCTGAGCCACCACCTGAAATCCGTTGATCCCATCGAGCAGAGCGAGGTTACCCTGGCCGCCTTCGCGATCAGCAGCAGCACGCGCTTGATCAGCCTGGATCAGAACTTCCGCCCGTTTCTTTAGGCGGGGCTCGATCTCATGCTGCTGGAGGCCGATGGCGGGCTCCTCTGTGAGCCAACGGATCGGCCCGGTGGATCGGGGACCTCACGGATCAGGGCGATGACGTCGAGGACGGCCAGTATGCAGCGAGCTTTGCGTCGAGCACTTGCATCCGCGCGTTGAAGGCGGCGTCCTCGTTGTTGTCGAGCTGCTACAGCTCCGCCGGCCTTTCTTGAGCTGTTATGACCCAACCTGAAGATGGTGAACAGCAACAAATCCCGATGCTGCATTCCTATTTTCGTTAGGGCTTTCGCAATGCGAGCAGGGCCGTAGTGGGCTCGGCGATGAAGGTGTTGATGGCAGCAGCATTGGCCAAAGGATGCGCAGAATTTCTGCGGTGCTGGTGTTACCAACCACCAGCCAGATCACTTACGGTGGAGCCCCAAGCAGCAGACTCAAGCTTCGAGAGTCGTCGTCCTTGGTGGCAATAACGAACCCATTCTTGGCCGCAAAAGACCAAATCTTTTCGTCGCTCTGTCCCTTGAGGCCAGCATCACGCACATGAATGCTTCCTGGAAACTGCACGGCGAGCGAGATGGCAAGCCCTGGACTCAGATTTTCATCGAGGGGCAAAGGAGCTGGCATTGCCTGAATCAAGCAATGGCGAGCTCGCTGAGACGCTTTTCGCGTTCAGCGGCATAACGCAACACCGCTTGAATATGCACAGCCTGCAAATCAGGAAAATCCGCGAGGATCTCCTCCTGACTCATGCCGCTGGCGAGATACTCGAGCACATCAGACACCGTAATCCGCGTACCAGCCAGGCACGGCTTGCCGCTGCGCACGCCTGGTGTGCAGCTGATCAGAGAGGCAGTTGGATCGGTCATCCGCTGGAGCCTGGGTTCAAGGATCGATTCTGATGCGCTTCGAGGAACGCCAGCCCCCATCAGCACGATCTTCCCTGGGGACGGCCGGCCCACGCAGCGATCGGCTTGCTGAGTCGACTAAGTTGGTTAACCAGGCAACACAGGCAACGGCCATGCGGCAGGTGAACATGCACGAAGCGAAGACCCACCTCTCGCGGCTGGTGGATGAGGCGGCTGCGGGGGAGCCGTTTGTGATCTGCAAGGCCGGCCGGCCCATGGTGCGCGTCACACCCCTCAGCGAAACCGGTGTGGCGGCGCCGCCACTGCGGCGCTTGGGGCTGCTGGCGGGCCAGTGTGAGGTGCCCGACGACTTTGACCAACTGGGCGCCGCTGAGATCGCCGATCTGTTTGCAGGCGCCTGAGGCCGGCGATGCGGTTGCTGCTCGATACGCACCTGCTGGTGTGGGCGATGGGCTCACCCGAACGGCTGCCGGCGACCCTGACAGCGATGCTGCAGGATCCGGCTAACACGCCGGTATTCAGCGTGGCCAGCCTGTGGGAGCTGGTGATCAAACAGGGGCTGGGGCGAGCTGATTTCCGGGTGGAGCCGGCCGTGCTGCGCCGGGCCCTGCTCGATGGCGGCTGGCAGGAACTGCCGATCCAGGCCCAGCACGTCCTGGCCGTGGCCTCGCTACCGCCCCTGCACCGTGATCCCTTCGATCGGCTGCTGCTGGGCCAGGCCAGTGCCGATGGCCTGCTGCTGATCACGGCCGACCAGCAACTGGCGGCCTATCCAGGGCCGGTGCGGCTCCTGAGCGGAATCGGCTGCCCGGCTGAATGGGAGTTCCAGCGGGCGGTGGTGCGGCCGAGGCTTCGCCTCAGACGGCGCTGAAGGGGTTGAGCACGCGCACCCCGGTGCCGGCGAAGTCGTCGAAGTTGCGGGTCACCACAGTGAGATCGTGCAGCAGGGCGATGGCTGCAATCTGTTTGTCGATCGCGTTGTGGGGGTTGGGCACACGCAGGCGACCCCAGACCTGCGCGGCATTTGCATCCAGCTCCAGCACCCGCTGGCCGTAGTCGTCCAACACTTGCTCAAGCCAGCGCTCCAGCACCTGGGCCTGCGGCTGATCGCCGCGATGGCGGATCAACTCCACCCCACGCCGAAGCTCGCCAACCGTGATCGCCGAGAGGAACAGCGGCGTGTCGTTTCTGGAGGCATCGGCCCAGAAGGCGCGAACACCGGGATCGGCGCGGGGGCCCTTGCGGGCCTCGCTGATCACATTGGTATCAACCAAAAACATCAGCCGCCTGCGCTTTCTCAGCCGGACGCTGGAAATCGGCATCGCTGCCCACATCGGGCATCGCTGCCAGCAGGTCGGCCAGTTTCCGGCGAGGGGGCATCAGTAGAGCGGCGGCCAGGATGGCGCGGTGTTCGGCCTCCGCGCTGCGGCCATGGGCGCCAGCCCGCTGCTTGAGAGCCCGCACAAGCGCCTCATCCACACCCCGCACCAACAGATCAGCCATCAGCCTCGCCGTAACTGCTATCAATGCTAGCGCCACCCAGCAGATGGCACGCCAGTCCTTCCCCATGGCGCCTCCACTCTGGCGGCGCCAGGCCCGAAACAGCTGGCTGCGATCGGGACCCCGTCAGCAGGGTTTGGTGTAAGGCACGAGCACATCGGCCAGCATCGGGAAATGGCGGCGGTTGAGGGTGGCCAGAGTGGCGCCCGCATGGTGAGCGCTGGCGGCGATCAGGCCATCGGCCAGCCCGGTGCCGTGGCTGGGGCCATACTGGCGCCGCCACAGCCCGGCCCGCACCGCCGCATCCCGCTCCAACGGCAGGGCCTCAAACGCCGCCACAAAGGCATCGAGGCGCAAACGCTCCTCGCCATCGCGCACGCCCACATAGAGCTCGGCGATGCTCACCACCGAAGCTGCCAGCAGCTGGTCAGAGCCTTCGAGGAACGCCACCGCAGCGGGCTGATCGCGCAGGTAGTCGATCAGCACATCGGTGTCGACCACGATCATGGCTGGGGCGGCTGACGGTCGAGTTCCCGGCGCAGGTCGTCCCAGGCGGGGAGGTCGCGGTGCTGGGCCCACAGGCCGCGGGCCTGACGCAGGCGGCCCAGACGCCCCTCCGGCTGATGGCGCTCCAGGAAGCTGTCGATCGCCTCCCGGATCAGGGCGCTCTGGCTGCGGCCATGGCGCAGCGCCAAAGCCTGCAGGCCGCACCGCTCCGCTTCGGAGAGGTAGATCTGCGTGCGCTGCATGGCTTAACTACTGATGTATACAGCATACATTAGTAACGGCCGGGGGAACTGCAGCGCTGAGCCAATCCATGCCCGCCTAACAGCCTCAACAACGAAGCCATCGCTTGCCTGGAAGCGGGCCTGGGCCCGCACAACTTGGATCCGGCCGAGATCGATGCCTTCCAACATGCGAAGCGGCCTTGATCGTGGCGGCTGGCCCAGACCGGCGCCAATGGCCTGCTGCTGATCACAAGCCGGAGGCACCCTCACTGACGATCTGCACCCCTCAGGCGAACGGACGGTACTCGAGCAGGAAGGCGATCAAGCCTCGGAGTTGCTGGGTGTGCTCTTGGGTGGGGGCGAGCTGGTGCTGGAGCTGCACAAGAGCGCATCGAGCTTGGAGTTGAGTTCGTTGAGCTGCGCGGTCTCGCTCTTGAGCTGCCTCATCCTCTGCTCGTGCGCGATCGAGCGCTGCTGTTCTTCGATCTTCAGCTGCTGCATTCTCTGCTTGTACTCGATCTCTCTCCGATCGAACTCGATCTCTCTCAGCTCGTAGTC
>JAWOHV010000257.1:0-5452 GCA_046484965.1 Prochlorococcaceae cyanobacterium
GCAATGCCGTGGGTGTACCAGGAGGTGGCGAAGGTGGTGCCGGTGAGCCAGCCGCCCAGCGCCAGGTAGGCGGTGGGGAACAGCAGCAGACCAGACCAGCCCACGAAAACAAAGCGGTCGCGCTTGAGCCAGTCGTCGAGGATGTCGAACCATCCCCGGGCCGCTGGTGCGCGCCCTACAGCGATCGTCATGGGTGAAACGAGGGTGAGGCGGGCGGAAACCCGCTGTGCTGTGTGGATTACCCGGCGATGGTAACAACGTTCCCGCTCGCGGCGCGGGCGCATGCAACGGGCTGAAATCACAGCCGTGGCGGCGCTTCTGCCGGAGATCTTTAGGTATTTCTTGCCATTGATGTGGGCGGCGATGGCTGGTGCGGAGACCCTCCCCCTGCCCTGCGCAGGCCAGGATGGGCAATCAAGTAAGCCCTGCAGGCCCCGATGGCTCCGGCTCCCTCAGCCCCGAACTCAGCCCCGAACTCAGCCCCGAACTCAGCCCCGAACTCAGGCTCGGCTACCCAGGCGGCTGGGCTGTTCGAGCAGCCTGTGCTGGGCTCGCGACGTTTTTCGAACATCCTGCTGGCTGCGGTGGTGAGTTTGGGTGGCGTCGGTTTTCTGCTCACGAGCATCTCCAGCCGCCTGGGCATCGATCTGTTGCCGATTGGCCATCCGGCGGCGCTGGCCTGGGTGCCCCAGGGCCTGGTGATGGGCCTTTACGGCCTGGCTGCCGTGCTGCTGGCCACCTATCTCTGGAGTGTGATCGTGATCGATGTGGGCGCCGGCAGCAACCGCTTCGATCGCAACGCCGGCACGGCGGTGATCAGCCGCCGCGGCTTCCGCCAGCTGATCCGCTTCGAGTTCCCCCTCGCTGATGTGCAGGCGGTGAAGGTGGATGTGCGCGAGGGCCTCAGCCCGCGCCGCCGCCTCGCCCTGCGGCTGATGGGCCGCCGTGACCTGCCGCTCACCCGCGTGGGGCAGCCGATTGCGCTGGAGGAGCTGGAGCTGGAGGGGGCCCAGCTGGCCCGCTTCCTGGCGGTGCCCCTGGAGGGGGTCTGAGCAGGGCTCTGCGCTGTCAGCCCATCCCTTAGCCATCCCTTAGCCATCCCTTAGCCATCCCTTTGCAAGCTTGTTCTGTGTTTTCTGCCCCCGTGCCGCGTGTCTCTGCCTGGCTGCGCCTTGCCCTGCTGGCCTCCGCCCTGCTGCTGCTTCCCCTTGGCCTGAGCGCCTGCGCGGCCGATCAGACGCAGGCTTTGCTTGGCTGCGGCAATTCCACCAGCCCCTGCCTGAAGGGCAAGGCGCTGGTGAGCCTGCAGACCAGCCGCGGTGAGGTGCAGCTGAGCCTCGATGGCGATGCGGCCCCACTCACGGCCGGCAATTTCGTGGATCTGGTGCAGAAGGGCGCCTACAACGGCACGGTGTTTCACCGCGTCGTGCGGGAACCCGTGCCATTCGTGGTTCAGGGCGGTGACCCGCTGAGCGCAGACCCCAAGGTGCCGGCCAGCCAGTACGGCACCGGCAGTTTCATCGAGCCGAGCAGCGGTGCCGCCAGGCTGATCCCGCTGGAGCTCAAGCTCAGCGGCGAGGGCTCCCCCCGCTATGGCCAGCCGATCACCAGTGCCGCAGAAACTCGGCAGCTGGCCCTGCAGCATCAGCGTGGAGCGCTGGCGATGGCCCGCTCGGGTGATCCCAATTCCGCCAGCAGTCAGTTTTATGTGGCGCTCGAGGCGCTGCCTGAGCTTGATGGGCGCTACGCCGTCTTCGGGCGGGTGAGCAAGGGCATGGAGGTGGTGGACCGGATCCAGCAGGGCGATCGCCTCACCAAGGCCGTGCTGCTTGAGGGCGGCACCCTCGTCAAGCCCCGACCCTGAAGCCCCGTCCCTGAAGCCCTGACCGCCGAATCAGGCGGGAACCCGTTTGCCGATCGCCGTTGCTTTGAGCAGTTCGGTGTTCACCCCTGAGGCGCGCACCAGGGCCACCTTGCCGGTGCGGGCGATCTCGAGGATGCCGAAGCTCTCCAGCAGTTGCTCGAGGGCCACCAGCTTGCCGGGATCGCCCACCACCTCCAGGGTCATGGCGTCATCGGCCACATCCACCACCTTGGCGCGGAACGCCTGCACCAGATCAAAAATCGCGCCGCGGTTCTGGGGGTTTGAAGCCACCTTGAGCAGCATCAGCTCCCGCTCCACTGCTGGGGTGGTCGAAAGGTCGGTCACCGCCAGCACATTGATCAGCTTGTCGAGCTGCTTGGTCATCTGCTGGAGGGTGCGATCGTCGCCCTCAACAACCATCGTGAGCCTCGAAACACCTGCCTGCTCGGCGGGCCCCACGGCCAGGCTCTCGATATTGAAGCCGCGCCGGGCAAACAGACCGGAGATGCGGCTGAGGGCTCCAGATTCGTCTTCCACCAGCACCGAAAGGGTGTGCTTCATGGCCGTTCGTTGCCTACCCGGAGCGATGCGCGGTTGATCCTCCCCCAAGTTACGCGGCGGGCACCTCGCCGGCCTCCTCGCCGGCCTCTGGCAACTGGGCCAGCCAGCCGAGCAGCAGGCGGTTGAAGGGGGTCGGCGTTTCGTCGTGGGGGCAGTGGCCGGCTTGTTCAAGCAGCACCAGCGGCAGGTCGCGCCGCAACTGGCTCACCTCCTCGGCCACCGGCAGCGGCACGAGCCGGTCCTGCTGGCCCCACACCAGCAGGGCGGGCTGGCGCAGGCGGGGCAGCAGGTCGGCTGCCGTGGCGCCGCGGGGGCGCAGGGCCATGGCGATGCTCATCGCCCGCAGGGCCCGCACCGCCCCCGGGCGGCGGGCCGGCCAGGCGATCAGATGGCGCAGGTCGCTGTCGCCGATCACCGGGGTGCTGTAGGCCGCCTGAATGCCCAGATCGAGCAGGGGGGAGTGCACCAGCAGCGGCACGATCAGCTCGAGGGGCAGCAGCCGGCAGAGCAGGTGCACCAGCAGCCGTTGCAGCTGCCGGCGCCAGCGGGGCCGCCGGGCCGGAATCGGCAGCAGCAGGGTGGGATCGGGCAGAGGGGCTGCCACCAATGCCCGCACCCAGTGGGGGAAGAACACGGCGCAGCTGAGGCAAACGAGGGCCCCGAGCGAATGGCCCACCAGCACCGCGTCGCTTTGCACCACCTCCGCCAGAAAGGCCTGCAGCTGGCGAGCCCAGAGCCGGTTGTCGAGGCGTTGGAGGCGGTGGTGGCCGGGCTGCTCGGAGGCTCCGAAACCCACCAGGTCGAGCCCATAAACACGCCAGCCGGCCTCCGCCAGGGCCGGGGCGTTGTGGCGCCAGTGGCCGCTGCCGGCAGCGAAGCCATGCACCAGCACCAGGGCTTGTCCGCTCTCGGGGCCGAGAACGCGCCAATGGCAGTCGAGGCCGCGCCAGCGCCAGCTGTGGTGCTGGCCCCAGTCGCGACCTGCTCCCTGGGAGTGTTCGCTGGCTGGTGCCCGAGGCTGGGAGGTGGCACTCAGCAAGGGAACTGGAGATCGCGGCCGACTCAACCCACTATGACCAAGGCCAGGACGTTTGCGAAGGTTTGGTGAGTTGCCGGCCGGGGCCGGGCTTTTTCCGCCTCGACTCAAGGCCGGCCAGGGATCTGGGGGTGCTGCTGGCGCGCCATCAGGCCCGCAGCGGCCCCCTGCGCGTGCTCGATGCGATGGCGGGCTGCGGCATCCGCTCCGCCCGGTATGGCCTCGAGGCCGGCGCCGCTCTGGAAGCTTTTGAGCTCTGGGCCAATGATGCCGACCCCGATCGCCTGCCGCTGTTGCAGCACAACCTGGCGTCCCTGGCGGCTGCGGGGGCGGCCCTGAGGATCACGGCGCAAACGGCCCAGGCGCTGCTCGCCGATTGCCTCGGGCGCTCTGAACGCTTTTCGCTGGTGGATCTCGATGCCTTTGGCTGCCCCAGCGCCCTGGTTCCCCTTGCCCTCGAGGCGGTGGCCTTCGGCGGGGTGCTGTATCTGGCCAGTACCGACGGCCGCTCCCCCACCGGCCACGACAGGCCCGCCGCCCTGCGCCGCTATGGGGCGGCGGCCCGGGCCCACCCCGCTGGCTGGGAGCTGGCTTTGAGGTTGCAGCTGGGGGTGGTGGCCCGCGCCGCCTGGGCGATCGGGCGCGGCATCCGGCCGTTGTTCTGTTTCAGTGAAGGGCGCACCTTCCGCACGGCGGTGCAGCTGCAGCGCCGCCTCGCCACAGCTGAAGAGGCTTCCCTTGGCCTGCTCGCCTTCTGCCATGGCTGCGGCGACCAGCAGGTGCAGAGCTTGTTGCGGCTGCGGGGCTGGGCGCCCTGTGCTTGTGGTGCTCGCCCAGCGGGCGGCGGGCTGGCGATTTCCGGCCCGCTCTGGATCGGCCCGCTGCAGGATCCGGCCACGTTGGCGGCAATGGCCGCGGAGGCCACAGCCCTGCCCGCAAGCCTGGGGAAGCGGGGGGCAAGGCTGCTGGCCCAGCTGGCGGCCGACCCCGGTGTGCCGGCCCGCTGCTGGCCCACGGCCCTGATCGCCCGGCAGCTCGCTGGCGGTCCGCCGCCGCTGGCCGCCCTGGTGAAAGCGCTGCGCCAGAGGGGGTATGCAGCCCAGGCCAGTGGTGTGATGGCCGGCCAGGTGCGCACCGATGCCCCCTGGCCGCAAGTGCTGCAGGTTGCCTCAGCTCTGGCGGCAGGAGTGGCTGAGGACCACGGCGCCGCGCTAGATAGGTAGCCCCTTGGTAGCCGGCCCATGGCCTCTGAAATCTTCGGCATTGTTGCCATCTTCTGGGTGCTGATTCCCGTGGGCCTGATCGGCGGTGCCCTGCTGCTCAAGCTTGAGGGCGACTGAGGCATGCTCCAGGCGGGCTCTGGGCCCGGCGCGGCGGCCCAGGCCTGCCCCTAGGCTCGCCACGCTTGAAGGTCGCTGAGGCAGGTACTGGATGAAGGTTCTGGTCGTCGGAGGCACGGGCACCCTGGGGCGTCAGATCGCCAGGAGAGCCCTCGATGCCGGCCATCAGGTGCGCTGCATGGTGCGTTCCCCGCGCAAGGCGGCTTTCCTGCAGGAGTGGGGCTGCGAGCTCACCCGCGGTGACCTGCTGGAACCCGAAAGCCTCGACTACGCCCTCGAGGGGCAGGAGGCCGTGATCGATGCCGCCACGGCCAGGGCCACCGATAACGCCAGCGTCTACGACATCGACTGGCAGGGCAAGCTCAACCTGCTGGCGGCCTGCAGAAAGAGTGGCCTGCGGCGGTTCATTTTTCTCTCTTTGCTCAATGCCGAGCGGCACCGCAGCGTGCCCCTGATGGACATCAAATACTGCTTTGAGCAGCAGCTGATCGCCTCGGATTTCGACTACACGATCCTGCGGGGGGTGGCCTTCATGCAGGGCCTGATCAGCCAGTGCGCCATCCCCGTGCTCGAGAGCCAAACGGTTTGGGTGAGCGGAACACCAACGCCGATCGCCTACATGAACACCCAGGATGTGGCCCGCTTCGCGGT
>JAWOHV010000259.1:0-7404 GCA_046484965.1 Prochlorococcaceae cyanobacterium
GCAATGCCGTGGGTGTACCAGGAGGTGGCGAAGGTGGTGCCGGTGAGCCAGCCGCCCAGCGCCAGGTAGGCGGTGGGGAACAGCAGCAGACCAGACCAGCCCACGAAAACAAAGCGGTCGCGCTTGAGCCAGTCGTCGAGGATGTCGAACCATCCCCGGGCCGCTGGTGCGCGCCCTACAGCGATCGTCATAAGGGCTTCATGAAGCTTTACAACCGCACTGTATGGGCAGGCCGGCCCCAGTGCGAGCAATCACTTTGGGGAGATGGGGAAAATGAGTAATTGCACCCAGCGCCGCCGCGCCCCGTTCAGCCGCTGCCGCCATTCGCCAGAGTGAGCCCTGGCCGTTTGCCCGCCCGTTGTGTTCATCGTCGAGCTCAGCATCAAGCTCAGCCCCATGCCGGTGGCCGTCCAGCGCAAGGAGCTGGCCGATGCCCAGGCCCTCTACCAGGAGGTGCGGCAGGCCCTTGAAAACAGCCAGCCGCGCCTGCTGGAGCTGAGCTGCGAGAAGGAGGAGCACAAGCGCATCAGCCTGCTCACCAGCGAGCTGGTGGCGGTGCAGATGTTTGAGAAAAGCGCCGGCGGCGGCGGCACCAGCAAGCGCCCGGGCTTCTCTTTCGACAGCTGAGCACGTTCTTGGTGACCCCTGCGGCAGCCGGCCCAGCCCCCGCCGAGCCCCCGCTGCTGGTGGAGAGGCTCAGCTTTGCCTGGCCCAACGGCCAGCGGGCTCTGAGCCACTGCCAGCTGGTGATCCCGCGACCGGGGCTGTGGATGCTGGTGGGCAGCAACGGCAGCGGCAAGAGCACCCTGCTGCGCTTGATCGCTGGCCTGCTCGATCCCCAGCAGGGAGCGATCCACACGCCGCTCAAAGCGGCCCTGGTGTTCCAGAACCCCGACCACCAGCTGCTGCTCCCCAGCTGCGGCAGCGACCTGCAGCTGGGCCTGCCGGCGGCTCTGCCCGCCGGCGAGCGCCGCCGCCGCCTGGCCGAGGCGCTCCAGCAGGTGGGCCTGGCGGGCTGGGAGCAGCGACCGATCCACACCCTCAGCGGCGGCCAGAAACAGCGGCTGGCGATCGCCGGCGCCCTGGCCAGCGAAACCAGCCTGCTGCTGCTCGATGAGCCCACCGCCCTGCTCGACCCCGAAAGCCAGGCCGATGTGCTCAACCTGATCCGCGCCCTCTGCAGCCGGGCAGAGGCACCGCTGACGGCCCTCTGGATCACCCACCGGCTCGAGGAACTGGATGCCTGTGATGCCGCCGCCCGCATGGACGGCGGCCACGTGGGGCCCTGGCAGGACGGGCCAGGGCTGCGCCGGCAGCTCACCCCCTTGCGGGCCGGCAGGGCCGAAGGGTAGGTTTCGGCAGTCAATCCTCGGTAGCTCAGTGGTAGAGCGGTCGGCTGTTAACCGATTGGTCGCAGGTTCGAATCCCGCCCGGGGAGTTTTTTCACACCAGCAGGCCAGCAGGGCCTGAGGGTTTTCAGCTTGGCTCTGGCGCCAGGCCTGATGCTGTTGACTCGCCTTGCAGAGGTGACAGCAGGTAACAGCAATTTGCAGGGAAAAAGTTCTAAAAATTCATGTCAGGAATTGCTCCCGTCCTGCTGCCGCCCAGGCACCCAGGGGCATCGCTGCAGCTGCAACAGCAGCAGCAGCGCCTTCAATCGCTGCGGGGCGGTGCAAAAGTTGCGAAAACCGTAGAGAATCCGGAGCATTCCGATTCCAGAGTGCCCCCCAGCCCCAAGCCCGTTGCAAAGGCGGGCCGGCCATCCCCGGGCAGCGCGGCTCTGGGAACCGCCCATCTGGGAACCGCGCCCCTGGCACCCGCACCCCTATGAAGCCCTGCATCCTGCTGATCGAAGACGACCGGGACATGCGCGAGCTGGTGGCCGGCCACCTTGAGCATGGCGGCTTCGACGTGCAGCGGGCGGAGGATGGCATCAAGGGCCAGGCCCTGGCCCTGCAATACCTGCCGGATGTGATCCTGCTCGACCTGATGCTGCCGAAGGTCGACGGCCTCACCCTCTGCCAGCGGCTGCGGCGCGATGAGCGCACCGCCCGCATCCCGATCCTGATGCTCACCGCCCTGGGCGGCACCAAGGACAAGGTGAGCGGCTTCAACTCCGGCGCCGACGACTACCTCACCAAACCCTTCGACCTCGAAGAGCTGATGGTGCGGATCAAGGCGCTGCTCAGGCGCTGCGAGCGTGCGCCCCTGAGCAGCAAGCACAGCGAGATCCTCAGCTACGGCTCCCTCACCTTGGTGCCCGAGCGCTTCGAAGCGATCTGGTTCGACCAGCCGGTGCGCCTCACCCACCTCGAATTCGAGCTGCTGCACTGCCTGCTGCAGCGCCACGGCCAGACGGTGGCACCTTCCCTGATCCTCAAGGAGGTGTGGGGCTACGAACCCGACGACGACATCGAAACGATCCGGGTGCACGTGCGTCACCTGCGCACCAAGCTCGAACCCGAGCCGCGCAAACCCCGCTTCATCAAAACGGTGTATGGCGCCGGCTACTGCCTGGAGCTGCCCACCGGCGACCAGCTCGCAGAGATGGAAGCAACCGTTAAGGAAGCCCGCCAGAAGCGCTCCAAGGCGGTGGAAGGGGCCAAGAAGCTCGCTGCCATCTAGGGGGGATCCAGGGCATCTAGGGCATCTAGGGCATCTAGGGCATCTAGGGCATCTAGGGCTCCGTGGCGCTGGCCAGCAGGCACACCTCCCAGGCCAGCCGCGGCTGCACGTAACTGCGCAGCTGGCGGCGCAGCTTTTCGAGCCGATGCAGCGGTTCGGGGCGCCGCAGCTGGCGCCAGAGCACCAGCTGCCACCAATCGAGCAGCCACAGCTGCTGTTCCACATCGAGGGCCTCGCTGAGGTCGCGGGCCAGGCCCAGCAGCGCCAGCGGATCCCGCTCCCGAGCCAGCAGACGCTCGGCCAGGCCGGCCGGCAGGGCCTGCCACTGGCGGCGATGGTGCAGCAGCGCCCCCGGCGAGCCGGCGGCCAGCTCCAGCAGCTCGGCGCTATCGGCCCCAGCGCTGGCGCCTGCTGCTTCGATTGCCCCTTCCATTTCCAGCTCCATTGCCGCTGAGGCCATCACCTGGGCCATCACCTGGGCCATGGCACCGGCATCCAGGCGCTGGAAGGGGATCCACTGGCAGCGGGAGCGGATCGTGCTGAGCAGCTGCCCCGGGGCAGCACTGATCAGCAGCAGCAGGCCATCTCCCGGCTCCTCGAGGGTCTTGAGCAGGGCATTGGCCGCCCCCTCGGCCATCGCCTCGGCCGCCTCCAGCACCACCAGGCCGCGCGGCGATTCGAGCGGCCGGCGGGCCAGAAAGCGGGACACCTCCCGCACCTGCTCCAGGCGCAGCTGGGGCAGGGCCCGCCGGTTGACGCCCTGGGCCTCGGCCTGGGAGACCGGCACCAGCTGGCCCTGGTGCTGGTAGGTGGGCTCCAGCCAGAGCAGGTCGGGATGGTTGCCGGCCTCAAGGCGGCGGCGGATCGCCAAATCGCCGGCTGGGCCGGCGATCACCCCCTCGAGAAAGCGTTTGGCGGCGAGCCGCCGGCCCACCCCATCGGCGCCTGCCAGCAGGTAGGCCGGCGCCAGCCGGCCCTGATCGAGAGCTGCCTGCATCAGGGCCACAGCCTGCCCCTGACCCACCAGGTTGGCGAAGAGGCCGCTCATGGCGGCGCCCCCAACGCCAGCCGCAGCTGCGCCTGGATCGCCGCACTCACCTCAGCCGCAGGGCGTGCGGCGTCGATGCGCCGCCAGCTGGGCGCCTGAGCCAGCTGGGCGAAGCCCTCCGCCACCCGCTGCAAAAACCGCTCCCCGCCGGCCTCGATGCGGTCGGCGGGGCGATGGCCGCGGCGCTGCAGCGCCGCCTCCAGGGGCAGATCCAGCCAGAGGGTGATCTCCGGCCGCAGGCCCGCGCTGGCGATCTGCTCGAGGCTGGCGATCAGCTCCAGGTCGAGGCCGCGGCCGTAGCCCTGGTAGGCCGCGGTGGAGCCACTGAAACGATCACTCAGAACCCAGTGGCCGGCGGCCAGGGCCGGCGCGATCAGCAGCTCCACGTGCTGAGCCCGATCGGCCGCATAGAGCAGCAACTCAGCCGTGTTGCCCGGGGCCAGATCGGCCGGCGGGTGCAGCAGCAGCTGACGCAGGGCCTGGCCCAGCGGTGTGCCACCCGGTTCACGGGTGATCAGCAGCTCAGCCCCGGGGGCCATCAAGCCGCTGCTGGGCAGCCAGCGGGCCAGGGCCTCGAGCTGGGTGCTCTTGCCGCAGCCATCGATGCCCTCCAGCACCAGGAAGCACCCGGGGGCAGGCTGAACCGGGCCCATCAACGGCGTGGCAAGGCCGCCCCATGCTGCAGCAGCAGGGCGTTCACCACGACCGTGATCGAACTGAGCGCCATCAACAGGGCCGCCAGCGGCGGTGAGAGCAGCAGTCCGGTGCTCGGCAGCAGGGCGCCGGCGGCCAGGGGCAGCGCGATCAGGTTGTAGCCAAAGGCCCAGGCGAGGTTCTGGCGCACTTTGGCCATCGTGGCTGCCGCCAGCTCAAGGGCCTCGAGCACCCCGTCAAGGCGGTCGCCGAGCACCACCAGATCGGCGCTGTCCTGGGCGATCTGGGTACCGGTGCCCACGGCGATGCCGAGGTCGGCGGCAGCCAGGGCGGGGGCATCGTTGATGCCGTCGCCCACCATCGCCACCGGACCGTGGCAGCGGGCGGCCTCGAGCTGCTCGAGTTTCTGCTCCGGCCGCAGCTCCCAGGCCAGCTCGCCATCGCGAAAGCCCAGCTGGCTGCCGTGCTGCTGCACCGATCCGCGACGATCGCCGCTGAGCAGGCCAAGCCGCAGGCCCCGCTGGCGCAGGGCCGCCAGGGTGAGGGCCGCATCGGGACGCGGCAGGTCGTCAACCGTCACCAGGCCCAGAAAGCGGTCGTCCTCGGCCACGGCCAGCACACTGCTGCCCGCCTCCCCGCCCGCCTTCCCGCCCACATCCACACCCACATCCACGCCCATCGCCGCGAGCCAGCCCAGCCGGCCCACCCGCAGGCGGGCGCCTTCGGGGCCGGCCAGGCGTCCCTCCAGGCCCTGTCCCGCCTCCACCCGCACGGCCGTGACCGGCAGCAGCGGCAAGCCGCGCCGACCAGCCTCCTGCAGCAGCGCATGGGCCAGGGGATGGCGGCTCTGCTGCTCGAGGCTGGCGGCCAGCTGCACCAGCCGATCGGCCTCGCCAGAGAGGGGCAGCACCTGCTGCACCAGCGGCCGCCCGAGGGTGAGGGTGCCGGTCTTGTCGAACAGCAGGGTGCGCAGGGAGGCGGCCGTTTCAATCGCATCACCGCCGCGGAACAGCAAACCTCTGCGGGCGGCCAGACCGCTGCCCACGGTGATCGCAGTGGGCGTGGCCAGGCCGAGGGCGCAGGGGCAGGCCACCACCAGCACGGCGATGGCCAGTTGCAGGGCCAGGCCAGCGGGGCCGGCCGGGTGGCCCGGCGCCCCATGGCCGGCGGCCAGCACCTGGGGCCAGCAGGCAGCGCCCCAGAGCCACCAGAACAGGAAGGTGGCCAGCGCCAGGGCGATCACAAACCAGGCGAAACGACCGGCCAGCCGATCCGCCAGCCGCTGGATCGGGGCCTTGCGGGCCTGGGCCTGCTCCACCAGCTGCAGGTGCGCCGCAGTGGCGCACCTGCAGCACCAGGGTGGCCTCGAGGTTGAGGCTGCCGGCGCAGAGCTCCACCCCCGGCGCTGCCTCCAACGGCAGGGGCTCGCCGGTGAGGCTGGAGGCATCGAGGTGGGAATGGCCCTCCAGCACCACCCCGTCGACGGGCAGCCGATCACCGCTCAGCACCTGGATGCGATCGCCAGGGCGCAAGCCGCCCACCGGCACGGGCCGCGGCGGGCCATCGCCGAGCAGCAGCAGGGCCTGCTCGGGCTGCAGGCGCGCCAGGGCAGACAGCGCATCGCCGGTGCGGTTGCGGGCCCGCTCCTCCAGGAAGCGGCCGAGCAGCACGAAGGCCAGCAGCATCACCGGCTCGTTGAAAAAGCACGGCCAGCCGGAGGCCGGCCAGAGGAAACCCACCAGGCTGGTGAGGTAGGCACTGGCCATGCCCAGCCCCACCAGCGAATCCATCGTGGGGTTGAGGGCGGCGAAGGCGCGGGCACCGCGGATCAGGATCGTGCGGCCAGGCCCCAGCAGGGCCGCCGTGGCCACCAGAGCGTGAACGCCGAGGTTGGCCAGCCAGGCCGGCAGCCAGCCCGCCAAGCCGGCATCAAGGCCGTGGCCATAGCCGTGACCGTGGCCCGCCGCCGCGCCGCTCTCGGCCAGGTGACCGACCACCGAAACAAGCAACAGCACCAGGGCCACCAGCAGCTGACGCCAGCGGCTCCACCAATCCGCCTTTCCCTGCTGCTCGGCCGCCAGCGATGCCCCCTGCTGCCGCAGGCGGGCTTCAAACCCCAGCCCAGCCAGGGCCGCCAGCAGCGGTTCAGCCGCCTGCTCGGGCAGCTCAGCGTTGGCGCCTTCGGGGTTGAGGGCCACCCAGGCCGTGCGGTTGAGCAGATTGACGCTGGCCTCGGCCACTCCGGGCTGGGCCAGCAGCCGCTCTTCCACGGCCCGCACGCAGCCGCCGCACTTCATCCCCTCCACCTCCAGGAGCAGCGGCGCTGCGGCTGGCCCGGGGGCTCTGCTGAGGGCGGATGCGGAAATGGCGGCCAATGGCTGGGGCCGTCACGCTAGGGATCCGAAGCGGGTGTGCCGCAGCTGACGGCGCCACGGGTCAGGATGGCCGCACGACAGTCTCCAATCCCAGCCGCCGTGCCCCGCAGCCAACGCAACGACAACTTCATCGACAAGAGCTTCACGGTGATGGCCGACCTGATCCTCAAGGTGCTGCCCACCAACCGGCGCGCCAAGGAGGCCTTCGCCTACTACCGCGATGGCATGAGCGCCCAGGCCGATGGCGAGTATGCCGAGGCCCTGGAGAACTACGAGGAGGCGCTCACCCTCGAAGACGACCCCAATGACAGGGCCTACATCCTCTACAACATGGCACTGGTGTTCGCCAGCAACGGCGACCACCCCAAGGCGCTCGACTTCTACGGCCAGGCCCTTGCCCTCAACAGCAAGATGCCCCAGGTGCTCAACAACATCGCGGTGATTCACCACCACCTCGGCTCGATCGCCCAGGAGCGCGGTGACGCCGATGAGGCCGACCGCTGCTTCGACCAGGCCGCCGACTACTGGGGCAAAGCGATCCGCATGGCGCCCAACAACTACATCGAGGCCCAGAACTGGCTCAAAACCAGCGGCCGCGGCAACGTGGACGTGTACTTCTGAGCCGCTTGGTCGGGCGCTTCAGGCCCGATCATCCGCCGGATTCACCCCCAGCGCCGCCACCAACGCCGCAGCGATGGTGGC
>JAWOHV010000278.1:0-3343 GCA_046484965.1 Prochlorococcaceae cyanobacterium
CTCACCCAGTCCTACTGCGGTTTTGGGGAGCCACTGGCTGAGGCCAAGCGGCACGCCGAGGTGCGCATCGAGGCGATCATCACTGCCGCCGAACGGTTGGCTACCGCTCCCTTCCGCGGAGAATCACAGGATGATCTGCTGCCTGGCCTTCGCCATCTGGCTCTGGATCGTGCTGTCTATTGGTTTCTTCCACGCGCTGGGCAGCGGGAAATCCAGGTGTTGGCCGTGTTCTTTGGTGGCCAAGATCACCAGCGCCGGATGCTGGTCCGCCTGCTGCAAAACCCGCCTGCTGCAAAACAGTGACGAGGTCTGAGGCTTTAGCCCTCCACCCTCCGCCGACTCAAGCATTGGCCCCCCTTCGCCCTGCACCAGACTGCAGCCATGAATCGCTCCGCCGATTGGTTGCATCAGGCCCAGGCCGACCTGGCCCAAGCCGAGCTCAGCGCCGGCGCCGGCCACCACGAGTGGGCTTGTTTCGCCTGCCATCAGGCTGTGGAAAAAGCCTTGAAGGCCCTGCATCTTCACCACGGCCAGCAGAGCTGGGGCCATGGCCTCGGCCGTTCGTTCCGCGATCTGCCTCCCCCCATCGCCCAGGCCCTCGCCGCCCTTTGTCATGCCCGTGCGCTCGTTGACGCAATCCGTTCTGCGCTGGCCCCGGCCTGAGCAGGTGCTGCAGGAGGTTGAGGCCTGGGCCGAAGCCCAGCGCCGGCTGCGCCCCAGCCTCCAGCGCGTTGGCGTGTTCGGGAGCTATGCCCGGGGTACGGCGGGTGTGGGCAGTGATCTGGATCTGCTGCTGATCGACACCGCCGCCGCTGGTCCCCAATATCAGCGGCTCCAGCACTGGCCGCTGGCAAGCCTGCCCCTCAGTTGTGATGCCCTGGTGCTCACACCGGCCGAACTGCAGGCGTTGCTCTCAGGTGGCAGCCGCATGGGCCAGGAACTGCAGCGCGATCTGCGCTGGCTCCCCTCCACCGAAGATGGCTGTTGTTGATGAAGGCCCTCCAGGCAGAGGGGCACCAGCGTGCCGATGGTGTTGAACCCGTTGTTTGGTGTTGAACACGTTGTTTGGTGTTGAACACCGCGTTTCACAAAACCGAACCGATCGTCTGCCCCCCCCCGCCAAGCCCTCGACTGTTTCCTGCGCACGCGGGTAGGGCTGCAGGTCGTGAGGCCAGGTGTTGCGATGGAGAGCACGACAGGCTGCGCCGGCACCGGCAGCTCGCCCGGCCCAGTCCGCTGGCGGCGCCGCGCGAAGCCGATCCGCGATTCCACGGTTTGGGCTGGCTACAGAGTTGCTGCCGCCGGCCTCATGATCGTCCCTAGTAGCTGCGTTGAGCTCCGAAGCTTTTTCCGTTCAAAAGCCGGATTTACTCGTAGGATTTACCGTGTATATGCCGGTTATGCGTGATGGCTTCCTCTCGCCTCGAGGTGCGCCTGCCTGATCGCCTCAGCGAGCGCCTTGACCTGCTTGCCTCCTCCGAGGGGCTCACCAAGACCGACGTGTTCCGTCGAGCTCTTGCCCTGTACCTGCTTGTCAAGGAGCGGGAGGAGGCTGGTGCCATGCTCCAGTTCGTGAAGGACGACCAGAGGGAAACTTTGGTGAGCATCTGAACAGATGATCGGCGCCATTGCCGCGTTTTCCGCCTTGATCCTGGTTCTGAGCTTTTTTCGACCCGTCCCCGAGAAGCGAGCCGACTGGGTTGCCGGTGTTCTGCAACTTGTGCTCGGCGGTGCGGTTGGGTTTGCTCTGTAGCCGAAGGCCCGCGCAGCGGTAGCGCTCCTCCTGAATAACGGCCCCGACGCCATCGTGCGCGGCAATCCCACGGTGATTGTTGGCGAGAGATAAGGGGGAGCGGTAGGGCGCTGGGCTCCGTGATTCCACGGATGCCATGCTAGTTTACCTGTACTATCCTGAAATCAGGTTTTGGGCTGGCTACGGTGAAAGTTCGACTTGACCGGCAGGGCTGGATCCCGAGCTACAGCCATGTTGACCTCCTGGGAGCCGCTTCCATCGCTGCCGCCGTGGCGACGGCCATTGAACAGCGAGCTGGCATCCAACGATCGACAAAGGAGTGCAGCAATACGCGATCGAGCAGAGCACTTGTCTGGCACGATCCCACCCAGCAGGCACCCCGGCTCCGCCCTGCTCAAGCAGCCGATCCGAGTAAGATTCTTACCAGAAGTCTGGCGGTCCATGCGAATCACCAGCAAAGGCCAGGTCACCATTCCTCAGGAGATCCGTGAGCGCTGCGGCCTGCTGCCCCATACCAGCGTGCAGTTCCGAGAAGAGAATGGCCGCGTGGTGATCGAAAAAGCCAACCCGTCGCCTAGCCCTGGGGAAGACGCCATCCAGCGCCTTCGCCAGGCTCGCGTGCGTACGCGGCTGAGCACCGAGGAGTTGCTAGCCCTCACCAGAGGTGAGGATCCCTGATGGTGATGGTCGACTCCAACGTGCTTCTCGATGTGATCACGGCGGATCCCATCTGGAGTGCCTGGAGCACCGAGGCCCTGCAGCACCATCTCGACGTCGGCCCTGCCGCGATCAACGCGATTGTTTATGCCGAAATCGCCTTCGCCGTTGAGCGGATTGAAAACGTCGACAACCTCTTACCGTCCCATCTCTATCACTATCTCCCCATTCCCAGGGAGGCGTCATATCTGGCTGCCAGAGCCCACGCTGCCTATCGCGAGCGTGGTGGTCAACGCCAGATGATCCTCCCTGATTTCCTCATTGGCGCCCATGCCCTTGTGGCCAGAACCCCGCTCCTCACCCGAGATCAACGCCGCTACCGCCAGGCCTTCCCAGGGCTCACGCTCATCAGCCCAGATTCAGCTGTTACTGGGGCAGGCCATAGGAGTCAGCGTTGGTGACCCCAATTCGCCAGCCTCAGCGATGCCATCGGCTGCCGTGGCTTGTTGGTTCATGCCGAATCGGAGCAGGCCAGGGGCTTTGTCGAGCACCTGCTGCTGCTGCTCAAGGACATCCGCCGCACGCCTTCGGGCAGCGGTCCCCCAGCGGGCCCGGACCCTTGGGACCTCAGCGTGACTGAGTAACACTGAGATGTGCTTGTGGGTGGTGATTCAGTGGTCGTCAAGAGTTCAGTGTCTCTCCGCGAAGATCAGCATGCCTTTGCCAAAGCGATGGTGGCCGCGACCTGCTGAAGCAGCAGGAGGCTGATGCCCAAGCCGATCGAGCCGCCTTGCAGGTCTTGCTGCAGCAGCGTGCCAATGGGGCATTGATCTCTGCCGATCAACTGCGGGCCAGGTTGGCGGCGCAGCCCTGATGAGCGAGGCTCAGTGGTCGGTGGTCTTCGCCGCAGAAGCGATCAACGATCTGCTGTTG
>JAWOHV010000001.1:0-6331 GCA_046484965.1 Prochlorococcaceae cyanobacterium
GCCGGAGCTTTGCCTCCTCAACGTCGACAACCTTGCCGGCATGGCGCTGGGTGCTCCGTTGCTGTCCAACAACCCAGCAGACGAAACGCTCAGAAGCCCGGTAACGCTCCTGCAGGACCGTGACAGCCCTGCGGCGGCGTACCGGGCTCAGAAGTTTCCCTCGGCAAGGTCCTTGAGCATCGCCTTCTCCAACTCCGCTTCTGCCAACAGCTTTTTGAGCCGGGCGTTCTCCTTCTCCAGCTGGGTCAATCGCCTGGCCTCCTCGGCCTGCATGCCGCCGTACTGCTGTCTCCAGCGGTGGTAGGTCGGCTGCGTCACCTCGATGACACGGCAGACATCCGCGACGGTCTTGCCCTGGGCGATCAGCTGCTCGGCAGTTTTGAGCTTGCGGATGATCTGCTCCGCTGTGTGCCTGGTGCGTTTCATGGTCGAGTCCCCGGCCCAGTCTGGCCGGCTGAGGACTCTCATTCACCCTGGACCGATTTCTGGGGTCCACGTCACATTCGACACGCCTCTTCACCGCGGGGGCCGCAAACTCGCCTACAACACCAAGGTGCAGTACCGCTGCGCGGAAGCCTTCGGCTGCAACGGCAATCTGAAGGTGGGCAAGGCCTACACGGCCATGCTGGATCTCAAGCCCGGCGATGAGTTCGAGATCCGGCTCGGCAAAAAGCAGATCTGCCTGGTGCCGATCCGCGGCACCGAGGAAGCCGACGAGGAAGAGTGAGATCAGCTTTCAGGATCATTGCAGCAGGGAGCACTTGCCGTCTGTCCCCTGCGGCGGCTCCCCCTTCCCTGCACTGGCCTGGCTTCTGGGCTGTGCAAGTGCCAACAGCCTGCTGAGGGGATGGGCTCTGAGTGAATGCTCCTTCCAGTGGCGCGTCCTGGTGTGGATCCTTCGCGCATCACGGCAGCGGTCGCAAGCTGCCGTTACATCGGCGCCGTGCCATTGGCCGCCAGTGCCGCTTGGCAGCGCTGCAGCAGCTCCAGCCTGCGCCACCGCATTGCCACCAAGCAGGCGCGAGTCTTCCCAGGGCGTGGCCAAGGGATCCGCTCATGCTCCTCGCCTTTTTCGGATTGCTGGACGATGCCCCGGAGGCAGCCTCAACCCATAGCGTCCTCGGCCCCCTTGTCACTGAACAACCTGCAAAGGCAGAACATCGAGATCGCGGTCAAGGAGAATGCAGAAAACATTCTCGCCCAACCAAACACCTCGCCATGCTTGGCTCGGGTGAACTCCTCGGGCATGGATCTTGCCGGTTGGACACCTCATGAGAAGCGCCCAAGCGGCATCCTCGTCAGGCCGTATTGGCCATCGTTAGGGGGTGTTTTCGAGCGCGCCGGGAGGGCACTCTCATCGATTTGGCAACAACGGTGTCGTCCTTCTGGCAATCAAAAGATCCGATTGTTTCTCCGGTGGTGCGCATCAAGCCAGGCAAAAAGACGACGGCAAGCACGATGGTCGGCAGACCAACAAATAGAGCAGTCACAAAGACATAGCCAATGAGAATTTCGGCAATTGAATGGGTCATAGCCAACGACTGTATGGTAGATAAGTTCATTTCAAGGAAAAAGCCGCCAGCGTGCACAAGGGCCAGCAGCGCGGCTAAAGCAAGGAGGGCGATCGCGTCATCTGGGGATTGTCGCTAAATCCTCCTGCCCGCCAGAGAGCACGGGCCGACTGACAGGCGCATCGCTCATCAGGACTGATGAAGCAAGGCAGAGAGGCCAATCTGCTGCAGAATCCCTTGACCGGTCAGGAGTTCGAGGATTACGCCGATCACGAAGCCCAGCATGGCAAGGCGGCCATTCAGCAGCTCAGCGCGGGCGTGAAAGCCCCACCCAGCTTCACTTTCAGGACTGGCAAAATACATAACTGGCTCAATGACTTTAGGGTCAAGAAGCACATATTCCTCCGAGTCCCACATTCCTCCCTCAGACTCGGCGTATTGGTGGTTTCGGGTTCTTTTGGGGCCCTTGGCTAGTTGTTGCATGGTAATTACTCTCGGTTGAGCCAATGAAGATTTTTTGAAGAGATGGCGCTTGTTAGCGAATCGCGATGGCCTCCAGGCCCATGGCGATCGCTCCAGATCAGCGTTGTAAAAGCGCGATGGCTAACGACTATTTCCTTCTCTCCAATGGCCAACTCTATGCACAAAACAGCATGGGGTTACTTTCTGCTGGTAATTCTGATGTCAAGGGCGGGTTACCAGTCGATGCCAGTTCGCCTGGCACCCGGCTCTGCCTCTCCACACAGGTGGTAACCGTATGCAGAGGAGTGTGTGTCGGGAACAACACCGAAGCCTCACGGCCTGTGACCAGGTGGAAGGCCGGTTGCTGGGGTGGAGCTGGGTGCTAATGACTACCTGGTGAAGCCCTTTTCGCTCACGGAGCTGGAGGCCCGGATTCGCTGAGTGCTGCAGCGGGCTCAGCAGAGCGCCCAGAAGGATTCGGCCGGTCCATCGGCACCAGGCGCGCTGGCGCTGGAGATCAGTGGTCTGACGATCCACCTGGGTAAACGGCAGGTGTTTGGCGACGGCGAGCGGATCTGGGCTCACCGCCATGGAGTTCAGCCTGCTGGAGCTGCTGGTGGGCCAGGCTGGGGCACCACGCCAGATCGCCATGCCGATACCCGCGTCGTCGACGTGCACGTGGCGCGGCTGTGCCTCACGCTCGAGCTGGATGCCAAGAACCCGGAGCTGATCCTCACGGCCCGCGGTCTTGGGTATCAGTTTCAGCGGCTGAGCGCCGCGGCGGGTTGATCCGGCTGATCCAGCTGATCACGCTGGAGGTGCAGATAGAGCTGCTCCGGTTCGCGGTACTGGCGCGGCAGGCAGTGATTGAGGATCTCCAGCTTCTGCCAGCAGACGGTGCGGCGGGCCTTGTTGAGACTGACGCCATCGCGCACAAGGATGCGCATCGCTTTGCAATACAGCGGGTACTGGGCTTCCAGTTCACCAACGCTCAATCGTGCAGCGGCCATCCCTTCTCCGGGAGCGGTGCCATCCCATCCAACGCGTGGCGAGTACTGGAGCGCGGCAGGCCCTCACAGGCGTTCACAGATCGGGGGGGGGCAGGGCCGCGTTCGGCTGCTGGCTTTGTTTGTGTCCACGGACCAATGGCCCCTCCTCCGTGGCGACTGGACTGACCACGCAACCCTGCGCTCGTGGCGCCAGATGCCTCAGAGCCACTGCGGCGGCAGTGAAGTAATGCTGCCTGCCGGGAGCTGGAGCGATCCCGCCGGAATCACCGTCTGCTGACAGAGCGTCCCCTGGCAGCGCTGATGCTGCGATTATTTCGGAATGTGAAGCCGTGGCGCCATGACCTCTCCATCCTCCAGTTCCTCCCTGCTCACCAAGACGGTGGCCCAGTTGCGGGAGCTTGCCCGAGGCCTTGGCGTTCAGCGCTACACCCGCCTCGCCAAAGATCAGCTGGTGGAGGTGTTGACGCAGGTCCAACCTGAGGCGAGCGCCCAGGAACAGCCAGCTGAGGCCAGCAGCCCGACGTCCGACGCAGAGGCCATGACCGAGGTGACCTTCCTGCCCCGCGATCCCCAGTGGGCCTACGTGTTCTGGAGCATCAGCTCCGCTGACCTGGAGCGTGTCGCTGCCGCCGGCGGCCAGCAGCTCTGCCTGCGGGTGGCCGATGTCACCGGCCTGCCGCTCGGCGCCTCCCATCCCCACGCCCTGCAGGAGCTGGTGGTGCCGGCGAATGCCAGGGAGTGGTATCTGCCGATACCGCTCAGCGATCGTGACTACCGCGTTGAGCTCGGCTATCGCCTCGGCGGCGGCGGCGGCTGGCTGCCGCTGGCGGTGTCGTCGGTGGCGCGGGTGCCGGCCCAGGAGCCCAGCCCCGTGGTGGACGATGCCTTTGTGCCTTTCTCTCTGGAAGAGCCGTTCGGACCGGTGAGCCAGCCCGCGGGCGGTGGCGGTGTGCAGCACGAAAGGCTGTATCAGCTGGCCAGCGCCGGCAGTGCCCGCAGCCGCCGTACCGGTTCGGAGGTGCTGCATGAGCATCAATTCAGTAAGGATCAGAGCGGCATGTTCAACGCCTCGGGAGTTGGCCTCTGGGCCAGCGGCCGCAACGAATCCGGCAGTGGCCTGCTGCGCCAGCGCTCCTTCTGGCTGGTGGCCGATGCCGAGCTGATCGTCTACGGCGCCACCGAACCGAGCGCCATCCTGTTCATCGGCGATCAGCAGATCCCCCTGGAGGCCGATGGCACCTTCCGCGTGCACGTGCCCTTCAAGGACGGCGAGCAGCTCTATCCGATCCGGGCGGTTGCGGCCGATGGTGAGCAGGAGCGCTCGATCCGGCTGGAGTTCCAGCGCCGCACGCCCCAGGCGCGGGTGAATAGCCGTGAGGAGGCACAGCTGGCCTGGTTCTGAGTACCCCCACCCGCGATGCCCCCGTATGGGGGCATCGCGGGTGGGCCTGAGCGAGGAGACTGAATCCAACGACAACCCGGAGGTTCGCCATGACGGACTCCATCCAGACGCCCGTTGCCATGGATTGCCTGGGCCGCACCTGCCTGAAGTGGGGCTCCGACGGCGAACTCACCTCTGTGGATCTGCTCCTGGTGCTGGAGCGCCTGGCCCAGGTGGACCAGGAGGTCACGGGCCTGCGCAACGAAAGCCTCGATTGCCAGCCATGTCCCTCGATCAGCTGAGGGCTCGGCTACGAGTTCTCCGGTGATGAGCTGCTGCGGCTCTCAGGCCAAAGGGTGGGCCGGGTCACGGTGACCAAGCAGGACACTCCCGGTGAATACAACTGAGCCCGATCGGGGTAATCGCACTAGGCTTATTTCAATCCGAGAAGGAGGTCCCATGGCCACCAGTGATCTGCCGGCCTCCCAGGCCGAGAACCCTTCCGCTGCAGCCCTGCACCAGCTCAAGGAGTTGCTGGAGCGCGATTCCGCTTTTGCCCAGGCTCTGGGCGCAACCGCCTCCACCGAGGCTGCGGCCACGCTGGCGGCTGAGCACGGCATTGTGGTGACCCCAGAGGCTCTATGGCGTCACCGCGGCACCCTGGTCAGTGGCGGCCTGCCCACCTGGCGGGGCTGAAGCTCAATCCGGCGTCATCGTGGCTGACTCCGCTCTGGTGTCCGCCATGGAACACGGCAATCAGTCGCCCCCCGCCGCCCACAATCCGTTGCAGCCCTGCGCCAGCCCAGGAGAATGGGCTTGAAGGCTTGATGCCCTGACAGACGGATGGACGAGGACGGTTCCGACAACCTGCTCAGCGCGCTGCTGGACGGTCCGTTCCGCACGCTGCGCGACAGGAACCATGTGGATCTGAACCGGATCCTGGTCTGGGATCAGGACAGGCAGCCCGTGATCCAGGCCGTGCTGTTCCTGGAACTGCTCGGGCGCTACCCATGCGGTGATGACGCGGAGGCCCAGTGGAGCGCTGAGGACCTGCTGGAGATCCTGCAGAAGAAGCGCGAGCTGCTGCGCATGAGCGAGGTCGCCCACGAGATCTCCGAGGAGCGTCCCAGGGCGCAGCCTCCCTGCGGCACGGTGGTGCTGATCATCAACCGCAACCGATCGGAGCCGCACAGCTGGGTGGTGAGCCGCGCCCGGATCACGCCCCAGCTCGATGAGCAGTGCTGAGGGCGCAGCGTGCACTAATCCTTGGGATGCGTCTCCGGCCGCTCCAGTTATTGCGCTACCCACTCCTCGGCGCTCTGCCCAGCCGACACCTTGGCCTGCTCGAAACCGATCCCAGCTTCTGGGATCGACATCCGCATCGAGCACCATGTCGCGGGCGTTATGGGCCTTGTCGGCCGCGGTCACCAGCCAGGCCTCCTGGGGCTTGGTAGCGAGCTTTTCGATATAAGCCGTCTTGCGCTCGATCCAGGGCGCCTTGACGGCCCCCTCCTCCGTTAGCCCATCGGTATCGGTGCAGGCCTGCACGATGTCGGCCACGGTTTTGCCGTAACGCTGGTGGATGGAGGCGTGGCTCTGGCCCTGGTCTTCAGTGCCGCCGTCTTCCCACACCAGGGCGCTGACGGCGATCAGGTGGGAGATGTAAGGCACGGGCTTGCCTTTACGGCTCTGGTGCTGGTGCAGCTCAACCGCCCAGCCGAGGGCATCGATGTAGCGCTGGCTGTGGGTGCGCTTTGGTGGGGCATTGGTCATGGGGTCTCCTGTCGTTTGGGGTCTGTCATCGGGCGGGGCATTCAGGCCTCGGCCTGGGCCTGCTGGATCGGCGCACCGGCAAAGGTCGCGGCCTCTGTTGGGAGGGCTTTACCGGAAGATGCCCTGGACTTTTGTGTTCACCCTGATCGGCGGATTGTCGATCTCCGCGTTCCCCTTGTTCAGCGGCTTTGTCA
>JAWOHV010000084.1:0-3743 GCA_046484965.1 Prochlorococcaceae cyanobacterium
TGCTGAGCCGATGCTGATTTATGTGTGCATCAGCGCCCATGGTTTCGGCCATGGCGCCCGCATCGCCTCGGTTCTCGCTGTTCTGGCCCAGCGCCAGAGCAACTGGCGCTTTGTACTCTCCACCTCCCTGCCGGACGCGTTTCTGGCGGCCACCTTCAAATCAGTTCCCCACACGCTGCGCCCCTGCCGCTGGGATGTGGGGGTGGTGCAGGCCGATGCCCTCGGCGTCGATGCTGAGGCCACGCTCACGGCTTTGGCCGAGCTCGAGCTGAGGCTGCCTGCCCAGCTGCAGCGGGAGGCCTCCTGGTTGGAGCAGCAGGGTGAACCGGTGCTGATCCTGGCGGATGTGCCGCCGGCGGCGCTGCTGCTGGCTGAGCAGCTGCAGCTGCCGCTGGTGTGGCAGGCCAGCTTCGGCTGGGATGCCATCTATGGCGCCATGGGGCCGGCCTTCAGCGGCTGGAAGCAGCACTGCCTCGATCTCTATCGGCGCGGCAACCATCTGATCGCCTGCCCACTGGCGATGCCGATGCCCTGGGGTCTGCCCCGCACCGATGTGGGGCTCACCGCCGCCGCCCCCCGCTGGGACGGCGAGCACGTGCGCCGGCTGCTGGATCTGCCCGCTGAGCGCGGGGCCTGCGTGCTGATCTGCTTTGGCGGCCTGGGCTATGGGCTCGAGCCCGGCCTGCTGCGCCTCTGGCCTGGGCATCGCTTTGTGGTGGTGGATCCGCGGCTGGCCCAGGAGCCCAACGCCCGCCTGCTGCCCGACGGCTGGCGGCCCCTCGATGCCATGGCCGCCTGCGGCCGGGTGATCAGCAAGCCTGGCTACAGCACCTTCTGCGAAGCCCTCAGCCAGGGAGTGGGGATCCACCTGGTTCATCGCGAGGGATTTGCCGAAGCCGCCGTGCTCGAGGCTGCCCTGCAGCGCCATGGCTGGCATCGGCTGCTCAGCCAGGAGCAGCTCCTCGCCGGCGACTGGCAGCTGGATCAGCCCCTGCTGCCGCCGCTGCAGGGATGCCTGCCTGGCGATGGGGCGGCAGCGGCTGCGGCTTGCCTGGAAAAGCTGGCTGCTGGGCTGGCACGGCGGCCTGGGGCCTGAGGGATGGCGGCCTGCGGCCTGAGAGGGCGCGTTTTTACTGATCAGCAGTGCCGATCATTTCATCGAATGAGGTTGGAATTGCTGACTATTGATTCACCATAATCCTTGTTGGGCACAGTGATCTGAACCGTGCGTAGCATTTTTGACAGCAGGTGGACAATCGTGTGATTGGCACTGTCAAAAACATGTTGCGGCGTTTTTTCGACAAATTGCCGGCCAAGTCGAATTTCCTTCCGGCACCACATTTGGTTGCCAGGTAGAGCATTTCGATTCATCGGTGATGTGATTCGATCCTCAGTTCTCGGATCACCGGTTCCCACCCACCGTTCTGTCCTTTGAAGAAAACGGTTTGCTTCGACTGAGTCATCTCCGCTCGCCCCTGCTGGCTGGCCTTCTCTCCGCAACAGCATTTGTGTCTCTGGCTGCTCCCGCAGCCCGAGCCACCTCAGCCTCTGAGGCTTCCCCTGTTACAGCGTCCAGAGCCGTCGCTGCCCCCGCAGTGGCCCTGTTGCCGCCCCTCAGCCCGGTCGTTCCCAGGGTTTATGCACTCACCCCAGAGCGGCGCGCCCTGCTGAACACGATCCGTTTTGCCGAAGGCACCTGGGCCGATGGCCACGAGATCGGCTACCGCATCATGTTTGGCGGCGGCCTGATGCCCTCGCTGGAGAAGCACCCTGACCGGGTGGTGCGTTCGGCTCGCTATGCCAGCGCCGCCGCCGGTGCCTACCAGTTCATGCCCTTTACCTGGGCCATGGTGAGCCGGGCCCTGGGCCTGCCCAGCTTCGGGGCTGAAGCCCAGGATCAAGGGGCCATTTATCTGATCCAGCGCCGCGGTGCCCTCCAAATGGCGGATCAGGGTGAACTCACGCCGCAGCTGGCCGCCAGGTTGGCGCCGGAATGGGCCTCATTCCCCACTCTTTCGGGCCGCAGCTACTACGGCCAACCGGTGAAGCGCTACGAGCAGCTGCGCCGCTTCTACGAAGCCAACCTGGCCCAGCTGCGGGCCCTCGAGAACCCATCGCTGGCTAGCGCTGGAGAGGCCTCCGAGCTCCAGCCCAGCCGCTGAGTTCAGGCGCTTCCCTCTTCGTCCCGCTTGCGGCCCACCGTTTGCTGGGCGATCAGATAGGCGCCCACCGCACCACCCAGAAATCCGAGGCCGTTGCGCAGCAGCGGCAGCAGATCATTGGTGCGGGTCACGATCGGTGCCACACCGAAGATGCCGAACAGGATCACCCAGAGGGGTGAGAGCAGCAGCACCCAGGCCCACTCCACCCGTCGACCGGGTTGGCGGGGATAGCCGGCAAAGCCCACGATCAGTCCCCCCAGGATCGAGGTGGCCAGGGTGAGCAGCCACTGTTCCGTGGGCAGGCCTGGCACCACCTGGCAGCCACCGCGATCCAGGCAGGTTTCCACGGCACCGAGGGCCGCCACGATGGCCCCATCGCCGCCGTGCTCACGCACGTAATACTGGTTGCCGAAGCGGGTTTGCAGCTCCACCCAGTAGGTGCGGGGCATCAGCGCGAACAGCGCCTCGCCCACGTTGAAATTGAGCAGGTTGCCGCCCCGCTCATCGGCGATCAGCAGCAGGCTGCGCTCATCGAGGTTCCAGTAGTCCTTCACCGCCAAGCCTGGGGTGCGGTCGTACTGGGTGAGCACCCGCAGCTTCCAGCCCGAACGCTTTTCAATCTCGTTGAGCTGACCTTCCAGGCTCGAGAGCTGGCTGTCGGTGAGGATCTTGGCCAGGTCGATCACCGGTGTGGGGTGGTCGGGCAGCAGGTCGGGGTTGTCGTAGGCAAAGGCCGGCTGCTGCAGGCCGCCAAGCAGCAACAGCAGCAGGGCAGCCAGCCCGGCCAGGCGAAGCCCCAGGCGCCTTAACCAGGCCTGGCCCACTGATCCATCCCAGCCCCGCTCGATTCGCTCCATCTCGCCTGCTTCAGTAGCCCTGCATTCTCCCCGAGGGCCACCAGCTGCCGTGGGTGATCCGATCTCCGCCAGCCAATCGTTGCCCAGCTGGCTGCAGCAGCGCCTGCAGGCAGCTGGTGGCGCCGTGCCCTTCCGCACCTACATGGAATGGGTGTTGCACGATCCGTTGCACGGCGCCTACGGGGCCGGTCGGCTGCGCATCGGCCCGGCTGGTGATTTCGCCACCGCCCCCTCCCTGGGGCCCGACTTCGCCGCCCTGCTGGCCCCCCAACTTCGAGCCCGAGCTCATCATGCAGCACCGGAGGGCCATCGACCTCACCGATCGGCAGCGGGACGAGATCAGCGCCCTGATCCAGCAATTGCAGGGGCAGGTGGTGGAGCTGCAGTGGGAACTCCTGGAGCAGGTGGAGGAGTTGTCCGCGGCGCTGGCGGGCCCCAGGGTGGACCTGGACCGGTCGCTGGACCGGATGGACGCGGTGCTGCGCACGGAGCAGCGGATCAAGCGGGCCCACCTCTCCCTTCTGGTGCGGATCAAGAACCTCCTCCGCCCCGAACAGCAGGAGATCCTCAGGAGACTCCGGGACGACTCCTAGCCCGGGATCCGGTCCATCAGGGCCACCACACCACCCCCAGCCCGAACCGGCACGAGGTGGCCTCGATGTCCAACTGCCGCACCGCCACCTCCCCCAGTTCACGGAGGTGGATCTGGGGGGGGTGGCCTCGT
>JAWOHV010000137.1:0-10424 GCA_046484965.1 Prochlorococcaceae cyanobacterium
GCCCTCGGCGCTTCAGACACCTCCTCCTTCTCCATCACTCTCACAGGCGCCAACGACGCTCCGGAAGGCTGGACAGATGTGAGCTACGGCTCCGGAGGACTGCCGATTCCTGGGGCCACGCTGCAGGCCAAACAGGCGTTTAGGGACCTCGACGGGATTCAGGATGACAGCATCAGCTTCCAGTGGTATGCGGTGCGCTCCCTCACCAATGGAGCACTCGAGCGCCGGCTGATTCATCGCGGGTCGTCTTATACTCTGAGCGACCAGGATGTAGGTGCCTGGATCCAGGTGGAAGCCACCTTCCTTGATGGTGGCAACATCCGTGAAGTGGTGCCTGGCAATTGGGAGGTGTGGGTGGAGCCTAGACCTCGCGTGATCCTCAATCCATCCCACAACGATGCCAATGTATTGGATCAGGTGACGGCCAACTCACGCCCAAGCTTCGTCGTTCTTGGCCCAGCTGGCCTGGGGCAAGAATCCTTTGGCATTCAACTACTAGGAAGCACAACAGATAACGGCCCTAACTACGCTGCCGCCAACGGCTGGCAGATTCGCGAACTTGAAGGGCTCGAACGAGGAGGACAAAGCACCTATCTGGTGACCCTACTTGGCAACTCCCTGCCAACCGGGATCCATGACATTCAGCTGGACGGCACCAGCATTGGCCAGATCACGATCCTGCCCGGCAACACCAGAAGCAGCAAGCGCAAAGGATCCAAGCAACCACTGCCACCCCACTTCGACCCCGCGATCGTTGTGGCCTTTAGCCTGCCTGCTGAGCTGGGCCTGAACCCACCTGGCATGCCGATGCAGCTGCCGCAACGTCAGGTGCCCACCAATCAGCGCCGCCTGTATTCAGGAACGAGGCGAGATGATGTGATCACCGGCCAGCTGGGCTTCACCGCAACGCTCAAGGGAGGATGGGGGAGCGATCTGCTCAATCCGATCGGCGATCGCCTCACCGACCGCGAAGGACAACTCAGCTTCGATAAAAGCCTGGCCAACCCGAATGGAGTTGTCAAGATGAAAGGTGGCAAGGGCGCCGATGTGTTCATGCTTGGCGATCAATATGGTGATTTCTTCACACTCAATGGACGCTCCGACCGGGCAATCATCCAGGATCTCGGCCGCAGAGATCGACTTGTACTCGCCCATCGCGCCGAAGATTACATCGTGGAACCGGCCCGCAACCACAAAGGCCGGCCGAACCTGAAGAAAGGGCTCGAGATACGCTCCAGAGACAACAACGATCTGATCGCCATCGTGCGTGGCAAGGCCGTGCAGCCGCTGTGGCGCTCCAGCCCGTCAGGCGAAGCGCTGCTCAGCAACCCGAACGGCCCATTCCAGTTCCTCGATCTCCAGCCCACTGTCGCCGTCGATCCCCTGGCCTGAGCACACGACTGGCGACAGATCCACGCCGACAGATCGGCAAAAACAGCCCCGCCCCAGCGGGGCTTTGCAGCAAATATACACCTTTTTATTCGACTAACTACCTGAGAAAAAGCGAAAGAATCGGCAATCAAACCGATGCAATCGCGAAAGCGACCCAGCCGCAACACTCAGATTCAGACGCCAGTCAGCCGGGCTCGGTATTCACAGCAACAGTTCCTGCAGAAGCGCCGGCCCTGCAGGGGTTGGGCGCAATCACAGTGATCTCTTCTGTCATGGCCCTTCTCACCAGCGTCAGCCACCAACCCCCTGCGGCCCCACGGGATCCGGAGCTCGCCCTGATCGTGGCCGATGGACTCTGCCCCCGGATTGCCGAGCTGCTGCCGGAGGCGCGCCATGAGCTGCTGGCCCTGCAGCAGCACCCCAACCCCCTCGCCGCCATCGGCCAGGAACTGGAGCAGCGGCGGCGCGGCGGTGCCCCCGTGGCGGTGCTGCAGATCGTGGCCCACGGCCGACCCGGCGCCGTGCAATTGGGCGGCCGCTGGATCGACCGCAGCCAGTTGATCGCCAACGCCGGCGCGCTGGGCACCTGGGGGGTGGAGCGCATCGAGCTGTGGGGCTGCGATGTGGGCCGGGACCGTGAGTTCGTGGCCCTGCTGGAAGAGCTGAGCGGCGCCGAGGTCTGGGCGAGCCGCCAACCCGTTGGCCGTGGGAATTGGAAGCTGCAGCACCTGGCCCGATCAGCCAACACCTGCCCCCCCCCTTCTGCCCCTTTCTCCCCGGCCGCCCTGCAGGCCTGGCCCCACCACCTCGACGCCACCATGAATACCCAGCTCTCCCTGTTCGACCTCACCGGCAGCACCAGCAGCGAGTATTCCCCTGAGCTGGTCAACGCCCTGGCCGAAGCGGAACGCCTGATCCACGAGCTGCTCCAGGGTGACGATGCGGCCTCTACCCTGTTTGCCCTGTTCAACGGCGGCAGCAGCGAACCCTCGGCCGAGTGGCTGGCGGGGGCGGAGCAGTTCATCAGCGGCCTGCTCAGCGGCGCACTGAGCGTGGATCTGGAACTGCGCGCCTCGAGCGATCTGCTCGGGGCCTACGGCGCCTACGCGGCCGCCGGCCCCGACGGCGAGCCGGTGATCTACCTCAACGAAGCCTGGGTGGAGCAGTTCACCCCCGAGGAGCTCACGCGGCTGATCCTCGAGGAAGCCGGCCACTGGATCGACAACCAACTCAACGGCACCGCCGACACCGCCGGCGACGAGGGCGAAGCCTTCGCCGCCACCGTGCTCGGCCTGGAGCTGAGCGAAGCCGAGTGGGACCGGATCCACAGCGAGAACGACACGATCCGGATCACGATCGACGGGGTGGAGATCGAGGTGGAGCTGGCAGCTCTGCTGTTCAACGACACCGCCTATTTCGCCGAGCACTCCTCTGCCACAGACGGCAAAGCCGATCTGGAAAGCAGTGAGCTGCGCCTGCTGGGCCTCGTGGATGGCACCTTGGGAGCAGTGAAGTTCCTCTTCACCTCCGACCCCGCCTCTGCACCGCTCTACTCGGGCAACAACGTGCGCGGCACGCTGTATGCCATCAACGCCAACAACCAGGTCGTCGGTACTTATTACGGTGAAATCAGCCGCCTGTACAAGACTGGCTCCACGGTCCAGGCGGCGCAGATGTTTGTCTATCCAGATCCAAATAATGTCAACAATACGGGTTCACCCTCCACCACAATCTTCATTGATTTTGGCCTGGTAGGGGGTCCCAGCTTTAACCCCGGTCAACTTGTCAAAACGAGCAGTGATCCGGTTGACACCGCACTGAACAAATTGCTAGCGCCAGCGCCCCTAGCGGCCACGCCACTGAGCAATGATGGGGCCCTGGAAGCTGGCACATCCCCTGGAGCTGAAGCCACCGGCGGGTTGTTCAGCGGCATCAGCGGAGGGGCAACGGCCTACAGCATTGTCAATAACGAGCTTTCCGCAAGCACCTCCGGCGTCAGCATCACAACGGTTTCGAGCAGCAGCAGCAGTGTCAACCTCGCCACTACGACGCCAGACAGCAATGGCGAAGTTGAAATCATCGGCCTCTATGGCTCACTGTTTGTCAAGGCAGATGGCACCTATCGCTATGTCGTCGCCGATAGCAATCCGACTGTTAATGGCCTCAACGCTGGCGACACCCTGAGCGAAACCTTCAGTTACACGGTCACCGATGGCCAAAGTGTCGTCACCAACAACCTGCGGCTCACAGTCAACGGCCAAAACGACGCTCCTGCCGCCAAGGCCGACTTCAACATCGCCAAGGAAGCAGAAAGCCCGGACGAACCTGGCTTCACGGCCACCGGCAATGTACTCGATAACGACAACGACGTTGACAACGGGGATAGCAAAGCCGTCATCGGGATCCAACTGAACGGCACGATCACTGGAACCTCGGTCACAACATCCCTGAATTACGCGAGCTTCGGCGGCTCATTCAGCAGCGGCAACGGAGATATTTATCCCGCATACCGCTTTAACAACCTCAGCAATCAATACGAACTCGTACTAGATAGCAACGGCAATGCTGTCACGCTTACCCAGAATGGCACGGGCCAGAATGTTACTTTTCAGCTCTCTGATCCCACGGCCGTCCAAGCAGGCGACGTGCTGTTCGTTACTCGAGATAGCGGAACGAACTACTTAGAGGTTGCGACAGTAGACACGACCCCAGGGACATCCAATATCATCGAGATCTCAAGCTTCACCGGGACACTTGCCGATGGCGCTTCCGTGAACTTCACAGGGGGCCCCGAAGGCCTGAGTATCGTAGAGATTATTTATGACCAGAATGGCAGACCGGCATCGGCCATCCTAAGCCAATCGGTGACGATCACCTCGCAAGCCATAAGCATAAGCGGAGCCGCAACTCCTGGCAGCACCATTATTGGCGAATATGGCACCTTAGTGCTGGGCCCCAATGGTGCCTACACCTACGCGCCCTTTGCCAATAATCCTGATCTCGTCGAGGGACAGATAGCCGACGAGGTATTCACCTACACCATGCAGGATCATGCTGGAGCTGAAAGCACCAGCACCCTCACGATTGCCGTGCAGGGATCTTCTCCCGCAGACCCTGATGCTCTTCCTGAAATAGCCGATGGAGACCCAGGTTCTGCTTTTGGCGCCGCAGTGGAGCAAGGCACGCTAGTTGAAGGCGAGATCTCGTTTGGCAACATCCTCGAGAACGACACGGATGGAGTCACTCTCACAGCCGTTGGCTCGCTGGATGGAGCCCTTACCTCTGCAACCTTTAACACCCAAGTCGAGGGCATCCCAAACAAATATCCCTCAGGATCCTATTTCGCAGTCGGCGGCCAATATGGGACGCTTTACGTTAATGCATTAGGAGATTATTTCTACGAGGTCAACGACGCCAATCCGGAAGTCAATGCCATAAATAATCTCGAAACACTTCAAGATATTTTTAATTATACCATCTCCAATAACGCTGGCGGGATCAATGGATCTACTCTTAGCATCCAGATCAACGGCAACAATGATGCACCCGTCGCTGAAGCTGATGTTGCTGCGGCGCAAGAAGCAGGCGGCAGCCCCTCGAATCCATCTGCAGGATCGAACCCATCCGGCAACGTGCTTACCAACGACAGCGATGTCGACAACCCTAGCATTGCAGAAGATTCGAATGGCTACAGAGTTTCTCTAGTAAGTGCTATCGATCCCACCGACCAAACTGGACAGTCTTTTCTTGCTGGTGAACAGATTGCCGCTCAAGGCGAGACGTCAATCAATGGCCTCTACGGCACTCTCTATATCCAGCAAAACGGAGCTTGGCGCTACGAAGTCAATCAAGCCAATTCCGCTGTCAACGCCCTGAGCCTTGGCGAGACAGCCTCAGAGCGCTTCGAATACACCGTTTTCGACGGAGAGCTGAGTGACACCGAAATCCTTTTGATTACCATCTACGGAGCCAACGATGCTGTTGATATCAACAGCATTTTTATCAACGAAGCCTCGCCTTACGCCGTATTCACGATCACGGGAAGCGAAGGCGTCGCCGTCGACATCGCACTCGGAACCTACCAATCTACTGGGCCAGAGGACACAAAAATGCCTGCCACCCTCACTGGAGGCGAAGCGGATATTGGCCAACAGCTTGAGTACTACGATCCTGAAGCCAATGGTGGACAAGGCAACTGGCTTGAAGTTACCCCAGGAATTATCATTCCCGATTCCGGCACACTTCTTGTCAGGGTTGCCATCAATCCAGATGCCCGCCACGAAGGTAACGAAGCTTTTCAGCTGAATGTCACCACCAGTGACGGATCAACGGCCTTTGGGGTTGGCGTCATCAACGATGAGGGGCAAGGGGACTTCTACGGCCCGAACAACACCGACGGACTACCCGATGCTCCGGGTGAAAACGGTCTGCCCGCTGATCTCATCCCCGATGACGATCGCGGCCTGACTGTCTCCGGCACCAACGTCAACGAGGCCTCACCCTTCGTCCTCTGGACTGTCACAGGCGCTGACGGCCAAACCGTCTTCCTTGACCTCGCTGGCACCGGCACCAAACCCGCCACCCCAGGCACTGACACCGGCACCCAGCTCCAGGTACTGGTCAATGGCATTTGGGAGAACTACGACCCCAACAACCCTCCCGTCATTGATGGCACCGAACTCCTCGTTCGCCTCGCCGTCACGCAAGACGACTCCCCAGAAGGCACCGAGTCCCTCAACCTCATCGCCACCAACACCGGAGGCACCGATTTCACTGGCACCTCCACCATCAACGATGAGGGGCAAGGGGACTTCTACGGCCCGAACAACACCGACGGACTACCCGATGCTCCGGGTGAAAACGGTCTGCCCGCTGATCTCATCCCCGATGATGACCGCGTCATCGCCATCAATGACGTCTCCGTCAATGAAGGCTCCCAATTCGCCGTCTTCACTCTCACTGGCGCTGCAGGACAGCTCGCTCTCCTCTCCCTGACCGGTGCCTCCGGCAACGGCTCCCCGGATCCCGCTGGTGGCGCTGCTGACCTCCGCACCGGCGGCAACCTCCCCACCATCCAGGTCCTCAGCGGCACCACCTGGACCAACTACGACCCCCTCAACCCGCCTGCTCTCCCCGCTGGCGGCACGCTCCAGGTCCGCGTTGATATCTCCGCTGAGCAAGATCCTGGTGTCGACGGCCCGGAAACCTTCAAGCTCGTCGCCAACACCACCGGCGGCACCGTCAGCACCGGTGGTAACGCCACCATCAAAGATGACGGCACCGGTGACATCTTCTCCTTTGATCCCAACACCGGCGCTCCTTCCTCCGCCTCCGGACCAGGCGCTGGTTTTGATGACGATCGCGTCCTGACCGTCATAGGCACAAACGTCAACGAGGCTTCCCCCTACGTCCTCTGGACCGTTGGAGGCGCCGACGGCCAGACCGTCTTCCTCACCCTCGGTGCTCAAGGGGACTCCGCTACACCGGGCACCACACCCGGTCCCAACACGGGCGACACCACCACTGGGCTGGAAGTCCTCGTCAACAACCAGTGGCTGCCCTACAACCCAGTGCAGCCGCCAACGATCGCCGGCACACAGCTGCTCGTGCGCGTTGCCGTCAATAACGACAGCACCTATGAGGGCAGGGAGGTGTTGACGCTGATGGCGACCAACACCGGCGGAAGCTCCGCTTCTGCCGGTTCGTCGATCTCCGATGACGGCAGCGGCAGTGTGTTCCTGCCTGGGAACACCAGCAACACCCCCAACCAGCCCGGCGAGGCCGGCTTCCCCGAGCGGCTGGATGACGATCGCGCCGTCCTCACCACCACGCTCAAACCCGCCACCGACTCCAGCCAGATCGGCGATCGCTCCACCGCCGATGGCTTCGCCAAGCTGCAGATCGTGGCACCGCCCGGACTGGCCGATCGGCTCAGCCTGACGGGCTCCAACGGCCAACTTCTCCTCAACGGCGTTGAGTACCAGGTGCGGGAGGTGACGATCGATCCAGGGCGTTCGGCCTATGTGATCGAACTGCTGGATGCCGACCCGAACAAGGCTGGCAAGCAGGCCTTCGGCCGCTATTTCCAGGGGGCTTCAACGGGCAACAACGCCAACAGCAACGACGGCACCTACACGGTGCTGTTCAACGGCCAGGCCGTCGACAGCTTCGAGATCCGCACCGAACGCCTCAGCGACCGCAAGCGCGTCAAATGCCTGGATGCCCTGCTCGGCGGCAATCGCAGCCTCGAGAGCGTGCTCTATGGCTTCCGGGTGGAGCAGCCCAAGGGCACCAATGGCGATGACGCGCTCACCGGCAATGCCCGCAGCAACACCCTCAAGGGCCTGCGCGGCAACGACCTGCTCAACGGTGCCGGCGATCGTCTGGCCGGTGATGCGATCACCCAGACCAATCCCAACGAGATCGACACCCTGATCGGCGGCAAGGGCCGCGACACGTTCCAGCTCGGCGACATCGCGGGCAGCTTCTATCTGACGGGCGGCAACAACGACTACGCCCGGATCAAGGACTTCAGCAAGGGGGATACCCTGCTGCTCTCCGGCTCCCCCAGCGATTACTCGATCGAGCGGCGCGTGCGCATCAACGGCCAGAGCGGCGTGGGGCTCTATGCCGGCAGCGGTGAGGATCGCGATCTGGTGGCCCTGATCCAGGGCAAGTCAGCCAACAGCCTCGATCTCACCAACCCCAGCCAGGTGACCTTCCTTTAAGGCCCCTCTTCTGAGACCACCCCCCTACTCCCCTTCAATCCCCATCTCTCCAACGGACCCATGATTCCCCTCCTCTTCGCCCTGCCCCCGGCGCCCGTAGCGGCGGCTGCCGCCTCCCCCCAGCAGGTGCAGCTCGCCCAAGCGGCCCCCGCTGCAGTGGTCGTCCCAGCACCAGCACCCACCTACCCCTACGTGAGCGCACAGCTCGGGGTGGCCTTCCCCAACGACTACGACGGTGATTTCGACGCCGGTGCAGTCCCGGTGAACACCCGCTTCGAACTGGATCCCGGTTTCAATGGCGAACTGGCGATCGGCTATCAATTCGAGCGCGCCCGCACCGAGCTGGCTGTGGGCTATGGCAACTTCCCCGTGGCCAGCCAGAGCTTCCGGGTGGGAAATCTCGGCAACGCCAGCGCCTCCGGCAGCGACGCCCTCGCGATCACCACCGTGATGGTGAACGGCTACTACGACATGCCGATCCAGCGCGATGGCGTGCGCTCGCGCTGGACGCCCTACCTCGGTGCCGGCATCGGCTACGCCAACATCAGCACGCCTGATTGCAGCTTCGGCAGCGGTTGCTTTGAAGGCGGCGATGCCAGCGCCTTTGCCTATCAGGGCAAGGTGGGCGTGTCCTACCGCGCCAGTGAGCGGGGCTTCGCCTTCCTGGAAGGCGGCTATCTCGGGGCCACCGGCACCGTGGTGGATGGCGTGGGCTTCGACAACTTCGGCGCCTGGCGCTTGAACATCGGCTGGCGCCAGGGCTTTGGGGGCGCCCCGAAGAAAGCTGCGGTGCTGCGGGCCGAGCCTGCAGCCGCAGCCGAGCCCGCCACCGTTACAGAACCCGTTCCAGAAGCTGCCCCCCTGCCGGTGCGCGGGCTCTGGTGAGGCGGCCTCAGCGGCCCACCAGCTCACGGCGGATCGCCGCCGCCAGCTCCGTTTCCTTGAGGCCCGCCTGCTCCTGCAGGCGGGCTTTCTGGCGCAGCAGCTCCAGGAACTGGTCGGCCCCCAGTTCCGCCTCGCCGGCCGCGCCGAGCAGCGCCAGGGTGCGGCGCAGGTCGGGCAGTTCAGCATCAAGTTCGGCGGCGGTGTAGTCGCGCTGGCCGGCCATCACCGCCGCGAAGTGCTCCCGCCGCTGGCGCTTCGCGGCCGGATAGGCCGCCAGCAGCTGCTCACGGCAGAGCCGCCAAGGCCGCTCGGCGGTGAGCAGCATCGCCAGTGCCCCACTGAGGCAGGCTGCTTCCGACTCATCGATGCGCAGATCGAAAGCAGCCGGCGGCTGGCGCAACCCCACGAACACCTCCAGCAGCTCCCCGGGCCCCAGCACCACTCCGCCCGCATCCACCAGAGGCAGGGCCGAGTGCTCGAGCGCCTCGATCAGCTCGGGATGGTCGGCCAGGCGCTCGCGCAGCTCGCCCTGGGACTCGCTCAGCAGCTTGCCCTGGGGGAGCTGCTCGGCCAGCGCCTGGTTGACGCGGCCCAGGGCCAGGAACACCTCCGGCCCCGGCGAGGCCAACTTGCCGTTGCGCAGCATCGAGAGCTGGGAGTTGTGCACCCGGCCCAGATCGAGCGCCTCGGCCAGGGCCGGCAGCACCCGGTGCGACCAGCCGTTGCAGCTGTGCCAGGCGGCGATCAGGTGGGCAAAGGCGGCCCGACCCGATGCGATCTGCTCCCGATAGCCCACGTGTTCAGGATTCAGATCATGGCCATGATAGCGATCATGATCCCCATCGGGACCTGGCGGTGGTGGGCGGGCTCAGCGCCGCGGTTCACGCTGCATCCAGCTGATCCAGTCGGCGGAGATGGCCTGCGGGCACACCGCCTCACACTCCAGGTTGCTGCTGCAGCTGCCGAAACCCTCGGCCGCCATCGCCGCCTGCATCGCCTCCGCCCGGCGCGAGCGCTCGGGCTGGCCCTGGGGCAACTGGGCCAGGTGGGCCAGCTTGGCGGCCACGAACAGGCTGGCCGAGGCGTTGCGACAGCTGGCCACGCAGGCGCCGCAGCCGATGCAGCTGGCGGTGTCGAAGGCGGAGCGCGCCTGCTGCTGGCCCACCAGGATGGCGTTGGCCTCCGGTGCGCTGCCCGTATTCACCGAGCAGTAGCCGCCGGCGATCAGCAGCCGATCCAGGGCGCTGCGCTCCACCGCCAGGTCCTGGATCAACGGAAAGGCGCGGGCCCGCCAGGGCGCCAGGGTGAGGCTGGCGCCATCGGCAAACTGGCGCAGGTAGAGCTGGCAGACGCTGGTGGCCGCTTGGGGCCCGTGGGCCTGGCCGTTGACCAGAAAACCACAGCTGCCGCAGATGCCCT
>JAWOHV010000162.1:0-25689 GCA_046484965.1 Prochlorococcaceae cyanobacterium
TGCCCCCGCCGAGCAGTGAGCCCGAGGCCGTGACGGTCCCGGCGTGACAGTGGACGCAGTCGGTGGCCGCCCCGACGTGCTTCGCGTGGCTGTTGCGGGTGTCGTTGGAGGCTGGATTGTTCGCGTACCAGGGGGCACCGGCGATCGAGCCGACCTCCCGGCCGTGGCACTGTTTGCAGTCGTTCGCGAGGTTGCCCGAGGCCCAGGCGGGGACGGCGGTGAAGCCGGGCGTCTCGGTGCCGTCGGAGTGGCAGTAGGTGTTGGAGCAGGTGATCCCGTTCCAGACCGTCCCGGCGTCGTCCGAGGTGTTGACGTTCCGTGCGCCGTTGACGGGCCTCGATGAACCTGTGGCGTCCAATCCCCTTGCCGCCGCTGCCCGCAGTGAGGGGGGCTGCGCTCGCATCTATGGATCTGCACCGGGGGCCTATGGCGCCGGTCTGCAGGGGCTGATCGACAGCGGCCAGTGGGAAACCCGCAGCGATCTGGGCGAAGCGTTTCTCAACTGGAGCCGCTGGCGCTATGAGGGCCATGGCGAGGCGGTGGCCGACCGCAGCGGCCTGGAGCGGCGCCTGGCCTCGGTGCAGGTTGTGCTCCACAACCAGGACAACCGCGAGCACGATCTGCTCGACTCCGACGATTACTACCAGTTCCAGGGGGGCCTCAGTGCGGCCGCCGAAGCGATCCAGGGCAAGGCGCCGGCCCTCTGGTTCGGCGACCACTCACGCAGCCAGCGCCCGCGGCTGCATCGGCTCGAGCGGGAATTCGACAAGGTGCTGCGCAGCAGGGTGCTGAATCCCCGCTGGATCGAGGCCATGGCCGAGCATGGCTACAAAGGCGGTTTCGAAATGGCCGCCACCGTCGACTACCTGTTCGCCTACGACGCCAGTACTGGCAGGGTTCCCGGCTGGAGCTACGGGGCGATCTGCAGCAGCTGGCTCTCCAGCACGAAGGTGCTCAGCTTCCTGCGCCAGGCCAACCCATGGGCCCTGCGCGACATGGCCGAACGGCTGCTTGAGGCCCACAACCGCGGGCTCTGGCCCGCTGCCGACCAAAACCAACTGCAGCACCTGCGGCAGCTGGTGCTCACAACTGAAGCCCTGCTGGAAGGCAGCCAGGGCAGTGAAGCCCCTGGCCCGGCCAGGGGCTAGCGCCGGCCCCTGATCAGCTGTTCAACTCACGCACCATCGACTTGAATCCTTCGATCGAGCCAGGCTTGTTTGGCTGCTGGGAGGTGATCTGGGGTTGGCTGGCTGCAGCTTCGCTCGCTTTTTTGGCGCTCGCAGGACCTGCAACCTCGTTGACCCCGCCGACGGCGGCTCCCTTGAGGCGCTGGCTGAGTTCGGCCTCGCTCATCCTCATGGCGAAGGTTTTCTTCACTGGCTTTGGCACACCGCCGGTGAGGCTCACCTCCTGATTCGCTGTTTCGGCACCGGGCATACCCTCGGTGAGCTTCTCGATTTTTGCTTCCATCGAGGAAACCGCCTGCACCATCTCCTTGTTGCCGGGGCTGTCGGCACTGCCAGGGAAGGTGCGGCGAATTGAATAGGTGCGACGCATCAGGTTCAGATCCCCGAGGCTGCTGGAGGCATCCTCATCCAGGAAGAAGGTTTCGTCGGCCTTGCTCGCCTTATCGGAGGCAGGGGTGGCCGGCTTGGACCCACGCAGACGGTCGAACAGACCCATGGCAAGGCAGGTAATGGCTCATAAAACCCTAGCGGCCGTGGAGAGCCAGACCATGGGTATCGGTGCCACAACTCATCAAAAGGCCATGCTCCTCGAGGCGGGCGGCGATCGCTTCGCAGATCAGCGGTGTTGGTTGCCAGCGCGCCTGCTGCTGGTAGTCGTACCAGGCTTCGGCGCCATCGAAGCCAAGGGCTGCGGCGGCATCGATCAGGCGCGTGTAGGGCAGGCGGTAACGGGCTGGATGGGCCAGCAGGGCAAGGCCATCAGCCGCGTGGATGGCCGCCAGCACCGCCTCCGCCCGCAGCGAGCCCCCCACCACCGCCTGCCCCTGGAGGTAGGGCTGCAGCGAGCTGTGATCTTCGGCGAAGCCCAGGGCGAGCACATGCACCAGGCAGCCCTCCAGCAGGCAGCTGATCTCCGCCCCCCGCCAGAGGCTGGGAACCCGGCTGCCCTGCTGCCAACGCCTTTGGAACATGGCTGCAATCGGCCCATGGGCCTGATGGCTGTGGTGGTCGGTAACGGCCAGATGGTCGAGACCCAGCTCAAGGGCCTGCTCCGCCAGCGAAGAGGGTTCGAGACTGCCGTCGCTGCAGGTGGTGTGGCAATGGAAGTTGAACTGGCCGGGGCAGCTGCTGGCTGCAACACGGCGCAGCACCGCCGCCAGGGGATGGTGGCTGCGATCGCTTCTGCTCATGGCACTGCCGTCTCCCCGGCCAGTCGATCACTGCGCAGCCGCCGCCAGCGGGCATAGAACTGAATCGAAGCGGCCATGAACACAACCAGGGCCACCAGGAACCAGGTGGCTGCTCCTGTGGGGAACTGCCCCTTGAACACCACCAGCATCACCACCAGCACCAGCAGCAGGGTGGGCAACTCGTTGAGGGCCCGCAGCTGCCTGCCGCTCCAGCCACAGCTGCCTTTCTGCAGCTGTCCCATCAGCCGGTAACAGAGAACGTGGTACCCCAGCAGAACTGCCACTGCGGCCAGCTTGGCGTGCATCCAGCTCTGCCGAAGCCAATCGGGGTTCACACTCAGCAGCCCGGCCGCCATGACCAGGGTGAGCACCATCCCCGGGGTGGTGATGATGTTGGCCAGACGGCGCTCCATCAAGGCGTACTGGTCCTGGAACGCGCTGCTGAGCGCCGGTTCGAGGGCCTCCGCCTCACGGTGGTAGATGAACAGGCGCACCAGGTAGAAGAGCCCGGCGAACCAAACCACCACGCCCACGATGTGCAGAGTTTTGAACCAGAGGTAGGCCGAGGGCGGCCAACTGAAGGCGAGATCCATTCCGGCCCTTGAGATCCGGGCAGGCTAGAGGCGCCGCAGCCATGCACCTGATGCGTCAGGACACGGCCATCAATCCTTGCTGCAGAACCGAATCGCGGTTGGATGGGCAGGTTCGATCCGATCTTGCATGGCACTGGATTCGGGCGTTCGGCAGCATCGCCTTAGCAGCATCAACCTCACCCCACCACAGCCACCGCCGCCGGAGCGCTTCAGGGGCTTGCGTGAATCCCCGCGTTCCGCCTGGAGCGCCGGGGTTCTGGCCACCCTTCTGGCGATGGCCGCAGAATGGCTCGATCTGGCCCTTCATGGCCATTGAGGCGGCGGAGCGCTCTTTTTGATGGCTGTATGGCGTCGATGAAGCCTCCCTCCCGAGTTGTTCCGGTACTCACCGACGCCCAACGCCGCAAGCAGGATCCAAGCAGCGACAACGTTTTTTACGCTCAGCCGCGCTTCGTGCATCACCTCGATGGTGCCTTTCGCGCGCGCCTCACCGCCCTCTACCGCGAGCGGCTCCAGGCTGGTTCATGTCTGCTCGATCTGATGAGCAGCTGGGTGAGCCATCTGCCCGATGACCGGAGCTTCTCTGAGGTGATCGGCCATGGCCTCAACGCCGAGGAGCTGGCCGCCAACCCTCGCCTGGATCGCCACTGGCTGCAGAATCTCAACGAGCAGCAGGTTCTGCCCCTGCCGAACCACAGCGTTGATGCGGCCCTGATCGTGGCCGGCTGGCAGTATCTGCAGCACCCTGAAGCGGTGGCGATGGAGCTGCTGCGGGTGGTGCGACCAGGCGGCCAGTTGCTGATTGCCTTCTCGAATCGGATGTTTGCCAGCAAGGCGCCCCAGGTTTGGCTGGAGGCTTCCGACCAGGAGCGGCTCAGCACGGTGGCGGAGGTGCTGCTTGCTCAGGGCTGGCAGGTGGAGCAGCTGATCGCTGAAAACACCCGCGCCGAAGGCCCGTTCGGTTGGCTTGGCGGCAAGGGAGATCCCTTCTTCGCCGTGGTTTCAAAGGCGCCCACCTGATTGCCGGCTCGCTCAGGTAAGGATCAGCGTTGTTGATGATCAGCTTGTTGATAGGGCAGGGGCACGGGCCCGACACTGCAGCGACCCAGCCGGGTTGAGCAACGGCCCGCGGGCAGGTTCTGCGCCTGCTCAGGAGCCTGCAGCAGCAGCTCGTCGACCAGCTCAGCCAGTGAGCACCCTCGCTGGCTGGCGAGGCTTTCAAGCCGTGCCACCAGAGCAACAGGCAGCGTCAGCGACTTCAGCTGACCGCCCCCGCTGGAGAGGGCGCTTGAGCCGTAGGTGTCGGCGTTGGTGTCGGCAACATTGAACAGGTTGAGCGAAGCCATCCCAGCACTCAGTTTAATATTTATTTTTTACTCCCCTTGCCGTTGCGCTGTCTGCTCGTGATGAGCAAGCGGCACAGCGGTTCTTGGAGCTGTGCGATGGGGTGCCAGCTCAGGAGCCGTAAGCAAGGGACCCAGTAGCAACATTCATGCTCTGAGGTTTAATCCCAGCGGGTGGGGTCCAGGCTCGGCTCAAATTCAGTAAGGGCCAACGGTCGCTCCATCAGGTCGCTGGTGATCAGGCTGCAGATGCTATTGAGCGGCAGGGAAAAGCTGCTGCCGTCGCGATCAAAGGGCCCTTCCACGTAGGAGCCAATTCGTTCAGCAGTCAAGAAGCCGAGGAAGAGGACCAGGCCAACCCAGGTTTGCTCATTGCGCTGAAACTCCAGCAGCAGCTGCACGCCATAGAACCAAGTAATCAGTCGCACGAACACGTCGTAGGAGGCGGGAATCGGTGTGTTTCGAATCTTCTGCAAACCACCGATGCCATCGAGGCATTGGTTTGCCACTTGTATAAGCATCTGCAGTCCAAAGCCATCGATCCAACCATCGGCATGCAACCGTTGGATCGCCATCGCACGCTGCCGGCAGACCCCTTGCAGGCTGGTCTCCGCCGGCAGGCCGAGATCGGCCAGCAGACGATCGACCCCCCGCCTCAGATCGGCACGCCAGAAATTGCGTAGCTCGAAATTCAGCAACCACATCTGTGCCACCTGATACTCGATCAGATTTCGCGCCAGGGGTGTGCTGTGCTGGTCGGGGTGCAACAGCGCCAGCAGCACGTCACGCCATTGGCGGCTGTGGTTCACCAGCGCGCCCCAGAGAGAACGGGCTTCCCACCAGCGATTGATCGCCTGGGTGTTGCGGAAGGCAATGAAGATCGACACCGCAATCCCCAGAACCGAAATGCCCATGGGCTTCAGGGTCAACGAACTGGCCAGGGGGCCTCGCCAGACCAGCGCTGCAACCAAGCCGCCAAAGACGAGCAAATCGAGCCGCATTCGCCAGAACAGCTGCAGAACCACAAAGCCGTAGTCGATGCGGCGGGTACGGGGGGGATCGCCATGGCGGCCGCTGCGGATCGAAGCAGGCATCACGATTGCTGGCTCAGTAAAGGGGGCACGACGTCATTGCCAATTCGATGCGGTCAATCGGATGCCTGGCTGAAGGCCGTTGCCCTGATCGCCGTGAGCGCATCATCGGGGATCTTCTCGAGCTGCTTCATCACCAGTGCCATGCGGGGATTGCGCCGCAGCGTTTCGGCGTGGCGGGCCAGGAAGTCCCAGTAGAGGGCATTGAAGGGGCAGGCCTGCGGACCGTTGCGCTGTTTGGGGTTGTAGCGGCAGCCCTTGCAGTAGGTGCTCATCCGGTTGATGTAGTTGCCGCTGGCGGCGTAGGGCTTGCTGGCCAGCAGGCCGCCATCGGCAAACAGGCCCATGCCGAGCACGTTGGTCTGCATCACCCAGTCGTAGCCATCGATGAACATGCGGTGAAACCAGGCGGTGAAGGCCTGGGGATCGAGCCCGGCGATCAGGCCGTAGTTGGCCAGCACCATCAGCCGCTGGATGTGGTGGGCGTAGCCGCTGTCGGCCAGTTCGCCCAGCACCGTGTCCATGCAGGCCATGCCGCTGCCCCCCAGCTGCTCCAGCCACACCGGCAGGGGGCGATCGGCACCGAAGTAGTTGCGCTGGGGGTAGTCGGCTCCGAACCACCAGTAGAGGCCGTGGGTGTATTCGCGCCAGCCCAGGATCTGGCGGATTACCCCCTCAAGCGACGCGAGCGGCGATCCCCGCTCCAGCCCCGCCTGCTCCAGTCGGCGAATCACCTCCAGGGGGTGCAACAAGCCGAGGTTGAGATAGGGGGAGAGCAGGGCATGCCACAGGGTGGGCTGGCCGCGCACCATGGCGTCCTGGAAGGGTCCAAAGCCATCGAGGCGGCTGCTGATGAAGTGCTCCAACACCGCCAGCGCCTGGCTGCGGGTCACGGCCCAGCCGAAGGGTTCGCTCTGCCCGGGCAGGCCCTCGGCGCCATCCGCCGCCAGCTCAGCAGCCAGGCGCTCCACCTTGGCGATCACCGTGCGGGTGATGGCATCGGGCTCAAAGCAGAGCGGTTCGGGGCCGGCCAGATCCTTAGGAGGGGCCTTGCGGTTGTCATGGTCGAAATTCCACTGGCCGCCGAGGGGTTCGCCGTCGTCGCCCATCAACACACCGAAACGTTTGCGGCCCTGCCGGTAAAACAGCTCCAGGCGCAGCTGCTTGTAGGGCTGGGCCCAGGCTGCGAAGTCGTCCTGGCTCCAGAGAAAGGCGTTGGAGCGATGCCACACCAAGGGCACCGGCAGCTCCAGCCGCTCGATCGCCAGCCGAAAGGGGCGCTCGGCCGGCTCCATCAGGTGCAGCTCGCTGATGCCGTGCTCCATGATCCAGGACTGCAGAGCGGCCGCAAAGGTGTCCGCTTCGCGGTGGTCCACGCCCCAGCCCTGCTGCCGCAGCTCGGCGGCGAAGTGGCGCATGGCGCTCCACACCAGCACCAGCTTCTGGCGGTGGTAGCGGCGCTGCTGCAGCACCGATGTGCTTTCAATCAGCAGCACCCGGGCAGCGCCAGGAGCAAAGGAGGCCAGGGCCGCCTGGCTTGGCGAGAGTTGGTCGCCCAGCAGCCAGATGCCGGTTGTCATGCGGCGGATTCGCCGGCCAGGCGGCAGGCGCGTCGAGCCACCGCGGCCGCATAGCCCCGCTCCACCGGACCCGCCAGGGGACTCAGCACCCCGTTGCGGCAATCCACCACCAACCGTTCATGCTGGCCGCGTTGGTCGCCCAGCCGCAAGCGCAGCTGCCAATGGTGCTTGGCACTGCGGCTGATCTCATCAGCGCACACCGGACCCACGCAGAGCCCCGGAGCGCCAAGGGCCGGGCGGGTGAATCCAGGCAAGAGCTGGAGCAGCAGGGCCAGCATCAGGGGAACGAACAGGAGGCAAGCCAGTCGCTTCAACTGGCCAACTCCTCAACCCCGGGCTCATCGCTGGGATGAAAGTAATCCCATACCTGGCGGGCCAGCGCCGGCCCCACCCCCGGGGCCGCCGCAATCTGATCGGGGCTCGCCAGCTGGATGGCATCGATCGAGCGGAAGTGGGCCAGCAGCTCCTTCACCCGCTTGGGCCCCAGGCCGGGAATGTCGGACAGGCGGGAGCGCTTCATCCGCTCGCCCCGCTGCTGGCGGTGGAAGCTCACCGCGAAGCGGTGGGCCTCATCGCGCAGGCGGCGCAGCAGCTGCACGCCCAGCTGCTCGGGTTCACTCTCAACGGGCTGACTGGCCCCAGGCAGAAACACCTCTTCGCGCTGCTTGGCCAGGGAGCACACCACCAGCTCCTCATCCAGGTTCAGCTCCCGCAGCGCCTCCATCACGGCTGAGAGCTGGCCCTTGCCGCCGTCGATCATCACCACATCGGGCCAGTCGTTGAGGCCGCCGGTGTGCAGGGCCGTGTTGGCAGCCCGGCGCAGGGTCCTCAGATCCGCTCCCTCCGCCTTGGCCTGGGCCCAGCGGCGGAAGCGCCGCCGCATGATCTCGGCCATGGCCATGAAGTCGTCGGAGTGGCCGGCGCGGATCGAGCTGCTCTGGATCTTGTATTTGCGGTAGTGCTGCTTGGCCGGCAGCCCATCGATGAACACCACCTGGGAGGCCACCGCATCGCTGCCCTGAATGTGGCTGATGTCGTAGCCCTCGATGCGCCGCGGTGGGCTGGGCAGCTCCAGCAGCTGGGCCAGGTCTTCGGTGGCCAGCAATTGCTGTTCAGCACCCCGTTGGGCGCGCTGCAGCTCGTAGCTGGCGTTGCGCTCCAGCAGCTCGATCAGGTCGGCCTTCTGCTGCCGCTGGGGCACCGCCAGCTTGACGCGCCGGCCGCGGCGTTCCACCAGCCACTCCTCGATCAAGGGCTGCTGGGGCAAGGGGTGCTGCAACAGCAGCTCGGGCGGGATCTCCACCGGCTCCACCTGGCTGTAGTGCTCCTCGACCACCCGCTGCAGAATCCGGCCGGGCTCCAGGGGCAAGCCATCGGCGCCGATGGCATCAGCGGTGAAGCCCAACCGACCCACCAACTTGCCGGCCCGCATCTGAAACAACTGCACGGCCGCCACCCGCGCATCGGCCGCCAGGGCGAGCACATCGCGGCTCACCGAGCTATCGCCGAGGCTCATCTTCTGATCAGCCGTGAGGGTGTCGATGCCCTGCAGCTGGTCGCGCACCCGGGCGGCACTCTCGAAGTCGAGCCGCTCGGCGTACTTGCCCATCTGCTCATGCAGCAGCTCCAACAACTCCTCGTTGCGCCCCTGGAACACCATCGCCACCTGGCGCAGGGTGCGGTGGTAGTCGTCTGAGCTGATCTTCTCCTGGCAAACGCCTGGGCAGCGGCCAATGTCGAAGTTGAGGCAGGTGCGGTCGCGGTAGAGCGGCTGAGGCCGCTGACGCAGGGGAAACACCCGTTTCACCAGGGCCAGGGTGCGGCGCAGCAGGCCCACATCCACATAGGGGCCATAGAAGCGATCGAGAGGCGAGCGGAAGCGACGCCGCCGGGTGATGAAGATGCGCGGGTAGGCCTCACTCCAGGTGATGCAGAGGTAGGGATATTTCTTGTCGTCTTTCAGCAGCACGTTGAAGTGCGGCTGGTTTTGCTTGATCAGGTTGGATTCCAGCGCCAGCGCCTCGGCTTCGCTGTCGGTGACGATGAATTCGATCTCGGCCACCTGGCGCACCATCAGCGAGATGCGCGGGCTGTGGGCGTGGCCGCTGCCGCTCTGGAAGTAGCTGCGCACGCGGTTGCGCAGCAGCTTGGCCTTGCCGATGTAGAGGATGCGGTCGCTGGCGTCGCGCAGCAGATAGCAGCCCGGCTCGGGGGGAACCTCCCTCAGCCGGGCCTTGAGCCGATCGGGTTGCTGGATCAGGGGGCGTAGCCCCACCCCCGACGACGATTGGCCCACTCAGCCGCCGTATTGCCAGCCGGTGCTGGCAAGCTCGAGCGCTGGGCCATCGCGGTGCAGGGTGGCGGTTTTGACCTCACCAACAAACACCGTGTGATCGCCAACGGCCACCTGCCCCACAAGCTCGCACTCCACGGCGCCTAGGGCGTTATCAAGGATCGGCAGACCGAGCTCACCCAGCCGAAATGCTGCTGCATCGAAGCGGCCGCCGATGCCCTTCTGGGGCTTGAAGAACACCGCCGCCAGGTCCTTCTGGTCGGCCGCCAACACGTTCAGGGAAAACTTGCCGGTGCGCTGGATCATGCCGTTGCTGGTGCTGTCGGCCCGCACCGCCATCACCACCAGGGGCGGCTCAAAGCTGCCCTGGGTCACCCAGCTGGCGGTGAAGCCGTTCACCTCCTCGCCCTCGGCCACGCCACAGATGAACACGCCGTGGGGGATCTTGCGCAGCAGGGTCTTCTTGGCTTCGGCGTTGAGGGTGGTGGAGGGAGCCATGGCGGCAGGAAAGGCGCAGAGCGCCTACAACTTCTCCAACTCTAGAAACCGCCCTGAGCCGCCAGGCCGGCCAGCCATAGGCTGGCCGAATGCGTGCCCTCTACCCCGGCAGTTTCGATCCCCTCACCCTGGGCCACCTCGACCTGATCGAGCGGGCGGCCCGACTGTTTGACGGTGTGGTGGTGGCGGTGCTGCAGAACCCCAGCAAGAAGCCCGCCTTCAGCCTGGAGCAGCGGCTTGGCCAGATCCGCTCGGCCACATCCAAGCTGCGGGGGGTGGAGGTGGGCAGCTTCGATGGGCTCACCGTGGATTTCGCCCGCCAATGCGGAGCCGGTGTGATTCTGCGCGGGCTGCGGGCCCTGAGCGATTTCGAATTCGAGTTGCAGATCGCCCACACGAACCACAGCCTGGCTCCGGCCGTGGAAACGCTTTTCCTGGCCACCGCCGTGCAGCACTGTTTTTTGAGCAGTTCGGTGGTGAAGGAGGTGGCCCGTTTCGGCGGTGATGTGCGCCATCTGGTGCCTGAGGGAGTGGCAGAGGAGCTCGCCAGGCTCTTTAATCAGTCATCCCCGTCAGGCTGAGATGTCGGATCTGCAGATCACCGTGCTCGACCAGCTCGATCAGCTGGAGGAGATCGTGCTCGATGGCAGCCGCGTTCCCTTCAGTGGTGGTCGCCTTGTCAACGAGAACGACGCCATCGAGTCGATGGATGCGCTGCGGGCGGCCCTTCCCGATCAGATCACCAAAGCCGATGAACTGATCCGCCAGCGGGAGGGATTCATCGAGAAGGCGCGCCAGCAGGCTGATGAAATCGTCAACCAGGCTCGCCAGCAGCGCGAGCAACTGATCAGCACGACCTCCATCCGCCAGGACGCTGAACGTCAGGTGGCGGAAATGCGGGAGCAGGCTCGCCAGCAGTGTGAACAGCTGATGCTGCAGACGCGCCAGCAGGCAGCCCAGGCTGAGCAGGAGAACCAGGGCCAACTGGCCCAGATGGAGCAGCAATTCGCCAGCCGCCGCCAGCAGCTGGAGCAGGAGGCCCAGGCTCGTCGCCAGCAGATGGAGCATGAGGCGGCAGAGCGCAATCGCCAACTGGTCGAACAGCATGAGCGCGCCCGGCAGCAGAGCCTGCAGGAACTTGAGCAGATCCGTCAGGAGAGCCTGCGGGTGCAGCGAGAAAGCCAGGCTGAAGCCGAGCGGCTCCACAACGATGCCCTGCAGTTCCGCCAGCAGACCCAGGCCCAGTGCGAGGCCCTGATCAGCCGCACCCGCCAGGAAGCAGCCTCTATCCAGGACGGCGCCAACCGCTACGCCGAGCAGGTGCTCAGCGAACTGGAGGTGAGGCTCAAGGAGATGAGCCAGGTTGTGCTGGGCGGGCGCCGCGAGCTGGGACGGCTGCAGCCCCTGCCCGCGGGCAACGCCGTCGAACCCCAGAACAGCCGCGAGGATGATCGCAGCGTGCCGATCAGCCGCGCCCGCCGGGCAGCCTCACGACTGCGTCAGGCAGCCGGCGGCCGGAGCTGAAGCAGGGCAGACGTGCCAGGGGGAGTCAACTGCAAAGGCCGGTGTTCTGCACCTGGCTGAGCAGTCTGGCCATCGTGGTGTTTGGCGAAAGCGCCCCATTGGCCAGCATGCTCACATAGCGCACACCATCCGAGGTTTCCAGGAAGCCGCTGATGGTGCGCACGCCGGACAGGGTGCCGGTTTTGCCGCTGAAGCGCCCCTCCAGTGAGGTGCCGCGCCAAAGGTTGCGAAGGGTGCCCCGCTGGCCGGCGATGGCCATCGAGGCCCGGTACTGGCGGGCGTAGGGGTGCTGATCCATCCGCAGCAACAGGGCCGCCAGGAAACGGCTGCTGAGGCGGTTGCCGCGATCCAGACCGCTGCCATCCAGCACCCGCACGCCCTGCATCGGCAACCCTTGCTGGAGCAGCCAGAGTGTGCTCTGCTGTTGCACCTGCGGCAGATTCCAGCTGCTGCTTGCCTGCCGCAGCAGCACCTCGGATGTGAAGTTGTGGCTCTCGGTGTTGGCCAGGCTGAGCAGGTTGTGCATCGGGGCCGATCGCTCCTCATGGAGCATCACCGCGTCGGCCGGCAGCGGTGAGCGTGACGACACAAGCAAGGTTTCCAGCCTCGATCCGCTCTGGCTGCTGGGGATCGAACGCTGTAGCAGCCGCTGCAGGCGCCCAGGGGGATCCATCACCGCCATGTCCAGGGCATTGCTGGTGAGGGCCAGACGGGTGATCGGTGCCCCATAGGCTTCCTGGCGATCGCCGGGGTGCCAACCGCTGGGCCACCAGGCCTGACGCGGCTCCTCTTCCAATTGCAGCTTCACCACCTGGGGGCCGTCGGCAGGCCCGCCACCGGCTCCCATGGCCAGGGTGGCGAACCGTTGCACCTGGCTCAGCCCAAGGTCGGGGTCGCCCTCACCGGTGAGCCGCAGAGAGCCATCGCCAAGTCGCCAGAGGCGGGTGGTGAGGCGATGGTCGGGTCCGAGCCGGTCGAGGGCGTAGGCCGTGCTGATCAGCTTCTGGTTGGAGGCGGGAATGCGGGGCCTGAGGCCCTGGATGTCGGCCAGCAGACGGCCTGAGCCATCGGCCACCGACACACTCCAGGCTGAGGGTTCAGTCGCCAGCGCTGCCGTGAGCCGCGACTGCAGGGCCGGGCAGCTCACCTGCTCCTGCAGCCTTGGCAGGCCGATGGGCGGCGGACTGGGGGGCAGGGAGGCGGCCGGAACGCCCTGAAAGTCGATCGATGCGGTCTGGCCGACCTGGGCAGCTACCGGCAGGGCCGCCAGGGGCAGGCTCAAAAGGGCAAGACCTGCGGCAGCAGACCTACGGGTAGAGATCATTTCGAGCCGATTCGGAGATCCGTGACCGTGCCCATGACGCGGTACTGGGCGCCTTCTAGCTCTACCGGCGCGCCGATTTTGAGGTTCTGGTTACCAAAAACAACACCGCCGCCAGCCTTGCGGCCCTGGCCCTCGAGCAGGAAGCGGGCATCAAGGGTGCCGAACTCCACCTGGGAAGGGATGTTCGCGCTCACGACGCGGCCGTCTGGCTGGACAGCGGAAAGCTTGCGCTGCAGCGGCACGATCTGCTTCAAGGCAACGCTGCCGTGGGGTTGGTTGCGGATCACGATGCTCACCTTGCCCTCCTCACGAATCGCTGCCAGCAGGGCGGCGGGATCAGCCACCGGCACGCCGCGCACATCCACCGATACGGCCACCGGCTGCATACTGCCAGTGGCCTTGGCCACGCTGCTGCTCAGCTTCGGGCTCCAGATCACGCCGGCCGCTGCAAGCAGCACCGCAACGGCTGCTCCCAGATCCACCACGCTCCAGGAACGGGACGGACTTTTCTGCTCGGGAGCCATGGGCAGGCACATCAGCGGAGCGCGCACTGTACGGGCAGCCTTCGTCTCGATCCAGCCCTGACGTTCTGGCCAGGGACAAGTGGTTCAGTTGCGCAGGCCCTCGAGAAAGGCCTCCACGCTGCTGAGGCCAGGGTTGGTGCCGAGGGCCTCAGCCTGCTGTTCGCCATCGGGCCTGTTCTCGAAGCTGGCCGCCAGCAGGTAGCCCTGCGGGCTATCGCTGTAGAGCTCCCAGGGTCCTGGGAAGGCATAGCGAAGGGCGGCACCTTCCAGGGGCACAAGGGCGTAGGCGCTCTGCCATTCGGCCAGGAACCCGCGCCGCCTCAATCGCGCCACGCTGCCGATGCCAACGGCCGCATCCTCGAGGTTGCCGTTGAGCAACACCACGGCGCCCCGGTGTTGGCCGCAAAGCTGCTCGAAATCGTCGTAGTCCGCCTGGGAGGGGGCGCAGGCCAGCAGCAGCCCCCGGCTCGGGCCATCGCTCTGCAGCCGCTTCTGGTCGCGGAAACTGGCGATTGCGCTTGCCAGCTCGGGGGCCTCCCGCTGGGCCAGGGCCGTGGCGCCGGCATCGGGGAAGAGCAGCCGGGCTGGCTGCAGTGCCTGGAGCAGGCGCAGCGCCAGGGGCAGCAACCGCAAACCCTCGAAGCGCCATTCCAGGCTCCAGCGGCCGTTCTCCCTGGCGGCCAAGGCCGCCTGCAGGGCCGCCAGGGCCTGGGCTTCGGCGGCCCTCAGATCGGCGGGAAGCATGGAGTGAATCAGCCGGATGGGGAGAAGCTAACCAGTTGCCCGATCCACCTCAGCACAGGCCCGCTCCAGGGCCGCCGGCAGCGCCGCCAGGTCCTCAGGGGCCAGCCAGGGCCCGAGGCTGAGGCGAATTCCCGCCACACTCCAGGCCCCGTCGAAGCCCATCGCCCGCAGCACGGCGCTGCCTTTGTCCTGGCCACTGCTGCAGGCCGAACCGCTGCTGATCGCAAATCCCTGGCGATCCATGGCCGCCACGATCCGCCGCCCCGGCAACGGTCTTCCCTGGCGTGTGGCCACAAGCAAGCTGATGTGGTGCGGCAGCCGCTGCTGCGGGCAGCCGGTGAGCTGACAGCCCTCCAGCTTCAGCACCGCATCCTGCAGGGTCTGGCGCTCGGCAGCGATCGGATCGATGCCGCCAGCGGCCACCAGCCGGGCCTGCGCCAGATCAAGGGCCGCGGCAAAGCCGCTCGCCAACACCACCGCTTCAGTGCCGCCGCGCCGCCCACCCTCCTGGGAGCCGCCGCCGATCAGGGGAGCGAGGGGCAGCCCCCTGCGCACGGCCAGAGCTCCGATACCCCTTGGTCCCTGGAGCTTGTGGGCGCTGAAGCTGAGCGCGTCCAGCGGCAGGTTGGCGAAATCGATCGGCAGGTGACCCGCCACCTGCACGGCATCGCTATGGATACGGATGCCGCGGGCTTTGCAGAGGGCGCCGATCCTGGCGATCGGAGCCAGGGTGCCCACCTCGTTCTGGCCCCAGATCACCGAAACCAGCCGGGTGGGTGGATCGAGCAGGGCCTCGAGGGCATTCAGATCCAGGTGGCCATGGCGATCCACCGGGATCGTTTGCAGCTGCCAGCCCAACCGTTGCAGGGCCCGACAGCCAGCGGGCACCGCCGCGTGTTCCACCGCCGAGATCAGCAGGCGCCCGGGCGGCAGGTTGGCGGCAAGCCCCCAGAGCGCGGCTGCGGCCGCCTCGCTGCCACCGGAGCAGAACACCAGCTCTTCCGCCTGGGCGCCGATCGCCGCAGCCACCCTCTGACGGCTGCGCTCAAGTGTTTCCGCTGCCGCCAGCCCTTGGCGATGGAGGCTGGAGGGATTGGCCCAGGAGGATTCCTGGGCCTGGGCCATGGCCGCCAGCACCTCCAGGGCCGGCGGCGAAGTGGCGCAGGCATCGAAATAGCCCGCCAGGCCCCTGGCCGGGGCCTGGCGGGCAAGGGAAGTAGCGTCTACCTCAGCCACCAGATCCCAGCTGCCGCTCCAGGCGGGCGCGGCTGCGGCCCTCGAACGATTCGGCGGCCAGGTTCACCAGCTCATCGAGCGAAGAAAGCTCCAGCAGGGCCTGCACCCTGGCGCGGGCTTCGGCGCTGGAGCAGGCCTCGGGCCGCATACAGCCGTTCACGCAGGCGCTGGCGCAATCGATCGCCGGCTCGCCGCCAGGGCTGGGCTGGGGGCCGCTGCTGCTGGCCACTTCGAGTTCGAGCAGGGAGGGGGCAACCACGCCATCGAACACGGCCAGCGCCGGTCCGGTCATGAACAGATGGTCACTGCCCTGATCCCAGTTGATCTGCAGCGATCCACCCGGCAGATCAAGGCGCGCTGCAGCGCTGCAGAGCCCGAGCCGGTGGCAGACCACCAGGGTGGCGCAGGCGCCGGTGCCGCAGGCGAGGGTGGGCCCCGCTCCCCGTTCCCACACGCGCATGCGCAGGTGCGAAGGGCCCAGCACCTGCACGAAATGAACGTTGGTGCGGGCCGGGAATGCTGGATGACCCTCCAGGGCCGCGCCGAAACGGGCCAGATCCACATTCTCCACATCCTCCACCGGGATCACCACATGGGGATTGCCCATGCCGGCCGCGCCCACGGCGAAAAGGCAGCCCTCCACCTCCAGCTCGCCTTCGGGAACACCGGCCGCCCCAACCTCCAGGGTTGTGGGAATGTCGGCGGGCTCCAGGAAGGGCCGACCCATGTCAACGCGGATGGAGCCATCGGCTTCCAGCCGGGGCACGATCCGCCCAGCCAGGGTTTCGATCTCCCAGCTGCGGCCGCTTGCTTCGCCATCGGTGTCGGCCAGGAAGCGGGCCAGGCAGCGGATGCCATTGCCGCACATTTCCGGCTCGCTGCCATCGGCATTGAAGATGCGCATCCGCAGTTCGCCGCCTTGCCGCGGCGGCAGGGCAAGGATCACGCCGTCACCACCTACGCCGAAGCGGCGATCACACAAGCGCTGCGCCAGCTCCGGCGTCAGCCCCAGGCTGTCTTCGGCGGGATCGGCCCGACGTCCGTCGAGCAGCAGGAAGTCGTTTCCTAACCCCTGATATTTGCTGAACTGCAGCACGTGTCAGCCTTGTGCGATCAACTCCGATCCTATGGAGACCATCCCCCTCGATCCGAGCCTGCCCGGGGTTCGACTGCTGCAGCACTGGATTAGGGAGAAGACAGTGGTGAGCCTGCAGGTGCAGGGCGGTCAGCAGTTTGAAGGAGTTCTCGACTGGCAGGACCCTGAATTTCTGGCCCTGAGGGCCCAGGGCCAGGATGCACCCGTTCTGATTCGGCGCCAGGCCCTGGTGCTGATCCGCTCGCTCGGCTGAGTGCCCCCAGCTCCAAGCCGCCCCACCAGCCGACCGTCCGCTTCCTTGCGGCCCCCCACGCTTTCCATGGTTGTCCCCAACGCACCGCAGAGTTCCGCCCCGAGCAGCGAGCCGGCTAGCCGCCCTGAGCGCTACCAGCCCGGGGCGATCGAGCTGGACTGGCAGCGCCGCTGGCAGAGCGCCGAGCTCGATCACACGCCCGCTGGTGATGGCGAGCCCTATTACGCCCTGTCGATGTTTCCCTATCCCTCGGGGAACCTGCACATGGGCCATGTGCGCAACTACGTGATCACCGATGTGATCGCCCGGGTGCAGCGCATGCGCGGCAAACAGGTGCTGCATCCGATGGGCTGGGATGCCTTTGGGTTGCCGGCGGAGAACGCAGCGATCGAACGTGGCATCGATCCGGGCGTGTGGACCGATCAGAACATCGCCTCCATGCGCGCCCAGTTGCAGCGCCTGGGGCTCTCGATCGACTGGGACCGGGAGGTGGCCACCTGCCACGCCGATTACTACCGCTGGACCCAGTGGTTGTTCCTGCAGTTTCTGGAGGCCGGCCTGGCCTATCAGAAGGACGCCACGGTCAACTGGGATCCGATCGACCAAACGGTGCTGGCCAACGAGCAGGTGGACAGCGAAGGCCGCTCCTGGCGCTCCGGTGCTCTGGTGGAGAAGCGCAAGCTGCGCCAGTGGTTTTTGAAAATCACCGCCTACGCCGACCAGCTGCTCGACGACCTGCCCAAGCTGCAGGGCTGGCCGGAGCGGGTGCGCACCATGCAGGCCAATTGGATCGGCCGCAGCACCGGCGCCGAGCTCAGCTTCCCGGTGGTGGATGCCGAGGGCGCAGGCACCGGCGAGCAGATCACCGTGTTCACCACCCGGCCGGACACGATCTTTGGCGCCTCCTATGTGGTGCTGGCGCCCGAGCACCCATTGGTGAGCTCGCTCACCACCGCGGAGCAGGCGATCCACGTGGAGGCGTTCTGCGATCTGGTGAGCCGCCAGAGCGAGCAGGAGCGCACGGCAGACGACAAACCCAAGCGCGGCGTGGCCATTGGTGCCCAGGTGCGCAACCCGGCCAACGGTGAACTGATTCCCCTGTGGATCGCCAATTATGTGCTGGCCGACTACGGCACCGGCGCCGTGATGGGCGTGCCCGCCCACGACCAGCGCGATTTTGTGTTTGCCCGCCAGTACGAACTGCCGGTGCAGCAGGTGATCATCCCCGAGGGCAGCGATGAGCACGCCTACGCGGGCGGCGCCTGGACGGAAGCCGGGGTGCTGATTCACTCCGGCCGCTTCGATGGCCTAACCAGCGCAGAGGCCAAAAAAGCCATCACCGCGGCGGCGGAAGCGGAGGGCTGGGGGCGGGCCCGTACCACCTATCGCCTGCGCGACTGGCTGATCTCCCGCCAGCGCTACTGGGGCTGCCCGATCCCGGTGATCCATTGCGACAGCTGCGGCGTGGTGCCGGTGCCAGCCGAGCAATTGCCGGTGGAGCTGCCCAAGGGCGCCAACCTTGAGGGCAAGGGCGGCTCGCCCCTGGCCCAGCTCGAGAGCTGGTGGCGTGTCGATTGCCCCTGCTGCGGCAAACCCGCCCGGCGCGAAACCGACACCATGGATACCTTCATGTGCTCCAGCTGGTACTTCCTGCGCTACAGCGATCCCCACAACACCGCCCTGCCCTTCAGCCGGGATGCGGTGGATTCCTGGCTGCCGGTGGACCAGTACGTGGGCGGCATCGAGCACGCCATCCTGCACCTGCTCTACTCGCGCTTCTTCACCAAGGTGCTGCGCGACCGGGGCCTGCTGGGCTTCGATGAGCCGTTCCAGCGCCTGCTCACCCAGGGCATGGTGCAGGCCATCACCTATAAGAATTCCCACACTGGCAAGTACATCCCGGCGGCAGATGTGGCCGACTCAACCGACCCCCGCGACCCCCATACGGGCGAAGCGCTGGAGAGCTTCTACGAAAAGATGTCGAAGTCGAAGTACAACGGCGTTGATCCGGCCGTGGTGATCGACAAGTACGGCGCTGACACCGCCCGCATGTTCATCCTGTTCAAGGCGCCGCCCGAGAAGGATCTCGAGTGGGATGACGCCGATGTGGAGGGTCAGTTCCGCTTCCTGCAGCGGCTCTGGCGCCTGGTGAACGCCGCTTCAAAGCGGGGCCTCAGCCTGGCGGCAGGCGCTGACGCGGAGGCGGCCTTTGCCTCAGAGCTGCAGGCTGTCGTTGCTTGTGGCCTCAGTGGCGATGAGCAGGAGCTGCGGCGGGCCGTGCACAGCGCCATCGCCGCCATCTCCGACGATCTCGGCGGCAGCATCAGCGGCGATTACCAGTTCAACACAGCGGTTTCGGAGCTGATGAAGCTCAGCAATGCAATGGCCGCGCACCTGGAAGCCTGCGCTGATGTTTTTGCTTGCGAGGCCATGCGCACACTCCTGATCCTGCTGGCTCCCTTCGCCCCCCACCTGGCCGAGGAGTTGTGGTTAACCCTGGGCGGCCGCAGCGCGGCCGATGATCTCGGAGTCAGCAGCATCCACCGTCAGCGCTGGCCCGTTGCCGATGGCGCGGCCCTGGTGCGCGACACCGTGCCGCTGGTGATTCAGATCAAGGGCAAGGTGCGCGGCAACCTGGAGGTGCCGGCGGATGCCGACAAGGCCACCCTGGAACAACTGGCGCTCAACAGCGATGTTGCGGCGCGCTGGCTGGAGGGCAAGCCCCCCAGCCGCGTGATCGTGGTGCCCGGCAAACTCGTGAACCTGGTGCCCTAGCTCAGCCTGCGGAAACGAAGTGACTGGGGCTGGCCCCAGTCGCCCTCGGCCTGATAGCCGCGATCGTTGCCGCAGAGGTGGCGGAGGATCCAGAACACGGCTTCTGGGCTTTCAAGGCGCAGATCCGCCTGCAGCATCTGCAGGGAACGGGGCTGTCCATCGGCCAGGCAGCCCTCAAGCTCGGCCTGGAGTTGAAGGATCGTGGCAGCGGCCTTCTTGCCGGCCTCCACACCAGGCTGGTCGTAGGCATTCACGTTCACCAGCTCGGCGGTGAAGCCCACAGCCCGCTCGAACAGGGCAACCAAAGCCCCGAGCCCACGCGCATCGAAACGGCGCAGGCTGATCGAGAGGCTCTGGCGCTCCCCCTCGCTGAGGGCCGTGCGGGTGCCCTGGAGAAAACCGGTCAGGAAATCACCCGGATATTCACCGTTGATCGGGGCAATGTCCTGGGGGTCATCGAGGGCTTCGATGAAGGTCACAAAGAAGTTGTCGATGCCATCGCGCAACTGCTGCACGTAGGCGTGCTGGTCGGTGGAGCCCTTGTTGCCGTAGACGGCCAGGCCCTGGTGCACCACGTTTCCCTGGCGATCGAGTTTCTTGCCCAGGGATTCCATCACCAGCTGCTGCAGGTAGCGGCTGAAAACCTCCAGCCGGTCCCGGTAGGGCAGCACCACCATGTCGCGGCAACCGCGCCCCTTCCCGGCCACAAACCAGGCGGCACTGAGCAGGGCGGCCGGGTTATGCAGCAACTCGCGGCGGCGAGTGGCTACATCCATCACGGCGGCGCCATCGAGAAAGGCCCTCAGATCCGCTCCGATCAAGGCCGCCGGCAGCAGGCCCACGGCGCTGGTGATGCTGGTGCGGCCGCCCACCCAATCGAACATGTCGAAGCGCTGCAGCCAGCCCTCGGCCTCCGCCTGGCGATCGAGCTGGCTGCCCAGCATCGTCACGGCCACGGCCTGGGAGGTCCAGCTGCCACCGGCCGCTTCAAGCCGGGCTCGGGCTTGCACCATCCCCAGCCGCGGCTCGGGGGTGCCACCTGATTTGCTCACAACCACCACCAGGGTGGACGCAAGCCGTGCCCCCAACTGGGCCAGAGTGCGGCTGATCCCCTGGGGATCGACGTTATCGATGAAGTGGAAGGGCAACCCCTGGCCCTCCTCCTCCAGGGCCTCGATGATCAGCAGCGGGCCGAGCCCGGATCCACCGATGCCGATCCAAAGCACATCGCTGAACTTGGCACCAGAAGGGGACCGCAGCTGGCCGCTGAGCACCTGCTGGCCGAAGCTGCCGATGCGATCGATTTCACTGCTGATGTGCTGGCCACTGGCGGGGTCTGGGGCCAGCTGCGGAGCCCGCAACCAGTAGTGGCCCACCTGCCGCTGCTCGTCGGGGTTGGCGATGGCGCCCCGCTCGAGGGCCTCCATCGCGTCAAAAACCGGCTCGAACCGCGGGGTCAGCGCCTCTAGATCAGGGGCGTTGATTGCCATCCGGCTCACATCCAGCCAGAAGCCCAGATCTTCGTGAAACCAGAGCAGCTGCTCATATCGCTGCCACTGAGCCACGGGGTCGTGGCCACTGAAGTTGGGGAGGTTGATCATCGGGTAGATCCCGCAGGGCAACGGTGCACCAGCAAGGGGCACCGAAACCGTTCCATGAAGGCGGCCTGAGCAGGTCAGGACCAGCGCACAGAGAGTCTGCAGGGCTGGATTCCCCCTGGAAATCCTCGATACGATTGTGTTGAACTTTCTTTGCCTGTGATCCGCAACGCCGCCGCCAGATTGGCCAATTTCCCCAGCGCGGTGGTTGGTGGCTTGCTGCGACGCCCAGGCAAGGGCAGGCGGCCGCTTGCGAATCGGATCCATTTCGGCCTCAGCCTGGGGGCCATCGCCCTGCTCAGCCAGAGCGCTCACCAGGCTCCTTACCCGCGGTTGGTGAAGCTCAGCGATCCAGGGCTGGCAGCCAGCGTCCATGCCGATCCAAGCCATCCAACGTCGCTGGTGCTTGAGGGCCAGCGGCCCGACCCAGCTCGCTTCAGCCCTGAGGAGCTGCGGCAGCTCCAGAGCCGTTTCGGCGTCCACGGCCCCCAGCCACGGCTGGCTCAGCTGTTCACCTCCGGCATCGATCAGCTCACCCCCCTGCGGGCCCACACCCACAGCCGCCTGGAATCGTTGCGGCCCGTGATCCTGCGCGAAAGCAGGCGCCATGGCCTCAACCCGATGCTGCTGGCAGCTGTGCTCTTCGATGAGATGCAGCATGCCAAGCCTGGTGAGGACCTGCCGCTGGCGGCCCATTCAGGGTTATTCAGCACCCATGGCCCAGCCCAGATGGGCATTGAAGAACTGATCCATCAGGGCGAGTTGCCCGCCGAACCCACTGCCGAGCAGGTTGGAGAGGCACGCACGCGGCTGCTGGATCCCGATCAGAACGTGGCCCTGCTGGCCGGCAAATTTGCCCGCCTGAGCCGCCAGCTCGATTTCCCAGCCCAGGCCACCTTCAACCTCAGCCACAACCCCAGGGCCGCCAAGGCTGTGGCCACCCTGGCCTATCTCCACAACGGCAAACTCGACTACCCCGAGCGCATCCTTCGCTACATCCAGGACATCGAACTGCATGGGCTTCTCTACGGCCAACGACAGCACACTGTTTCCGGCTTGATCTGAGCGTTCAGTCCGAATGCAGCCTGTTCAGCGGCAGAGCAACCCCAGGGCCGCCATGCGCTTGCCCAGCTCTGACCAGGCGAAACTGCGGGGGTCGGCCCGCTCGCTGCCCAGATCCACATAGCGATGGGTGGTGATGTGTTCGGCAGGAATGGGGAAGCGCTCCATCCAGTCGGCCAACACCACCGCCAGGCTGTCGTACTGGGCCTGGCTGTAGCCACTGTGGCCAGGCGCATCATTCTCACCATCCAGTGGTGTTTCAAGGCTGAGGTGAAGGGCAAAGTTGTTCACCGATCCGCCAATGCTCGGTTTGGTCACTGCCCAGGCGCCGTTGAAGCCGGAATACCCGGCTCCGAAGGCCCTTTTTTGGGGATCGAGCACGGGCACGATCGTGCCATCGAGGCCTATCAATGTGTGGTAGCTCACCTGCTGTTCATCGGCATCGTGTCTGGTGAGGAAGGTGTTGATCGCTGAACCGATGCCATACACGGTTTCATGCAGCACCACCAAACGGGGAGTGGGATCGAGGCGATTGCCGTAGGCATCACGGCGAAAGCGCTCGCCATAATTGCTGGGGTGGATATTCAGGGTGATGGCATTGCGGCGATAGGTGACGAGCTTCTGCCGCAGTCGCTTTGCCAGGGCGCGATCTCCGTCGCACTGCCGAGCCAGGGGGGAGCGCCAGGCGGCCTGGGGGGGTGGCTTGGGAGCCTGGCGCTGGGATGCCCCGGGGGCCATGGGGGCGGTTTCCACTTCCTGCAGCAGATCGATCAGGGAGCGAGAGGGGCCCGGATCTCTGAGCTGCCGGTGCGCCCACCAGCTCACCCCGGCCACAAACACCGTGGCCAGTGCGGCCATCACCAGGCTGCGGCGCGGCGATGGCGAGGGGCCAAGGCTCATGCCACCACCTCCAGCCAGCGCCGACGGCGTTCGAGAACAGAGGCTGGGGCCTCGGCAACGGAGTGGAGCCGCCAGCGCTGCCGCTCTGGGGCGGCTGGGGTGAGCAGGCTCTGGCGGATGCGGCCATCACGGCAGAAGAGCAGCTGCTGGGGTTCCCCCTGGCGGCAGAGAGCCTGCAGGGATTCAGCTGAACGCAAACGCTCTCCATCGAGGGCGAGAAGTTCGTCGCCCGCCAGCAGCTCGGCCGCCGCCGCCGGGCTCTGCCGCGCCACCCTTCGCACCACCATGGCCATGGCCGGGCTGCTCTCCAGCACCAGGCCGGTGTAGGGATGGCTGGCCGCCTCCGGCTGCAGAACCAGGCCCACATCGGCGAGGTAACTGGACAGTGGCGGATCCTCGTGGCTCTCGAGCCAGATGGGCAGCAGCTCGGCGAGGTCGGGTGCCGGCTCGGCGAAGGCGGCGATCAGATCCCGCTCCTGATAACCCCTGCCCTGGCGGCCGAAGCGGCGCCACAACTGCTGCAGCACGGCGGCCAGGCTGGACCCCTGGCGGCGCAGGTGCAGGTCCAGCACCAGCGCCAGCACAGCTCCCTTGAGGTAGTAGCTGATCTGTTGATCCGGCGCGGCAGCGTCCTGGCGGTAGAGCTTCACCCAGGCCTCCTCACTGCTCTGCCGCAGCGACTGCACCCGCCGCCCAGGGGTGCTGAGGTAACGGCTGAGGTCCTTCTCCAGCTCCTCGAGCACGCCGGCTTCATCGGAAACACCGGCCATCAGCGGCAGCAGTTGGTCGAAATAGCTCGTGACCCCTTCGGCAAACCAGAGGGTGGGCAGCACGCTGGGCTGGCCGTAGGCCACCGGGGCCAGTTCGGCGGGCCGCAGCCGCCGCACGTTCCATTGGTGCAGATATTCATGGGCCAGCAACTGCAGCAGTTGGCGGCGGCCGGCGGCGCCGGCCAGGCTGTGGCGGCCGAACTGCAGCACGCTGGAATTGTCGTGCTCCAGACCGCCATAGCCCTGATCAAGCAGGTGGAGGATGAACAGGTAGTTCGAAGCCGCTGGCACTGGCTCCCCCATCAGCCGGCAGCAGGCTTCGCACACCGCCGCCACATCCGCCAGCCAGCGGGGATCACTGCTGGCCAGATCTTCACCCCAGCACACCCAGCGATGGGGAACCCCGGCCACGCTGAAGCGATGCTCAGGGAATGGGCCTGCCTCGATCGGGGTGTCGATCAGCTGATCGAAGCTGGCGGCGATCCAGCCACCGCTGGGGTCGGCAGGCAGCGCCAGAAATGGACTCCAGCCTGGCGGCAGGCTGAGCTGCAGGCGCCAGGGGGCCCAGCGTTCGCCCTCCACCTCCAGCACTACGGCCGCCAAGGGCAGAAAGCCGTGGTCGCCGCTGAGGTGAGCGGTGCGCACCGTGCATTCCCGGGCAAGGATCCGGTAGGTCAGCCGCAGCTCGCTGGCGGGCTGCACCTGCAGCTGCCAGCGGGCCACACCGATGCGTTGCATCGGGCATGGCCGCCCCTCCTGTTCGGCGGCCAATCCCTCGAGACGGCTCACGTAATCGCGAATCAGATAGGAGCCAGGCGTCCAGGCCGGCAAATCGAGAATCACCCGCTCGCGGCTTGGGGTGAAGCTCAAGGCAACACCCAGCAATTGATGCTTGGTGTCCGTTAGATCCAGGAACAGCTGAGGCACCTGGCGCAGCGGATCACCGGCGAAGAGTAACCAAAGCTTGCGGAAGTTGCACACTCACCTCCTGCAGGGCGAGGCGAGCGGCATAGGCCCGGGTGATCGTGGCAAGCAACTTGGGGATGGCCTGGGAGCGGCTCAGGCGCTGCAGATCCCCCACCAGCGCCAGCGAACCATCCGACTGGCGCTGCCAGCCGATCGGTTGTTCCCCCGGCAGCTGCACCTGCAGCAGCACCGGCAGGCCGGCAGTGCCGAAATCGCTGAGAACCCCACCCCAGCAGGGCTGGTAGCCGCATTCCAGCAGGGTGGCTGCCAGCAGGTCGGCGTCTTTCAGCACCGTAGGCAGGATGGAGAGATGGGACATGGAGGCAATGCCCGCTTTTTCTGACCCTAGCGATGCCGAGGCGGCCATCCAGTGGCCATTGGCACACCCCTGGCCTGAGCATCGGCGCCGCCGACTGGCGGTGATGGCCAGTGGCTCCGGCAGCAATTTCGAGGCCCTGGTCCACAGCTGCCGCAACGGCCGCCTGGCGGCATCAGTGGAACTGCTGGTGGTGAACAACCCCGCCGCCCCCGCCCTGGAGCGGGCCCGGCGGCTGGGAATCCCGGCCCAGCTGCGCGACCACCGCCGCTATGGCAGCCGCCAGGAGCTCGATGGCGCCCTGGTGACGCTGTTTCGTGAGCAGGCGATCGATCTGGTGGTGATGGCGGGCTGGATGCGGATCGTGACGCCGGTGCTGATCGAGGCTTTCGACGGTCGCCTGATCAACATCCATCCATCCCTGCTGCCCAGCTTCCGAGGCCTCGATGCGGTGGGCCAGGCCCTGGCCGCAGGGGTGACCCTCAGCGGCTGCAGTGCCCACCTGGTGAACGAGGAGCTGGATGGCGGCGAGATCCTGGTGCAGGCTGCCGTGCCGGTGCTGGCTGGAGACAGCCATGCACGGCTGCAGGCCCGCATCCAGCGCCACGAACACCTGATCCTGCCGCTGGCGGTGGCCCTGGCCTCGCAGCGGCTCGATCAGGCAGCAGATCAGGGGTAGAAAGGTGCCAGCGGCAGGCCGTCGCCGGCTTCGAGACCAGCCATCAGGTTGAGGCATTCCACTCCCTGCCCCGCCTGCCCCTTGACCAGGTTGTCGATGGCGCTCATCACGATCAACTGACCGGTGCGTGGGTCCACCTGCACCGAC
>JAWOHV010000209.1:0-24085 GCA_046484965.1 Prochlorococcaceae cyanobacterium
CCGTTGCATCGTGGAACAATACGCAGCTGGAACGCTCGATCACCACTGACTTGAGCATTCAGTCCTCGGCGGAGATGGACAACACGTCCCATATCGGAGCGGGGCCACTTGCTCCATCAGCGAAAAACATGCTAATTTTGCGGCTTCAATCAGCACTTTGGCATCATGAACTTAACTGTTCAGGCCACCACCATCAGAGGCTTACCGATCGCACTGGCACTAGCACTCGGAGTCGCTTCAGCACCCCCGGCGCAGGCTCAACAACGCCCAGGAGCTGCTTCGGCAGGGCAACCCACCATCTCGGTGCCCGATTTCAAGAACAATGTCACCGGCACATGGTGGTGGCAAGGCCCGGTTGCTCAAGATCTGTCACATGCCTTGGCCAGCGAACTGGCCGCCACCGGTGAACTCAAGGTCGTTGAGCGACGCAACCTGAATCAGGTGTTATCCGAACAGGAACTAGCCGAGCTTGGGATTGTCCGCAAAAGCAGTCCAACAGCGGCTCAACGGGGACAGATGACAGGGGCCCGCTACATCATTCTTGGCACCATTACATCCTATGAATCAGCATCGGATGTGGAAAGCAAAGGCGGTGGGATGAGCTTCCTTGGCTTTGGAGGCTCGAAGCAAAATTCAGTCACCAAAGACTATGTAGCAATCGATATCCGCGTTGTCGACAGCAGCAGCGGTGAAATCGTTGGCTCACGAACCGTTGAAGGACGATCTTCCAACACGCTGGAGCAAAAGAGCAACAGCGGCAGCCTGCTCCCAGCCGCTGCCATCGTTGGTGGTTTTGTGCCGATGAGCAATGCTGGCTACGCCGCTACAGCCACCGCCGGTACTTTCAGCTTTTCAAACAATTCGACGACGGCCAGTCGCACACCCGCGGCCAAAGCAATCCGCGCTGCTTTGATTGAAGCCTCAGGCTATGTAAGCTGCCTTCTCGCTCCAAACGGCGACTGCATGGCCGCCTATAACGCCAAGGATCAACAAAGACGTCAAAACACCCTGGGCACCCTTCAGCTGGAGTGATGCATTACAGTTAGATTGAACAATTTCAACGGGATTGGTTCCTGCTCAACCCGTAGGTAATTTGTTTGCACGGTTCATGCCGGTGTCACCGGCAGATCTGGTTCATGCTGCCAATCGGACGGCGGGCGATTCCATGCATCCTCGAGCTTGTGGGCCACCATCCAAAGCGATTGGAGGTGCGGCTGAAGGTTGATCCACCTCGGCGAAACCAGCCAGGGGATTCTCTGGCTTGATGCCACTCAAGCGGGCATCGCCGGCAGCAGCGGAATCAGACGCTCCAGCGCCACACCGCGGCTGGCCTTGAGCAGCAGCACATCGCCGCTCTCAAGCCACTCAGCCAGGGGCACTGCAGCCTGCTCTGGCGTCTCCACCACCGCCAGCCTGGGGAGGGCCGCCGCTGCCTTGGCCATCGCCTCGGCTTCAGCGCCGCTGACCACCAGCACCAGACCATCCAACCGCCGCGCCAGGGCCCGCTCGGCGACGCGGCGATGCAACTCCACACTCTGCGCTCCGAGCTCCAGCATCGTGCCGAGCACCGCAAAGCGCCGTCCTGGCTGCGCTGCCAGCAGCTCGAGCGCCGCCAGCACCGCCTCGGGGGAGGCGTTGTAGGTCTCATCGAGCAGGGTGAGGCCCCCCAGCTGCAGGCGCCGATTGCGGCCACCGGGCACATCCACCTGCAGGCTGGTGAGCTCCTGCAGCGGCACCCCCAGCTCCTGGGCCACCGCCAGGGCCAGCAGCAGGTTGCGGGCGTTGTGGCGCCCCTCCAAAGGCAGGGCCAGATCCATGCCGGCCACCTGCAGGCTGCCGCGCTCGGCATCGAACTGCCCAAGCAGATCGACGCCGGCAGCACCGGGATCGTCGGCCAGCGCCACGCGGCAGACGCGCCCGCTCCAGACGTGCGCCACGGCCGCCTCCAGCAGGGGGTCGCCGGCGGGAATCACCAGCAGGCCAGTGGGCCTGAGGGCGGAGGTGATCTCGCATTTGGCGGTGGCGATCGCCTCACGGCTGCCGAGCCGGCCGATGTGGGCCGTGCCGATGTTGGTGATCACGGCCACATCGGGCTCGCTGCAGCGGCTCAGCCGCTCGATCTCCCCCAACCCCCGCATGCCCATCTCCACCACCAGGGCCCGGTGCGCAGCTGTAGCCCTCAGCAGGGTGAGCGGCACGCCGATGTCGTTGTTCTCGTTGCCGCTGCTGGCCAGCACTGGGCCGAGCGGAGCCAGCGCTGCGCGAATCAGTTCGCGGGTGGTGGTTTTGCCGGCTGAGCCGGTCACCGCCACCACTGGAGCCGCCAGCTCCCGGCGCCAGAGCCGCCCCAGCTCCTGGTAAGCCGCCAGGGTGTCGTCCACCAGCCAGCAGGGCAGCTGCGCGGGGAGATCTGCCTGGCGATCGCGCTGCACCAGAGCCGCCTGGGCGCCGATCCGGGCTGCCTCGCCCAGAAAAAGGTGCCCATCAAAGACGTCACCCACCAGCGGCACGAACAGCTGACCGGCCTGCAGCTGACGGCTATCTGTGCAGATCGGCCCCAGGGGTTGTTCGGGGTCGAGCCCGCCCCCCCCGATCGGCAACCCCCAGGCTTCGATCAACCGGCTCAGCTGCATGGGTTCAGGAAAGGGGCGTGGATCTGAGCAGAATCATGCCGTTCCCCACCAGCACCTCCCGCGCCAGCAACCGATCGCTGCGATCGCGCAGCTCCAGGTGCTCGTAGCCCAGGTCCTGGGCCCACTGCAGCCAGAGATCGGCCTGGCGCTGCTGCTCCGCGGCCGCCAGGGCCGCAAAGCCAGGCTTGAGCTGCAGACGTAGCAGGGAGCGGCCGGCAGGGGCTGCCACGGCCGCCACCAGACCCTGGCCGCCGGCAGGAGGTGAGGGGAGCGGGATGGGGGGGGGCGCGACGGTGGACTCTGATACAGCTGGCTCGGGGAAAGAGGGATCGGGGACTGGGCGCTCTGGGCCAGATAGCCCGGGAACAGAGGCCTCCGGGCCAGAGGGCTCCAGGTAGGTGGCTCTTTCACTCTCCTCAGTGGCTGGCGCCAGCTCCACAGAGCCCAGCTCTGGGCTTGGGAGCGCCGCTGGGCTTGGGGGCAACGCTTGGGGCTGCCTCTGCCCCAGCCAGGCCGCCACCACCACCCCCAGAGCCACGACCACAGCCAGCGCCGTAGCCAGCAGCAGCGGCCAGAACAGCGCCGCCAGCTGCCGCGGCCAGAAGGGGGGCAGGGGCAGATCGCCCTGGCGGTTCAGGCGCAGCAGCCGCCTCAGCCGCAGGCCCAGGTCGGCCAGCACGGCGCGCAGGTCCTGGCCCAGCAGCCGCCAGGGGCTGCGGTAGGGGGCAGGCAGCATCAGCCGCCGTTGCGGCGCCGGAGCAGGGAGAGGGGGTTGAGGCTCTTGGCGGCGGCCGGAGCACTGAAGGTGGGGTGCTGGCCATCCTCGGCAGCATCGGCTTCGGTGCGGCTCGGGTCGGCCTGCTGTCCCTGGGAGAAACTCTCCACCGCCTCGGCCGAGGGGCTCGGCTCCTTGATGCCGCACACGTCGCGGTACATGGCGTCGTACTCCAGGGCCGAGCGGGCCCAGCTGAAGTCCTGAGCCATGGCGCGCCTCTGCAGCTCCCGCCAGCTGTCGGTATGGCGGTAGGCCTCCCAGGAGCGAACGATGGCGGTATAGAAGTCGATCGCCTCGTAGCGGTCGAAACCGAAGCCGCAGCCGCTGTGGTGCGCCGGATCGTGGGGCGGCACCGTATCCACCAGGCCACCCACTCGGCGCACCACCGGAATCGAGCCGTAGTGCATGGCCAGCATCTGGCTGATACCGCAGGGCTCGAAGCGGCTGGGCATCAGGAAGGCATCTGAACCGCCGTAGATCAGCCGCGAAAGGGCATCGTCATAGGTGAGGAAGACGGCGAAGCGTCCCGGATGGCGGGCCGCCATCTGCCATAGCCCGGATTCGTAGCCGCGGTCGCCGGTGCCAAGCACCACGAACTGGCTGTCGGTGTAGGCCAGAACCCGATCGGCAACCTGCAGCAGCAGGTCCACGCCCTTCTGATCCACCAGACGGCTCACCATCGCCATCAGGTAGGTGTTGGGATTCACCGTGAGCCCCATGCGCTCCTGCAGGGCCTGCTTGTTGATCGCCCGCGGCGCCAGATCGGCACTCGAGAAGTTTGCCGGCAGCGCTGCATCGCTGGTCGGATTCCAGTCGTCAACATCGATGCCGTTGACGATGCCGCGCAGCTTGCCGCTGATGTAATTGAGCAAACCATCGAGGTGCTCGCCATACTCAGCGGTGCGGATCTCCTGGGCATAGGTGGGCGACACCGCATTCACCCGGTCGGCGTAGAGCAGGGCCACCGCCATCGTGTGGTCACCCTGCATGTACCAAGGGCACCAGGTCATGCGGTCGAGTTTCCAACGCCAAGGGCCCTGGTACTTGAGGTTGTGGATCGTGAAAACGGTGCTGATCTCCGGGTCCTGGTGCATCCACACCGGGATCATGCCGGTATGCCAGTCGTGACAATGGAGAACCTGGGGCTTCCAGCGGTTCCAGGCGAACTCGGCGGTGGCACTGGCAAAGAACGTGAAGCGCCAGTCTTCGTCATCACCGCCGTAGATGCGCTCTGGATCAAAAACCGGATGGCCCACCAGATACACGGGCAGCCCATTGCTGGGATGGCGGGTCTCGAACACCGCGAAATCGGTGCCCATCGTGTGCCCGCGCCAGATGGGCTCGGATGGAATCTCCAGCAGGCTCCAGAGCTTGCCGTAGCCCGGCATGATGATGCGCACGTCGTGCCCCAGCGCCGCCAGGGCCGGCGGCAGTGATCCCACCACATCCCCCATGCCGCCCACCTTCACCATCGGGGCGCATTCGGCGGCCGCAAACAGCACGCGCATCGGTCTCGGACCAGGGGGCGCAACTCTACGGGCCCTGCAGGCCTAGACCCCCAGTCGCAACACTCAGGGCAGCACCGTGACCGGGGTGCCCAGCTGCACCAGATCGAACAGCGCCCGCACGTCTTCGTCGTAAAGCCGCACGCAGCCATGGGACACCGCCCGCCCCACGCTGTCGCGGTTGTTGGTGCCGTGGAAGCCAGCAGTGACACAACCCTTCACCTCAAGATGTTGCTGCCCGTTGAAGCCTCGGCGCCCTTTGCAGTCGCGATGGAAACCGATCCAGCGGCTACCAAGGGGATTGCCAGGCCCCGGCGGCACCAGATGGCCCTCAGCCGGATGCTCCCAGACCGGATTGGCCGCCAACTCAATGACGCTGAATTCACCCACAGGGGTTTCCCAGCCCGGCATACCCACGGCCACCGGGAAGCGCTTGAGTTCCTGGCCGTTCTCAAACACCAGCAGGCGGCGCTGCTGGCGCTCGAGCACCAGCCTTCGCTGGGGCAAGGCCAGCTCAGGCGGTGCAAACTCCGGGGTCGGGGGCGCGGAATCCAGCGCCTCGGCTGCTTTCGCTTTGGCAGCTGGCGCGATCCAGGGGCCGAGGGCTGCAGCGGCCAGCAGCAGAGCCGCCAGTGATCTTGGAGCAACGCGGCGGGCCACGGGAGAGAAGCGCAGCTGGATCAAGGCTTAGAGCTCAAGGTAGCCAGGGCACGTCGGAAAAGTTGGGATTCCGTTTTTCCAGGAAGGCATTGCGGCCCTCCTGCCCTTCTTCGGTGCGATAAAAGAGGTGGGTGGCCTGACCCGCCAGCTCCTGCAGGCCCGCCATGCCATCGGTTTCGGCGTTGAAGGCGGCCTTCAGGCAGCGGATCGCGGTGGGGCTGTGCTGCAGCACCTCGCGGGCCCAGCGCACCCCTTCACTCTCCAGCTCTGCCAGCGGCACCACCGCATTCACCAGCCCCATCGCCAGGGCCTCCTGGGCGTCGTAGCGGCGGCAGAGGAACCAGATCTCGCGAGCCTTGCGCTGGCCCACCACCCGGGCCAGATAGCTGGCCCCGAAGCCGCCATCAAAGCTGCCCACCCTCGGACCTGTCTGACCGAACACGGCATTGTCGGCCGCCAGGCTGAGGTCGCAGAGCAGGTGCAACACCTGGCCGCCACCGATGGCGTAGCCGGCCACCAGGGCGATCACCACCTTCGGCAGCGAGCGGATCAACCGCTGCAGATCGAGCACGTTCAGGCGCGCCAAGCCATCGTCGTCGACGTAACCGCCATCGCCACGAACGCTCTGGTCGCCGCCGGAGCAGAAGGCGTAGCCGCCATCGGCTGCCGGTCCGGCCCCGGTGAACAGCACAACACCAATGCGCGGCTCATCCCGCACCCGATTGAAGGCGTCACAGAGTTCGCGCACGGTGCGGGGCCGGAAGGCATTGCGCTTATGCGGCCGGTTGATCGTGATCCGGGCGATGCCCTCGGCGGAGCGCTCGCAGAGGATGTCTTCGTAGTGGCCCCAGGCCATCCACTCCAGGGCGCTCTGGGGGCTGGCACTCATCGGGATGGGGCAGTGGGCATGGGCATTCTGCGCCGTAGCTGCTGGCGCCAGCGGGCATCGAGGCGGCGATCGGTGCACAGCTGCAGCAGGGCCAGGGGCTGCTCCAGGGCCCAGGCCAGGGCTGCGGGCAGCTGCTCAAGGGCCAGCAGGCGGCGGCCCGGTACGCCGTGGCAGGCCGCCAGCTGCAGGGGATCGGGGGCCTGGGGCATGGCGAACAGGCGCTCGAAATCAAAGGCCGACTGCGGCTGGGGCCGGATCGGCAGCTGCTCGAAGATGCCGCCGCCGGCGTTATCGATCAGCAGCACCGTCAGCCGCCCCCGCAGCTGCCGCTGCCACAGCCAGCCATTGCTGTCGTGCAGCAGCGCCAGATCGCCGCTCACCAGCACGGCCCCACCGAGGGCATGGGCCAGGCCGCAGGCCTGCGAAAGCGTGCCGTCGATGCCCGAGGCGCCGCGGAAGCCGTAGACGGGGCGCGCAGGAGCCTGGGGATCGGCAAAGCTCTCCCAGTCGCGCACCGGACTGCTGTTGGCGAGCATCAGCGGCAGACCGGCCGGCAGCCAACGGCTCAGCCAGCGGGCCAGGGCCGGTTCATTGAGGCGGCCATGCCCCGGCAGCTGCCGGTCGAGCTCAGCCTGCAGCGCGGCCTCGGCCGCCCGCCAGCGGCTGGCCAGCTCCAGCGCCAGGGGAGCGGGCTGCAGCACGGGCGTTGAAAGGGACTCCCCAAGCAAGCCATCCACCCAGGCCGCCAGGCCGGCCGGCTCCTGGCGGACCAGCCGGCCGAGGGGATCGAGGCAGCGCGGCTCGCCTTCGCTGATCAGCAGCTGGGGGCCTTCCAACCGGGCCAGCCAGTTTTGCAGCCGCCGCGAGGCTGGCAGGGGCCCCAGCCTCAGCACCTGGGGGGGGGCCAGGGTGGCCGGCGGCCGGTCCAGGATCAGGTCGTAGCCCCCGAGGGCCGCCAGCCCGGGAAGCCCCCGCAGGCCCGAGAGCTGATCAGCCAGCAGCGGCCAACCGGTGGCCCGCTGCAGCCGCGCTAGGGCACCCGCATAGGCCTGCCACTGGCTGGCTGCCCCCCGCCAGGGTCCAGCCACCACCAGTGCCGGCCGCCCGGGGTCAAGCGTGGCGGAACCGCTTTCAGGGCCCGCTTGAGCCAGGGGCGGCGCCGTTGCCGCCGGCGGAATCTGCAGGGCCCGGATCGCAGCACCTTCGGCGTGCAGGGGCTCCTCGATGGCCAGATTCAGATGCACAGGGCCTGGCGGGCTGCCGAGGCAGGCCCGCCAGGCCTGCTGGGCCAGCTGCTCGAGCGCGGTGGCGGAGCTGGCATGCAGCCCGGCCGGATCAGCCTGCCCCAGCCAGCGGCAGGAGGTGGCCAGGAAGGTCTCCTGGTTCACCGTCTGGTTGGCACCGCAAGCCTTGAGGCGGGCCGGCCGATCAGCGCTGATCAGCAGCAGGGGGATGGCGCCGAAATCGGCCTCCACAGCGGCCGGCAGCAGGTTGGCCACGGCCGTGCCTGAGGTGCAGATCACGGCGGCAGGCACGCCGTCGGCGCGGCCAAGGGCCAGGGCGAAGAAGGCCGCCGAGCGCTCATCAATGGCTGTGAGCAGCTCCAGTTCCGCCCCCTCCAGCAGGGCTGCGGCCACCGCCAGCGGAGCGGAGCGGCTGCCGGGGCAGAGCACGATCCTGCCCAGGCCCAAAGAGCGCAGGCTGGCCAGCAAACCAAGCGCCCGCTGCAGCGTGATCTCCGCCTGGGACAGGGCCGAACTCACCGAAACCGATGCGATGCAGGATGGGGAGCCATCCTCGCCAACGACCGCCGCCGCCCCGTTGACACTCCCCGAGCCCTCACCACCAGCTGCAAAGGCCCGGAGCAGCAGGGTCCTCGCCAGCAGGGTCCTCGCCAGCAAGGCCCTCGCCCGCCAGGCCCTGAGCCTGCTGCTCTGGGTGGCGCTGGCGCTGGCGCTGCGCTGGGCGGTGCTGGAACCCCGCTGGATCCCCTCCGGCTCGATGCTCCCCACCCTGCAGCTGCAGGACCGGGTGCTGGTGGAAAAACTGCGCACCCGCCTCGGCAAGTCGCTGCCCGTGGGATCGATCGTGGTTTTCCGGCCACCGGCTGCGCTGCTGGAGGCCGGCTACGACCCCGGCGCTGCCCTGATCAAGCGGCTGGTGGCCGTTGGCGGCGATCGGGTGGAGGTGAAGCAGGGCGCCCTCTGGCGCAATGGCCAGCAACTTCAGCCCGACTGGGCGAGCACGGCGATGGACTACGACCTGCCGCCCCTGACCGTGCCCGAGGGCAACCTGCTGGTGCTGGGCGACAACCGCAACGCCAGCCTTGATTCGCACCTCTGGGGCCCGTTGCCGGCCGACCATCTGATCGGCAGCGCCATCTGGCGCTACTGGCCGCCCCAGCGCTTCGGGCCGATCGGTGCTGCAGCGAAAACCCCTGAGGGGCAATTGGGCTAGGCTGAGACCTGTGACGCAGCGCACGCCGGAGATGTTCAACCCGGAGTTCCTGACGACCGACAGTGAGGCCTTCAGCGGCAATTCGCTGATTCAGTACCTCCAGGACCAGTCGCCGGACGTGCTGCAACGGGTAGCCCGCGCTGCCAGCCCCGACATTCAGGACATCATTCGCCACAACGTGCAGGGCCTGCTGGGAATGCTCCCCGGCGAGCAGTTCGAGGTGAAGATTCAGGCCAGCCGGGACAACCTTGCCGGCCTGCTCGCCTCCGCCATGATGACGGGTTACTTCCTGCGCCAGATGGAACAGCGCATGGAGCTCGAGGCCTCCCTGTTCGGCGAAACGGCAGAGGATCTCGATCCCGGCAAACTGGAACTCTGAGCCGATCAAACTGAGCTGTTCAAGCCGGGCCCTAAGCGGCAGTGATCAGATAGCTGTCCTGGGTTCAGCCAGCTGGATCGGCGGGCACCACCCCGCTGCGCAGCAACCAGCCATCGAGATCGGCCAGGAACTGCCAGGGGCCTTCGCTGACGGCCCAGGGGCGGCTTTCGAGATCGGCGGCCAGCTTGAGCAACTGCTCTGCTGAGATCGCCACCGGGGCGCTGTAGTGGGCCGGTACCAGCCAGCGCAGCTCCGGCAGCTCCGCCAGCTGCCGCAGCCACTCCAGCAGCATGCCGCGCGCCCGTGGAAACACCAGCCGCTCCAGCACTGGCGCCACCTGCAGCCGCGGCCCCGCCGGATCGAGCAGCTGCTCGAGATCAACCTGCCAATCACGCCGCCAGCGAAACGGATAGAGGCCGAAGTAGGCAGCTGGCCGGCGCAGCCCCGGCGCCAGGCTGTGGGCCAAGAGCTCGCCGAAGGGCGACACTTCGAGGCTGCTGGGCCTCAGGAAGGAAGCGAACAGCAGAATCCGCTGCCAGCCCCGCCGGCGGGCCTCTGGGGTATCAAGCAGCGGTTCATCGCCACGCTCGCGGGCATGGAACAGCAGCGGCGTTGGATCGAGCTCAAACAGGGCGGGGGGGTCGGCCTCCAGCGCCACCAGGGCATCGGTAACCAGCAGAGCTCCGGAGGCCCGATGCAGGCAGGCCACCTCCTCGAAGCAGCCCACCCCCAGATCCAGCGGTCCGAGCCGCTGCCAGGCGAGTTCATCGGCATGGGGTAAACCGTCCTCGAACAGCAGCCGCGTGCGCCGCGCCGGAAAGCCCAGCCAGCTGGGGGGCAGCCGCAGCGGGAAACTCCACTGCCGAGGCGTCAGCCACAGCGTGGCCCCAGGGAAGGCCCGGGCCATCGCCGGCACGGGCACCTTGTGCTCCAGGCCTGAGGCCGTGGGGAGCACGATCGTCTGCACGGGTCCGAAGCTCTGCTCCAGCTGCCGCAGGGCCGCCAGCAGCTCAGCGGTGGGGGCTACCGGCGCATAGAGCAGCAGCCCCTGGCGCAGCCGCAGCACCGTCATCCGGATCGGCACGGCCACATAGAACACCCCCTGAAGCTGCTCGAAGCTCCACACCTGATCGGGGATCAGGGCGCGCACCAGGGTGCGCCGGCGGCCATAGGGATAGAGGGGCAGCAGCGGCCACCACGGCCAGCGCTGGGCAGCGGGATCGTCAGCGCTCAGCGGCTGATCGTGCATCGCTAACGCGGCCGGCGCTGGGCCAGCAGACTGAAGTGCTGGGCCAGCAGGCCGTGGCGGGGGGCCAGCACCAGCACCAGCAGGAACTGCAGGGTCTGCACCACAACGATGCAACCGGCCGTAGAGGCATCCAGCCAGTAGCTGGCAGCCAGGCCCAGCACGGTGGCCAGCACGGCCGAGAGCACGGCCCAGGCGATCATCGGACCGAAGCGATCGCTGAGCAGATAGCCAGTGGCGCCTGGGGTCACCAGCATCGCCACCACCAGGATGATGCCCACCGATTGCAAACCGGCCACCGCCGCCAGGCTGAGCAGGGTGAGCAGCAGGTAATGCAGCAGACCGGTGCGCAGACCGATCGAGCGGGCATGGATCGGATCAAAGCAGAACAGCAGCAGATCCCGGCCGCGCAGCGCCAGCACCAGCAGCACCAGCCCAGAGATCAGCAGCGACTGCTGGATGTCGCTATCGGCCACCCCCAGCAGGTTGCCGAAGAGGATGTGCTGCAGGTCCACGCTGCTGCGCCATTTTGAGAGCAGCACCAGCCCGAAGGCAAAGAAGCCGGTGAACACCAGCCCGATGACCGAGTCTTCCTTGACGCGGCTGTGCTGCTTGATGAAGCCGATCGCGCCCACTGCCCCCACGCCGAACACAAACGCCCCCACGGCGAAGGGCAGCCCCAGGGCATAGGCGATCACCACCCCCGGCAGCACGGCATGGGACACGGCATCGCCCATCAGGGCCCAGCCCTTGAGGATCATGAAGCAGGAGAGCACGGCGCAGACCACTGCAACCAGCACCCCCAGCCCAAGGGCCCGCTGCAGAAAGGCGAACTGCAGCGGTTCAATCAGCGGCTCGACTAGAGCCTCCAGCTGCGGCGGCAGGGCGGCGATCAAGGCCAGAGCTGGGCTGGAGGGCACGCTGATCATCCGCCGCTACTCGGCGACGTGCTGAAGGTGCGCAGCAGGTTGGCCTTGGTGAACACCTCAGAGGTCTCGCCGTAGGCCACCACTGTGCGGTTGATCAACACCACCTGGTCGCAGAAATCTGGGATCGCCTCCAGGCCATGGGTGGCGATCAGCACTGCGGCTCCGGCAGCGCGTCGCTCGAGCAACACCTCGATGATCAACCGCTCGGTGCGGATATCGACGCCGGCAAAGGGTTCATCAAGCAGCAGCACATCCGCCTCCTGGGCGAGGGTGCGGGCCAGAAAAGCGCGCTTGCGCTCGCCACCGGAGAGGCTGCCGATCTGACGGCCGCGCAGGGACCAGAGGTCGACCCGATCCAGCGCCTGCCGCACCGCCCGCCGATCCTCAGCCCCGGCCAGCCGCAGCAGCGACATGCGGCCGTAGCGCCCCATCATCACCACATCGGCGACCCGGATCGGGAACTGCCAGTCGACCTGCTCTGTCTGGGGCATGTAGGCCACCAGCTGGCGGCGCAGGGCCAGCGGGATCGACAAGCCCTCAATCGTCACCTGGCCGCTGTGGGCCGCCACAAAACCCATCAGGGCCTTGAGCAGGGTGGATTTGCCGGCACCGTTCATGCCCACCAAGGCGCAGATGCTGCCGGCTTCCACCCGCAGCGAGGCCTCCACCAAGGCGGGCACGCCGCCGTAGGCCACCGACAGATGTTCAACCTCGATGCAGGCCATGCCTCAGTTAACGGCCCCCAAGTCCACGCACCAGGATGCTGACGTTGTGACGCAACAGTTGGATGTAGCTGGCCGCCGGTCCGCCCGGATCGGACAAAGAATCAACATAAAAAACACCGCCGAAGCGGGCACCGCTTTCACGCGCCACCTGCTGCTGCATGCGGCTGTCCACGGTGCTCTCGCAGAACACAGCCGGCACCTGCCTCTGGCGCACCTGCCGGATCACCTGCTCCAGCTTTTTGGGCGTGGCCTCGCTCTCGGCGTTCACCGGCCAGAGGTAGAGCTCCTCGAGCCCATAGTCGCGGGCCAGATAGCTGAAGGCGCCCTCACAGCTCACCAGCAGCCGCCGCTCGGGGCTCAGCACGGCAAGCTCCTGGCGCAGTTCATCTTCCAGGGCCGCCAGCTTGCGGTCGTAGTCCGCGGCACAGCGTTGGTAGGTGGCGGCGTTGGCGGGGTCGAAGCGGCTGAAGGCGTCACGCAGGTTGGCCACGTAGCGGCGGCCGGCCCGGGGCGACATCCAGGCGTGGGGATTGGAGCGGGCGGCTGCAGAGCCATGCCCTGAAGCGGCCTGTCCTGAGGCGCTCTGGGCCATCGAACTGATCCGAATCGGCTCGATACCGGCGCTCAGGGTCACTACCGGCACATCCCGGAGCTGGTCGCGGAAGCGATGGGCCCAGAGTTCGAGGCCCAGGCCATTCTCGAGCAGCAGCTTGGCCCCCTGGGCGCGGCGCAGGTCGCTGGGGGTGGGTTCGTAGCCATGCACCTCGGCCCCCGGCTTGGTGATCGACACCACCTCCAGTTGGCCGCAGGCCACCTGGGAGGCCATGTCGGCCAGCACGGTGGTGGTGGTGAGCACGCGGGGCCTGGCTGCCAGCGGTGTTCCGCCGGGCGCCGGAGGCAGAGAGCGGCAGCCAACCGCGAGCACACCCGCGAGCAGGGGGAGCCAGGTGAGCGGGCCACGAACCAAAATTGGCACCTCAGAGCTGAACCGCTGCCGGCTGCTGCTGCAGCCACTGGCGACCCTGGGTCAGGAAGGCACTCCAGTTGAGCCGCTCGGCTTCAGCGGCCCGGGCCACAAGCAGCGGCGCCTGACGTTTGATGGCCTCGAGATCGGGGCCCGCCACGCCGGCGGAAAGGGCCATCACATCGGCCATGGCATGGCCCACAACTCTGGTGAGGTAGGCGGCACTGAGTGCCTGCAGGGCGCCGCCCACCAGCCAGGTGGCCCCGTGCAGCCTCAGCACCCCGGCCAGGGCCTGGCTGCTCCATTCGGCCACCCCCAGCGCCAAAGCAGCCTTGCCCAACTCGAGTGCCGCCTCACGCAGCTGCAGCAGGGTCCAGGGGCAACGCCAGAGCCGAGCCATCTCCTGGAGCATCAGCCCGTTGGCAACAGCCACCACCAGCAGATCGAGGCTGGCCAGCGGTGCGGCGAACACCCCGGCCGCCACGACCCACTGGGTGCGCTGCAGCAGCTGCTGGAAGTGCAGCCGGCGCAGGCTTTCAAGCTCCGCCTGCCAACGGCCATGGAGCTCCTCGAGCCGGCGGCGCTGGGTGCGGGCCAGCCGCTGGCGCCCCTCCTGGCACCACTGGCGCCGCACCGGGGCCAAGGCCCCCTGCAGCTGGGCAGCCCCACCGTTCCAGCCGATCAAGCGGTCCTGCAGCGCCGCCGGCAGCTGGGAGCGGATCTCCTGCAGTCGCTGCTCCTGGGGCTGGAAGCCTGGGCCCTGCTCGGGCTCCAGCTCTGCCAACAGCCAGAGGGGCAGCTGCTCCGGCAGGGTTTCAAGCCAGCGCAGGTCGAGGGCCCGCAGCGGCGGCCGCAGGTGATAGAGCAGACCATCGCAGTCGGCAAAGCGCTCGGGCCAGCTCCAATCGCTGCTGCGGGCAGGCAGGGGATGGCCCCAGTGGAGCCGGAGCGGCAGGGGGCTGCGCAGGGCCTCGAGCAGGGCGGGCTGGAGGCTGGCGGCGGGGGGCTCGACGCCCACAAGGGCCATCTCGAGCTGGCCGCGGCCGCGCCGTTGGCGCTGGCGATCGAGCTCCTGCCGGCGGGCCAGGGCCGCAGCTGGCGCCAGCTGTCCTGCCGGCGCCAGCTGCTCAAACTGATCCAGCAGCTGCTCGCAGCGCTCCAGCAAAGCCTCGCTGCTGCGGGGCAGGGTCAGCTGCGGCCGGCGGCGCTGGCCGGAGAGGAACCACCAGCCGCCGGCGGCGGCACTGAGGCTGAGCACCGAAGCCAGCGGCAGGTGCAGGCCATCACCGATCAGCCAGGCCCCACCGAGCATCAGCGTGGCCCGGGCGGCCCAGCCGCCCAGGGCAGGGGATGCTGGAGTGAGCACAGGCGCCTTCCCTGGCGGGTTGGACTCGGCGAGGGGGGCAGAGGGCTGCTCGGCGGGGTGATCTGAGGTGGCGGTCAAGGCGGGGAAGCGGGCGGAAAGGATCTCGGCGCCGAAGGCGCTGCTGCCTGGTGCACCGACCCATGCTGCGCCAGCACACCGACATCCGCGCCAGTGTGCCAATAACTTGTGGGCGTGAACATCTGAAAGCCCGCTTCAGAGCAACGCATTGCAGGATTGATCTTGAGCCAGGGGACGACGCCAGTGCCGAGACCAGCTGCTGGGAGGCCTATGGCTGAAGGGATGCTGCTGCCAGGCTCCCTCACCGCGCCCCAGAACCAGATGCTGGCGCAAGTCAGCCGCAGCCTGCAGGAGCAGATCGTCTGGCAGGGCAATGAGCCAGTGGCCCTGCTGGAGCGCTGCTGGTTGCGTCTGGAGCTGGTGGGCATTGGCTCCCTGCCTTCGCGCCTGCCCCCTGATCCCAGTGAGGCGGCCCCCGAGCTGGTGCGCTACCGCCAGCTGCGAGCGGAACACTGGCCTGGGCCGGAGGCCGAACGGCAGTGTTGGCAAGAGTTTGGCGAACAGGCCTGCCGGCTGGCCCTGCAGCGTTACTGGCAGGCCCAGGACAGCAACCAGCACGGCTGGAGCCTGGAAAGCTATTTGATGCTTGTGGGCCGCTACCGAAGCCAGTTCGACAGGCCGCAACCGCGCTGCCTGCCCCTGTTGATCCTGGCCCGCGCCGGCAGCCACGAACCCCACCAGCTGCTATGGCTGCCGCCGCTTGGACGGACGATGCGGCACACTTGCGCCTGATTCAAGGCTGCGGCCATGGCCGACGACAACAACACACCCACTCCCCAGCACAGGTCAGCTGAAACGCACACGTCAGCTGAAACGGATCGGGATAACGCTCGGGGTGGCGACCGTGGCGGCCGCGGTCCGCAACGGGAACCAGGTGGCTTCCGCATCCGCCTGAGTGACAACGAGATGCGTGCCGTGCGGGCCGTCCAGGATGCCTTCAACCTGCGCTCACCGGTGGCGGCGCTGGGCTTCTCGGTGCGCAGCATCGCCCAGCTGCTGGAGCAGGGGCAGCTGGATGAGCTGGTGGCCCAGCAACGGGCCCAGAGCGCCAACCAGGGCACCAGCAGGCAACCTGATGGCCCGCGCGGCGGCGGCAACCGTCCGTCTGGTGGCAGGCGCACCATCGGCGAAGGCAGGCAGGAGCGGGAGCGCAGCGCCCCCCGCATCGATCCCCTGGCGCGGCCCCAGAAGCCCGCCCCCGCCAGCGTCACGATCACGGAGTCGGGCACCGAGTCGGGCAGCGAGTCGGGCAACGAACCCGAGCCCATGCCAGCTGATGCAGCCGTAGAAGAGACGGTCTCGGTGGCCGACGAAGCCCAGGCCGACTGAGGCACGGCGATGACACGACCCAGGGTTCTCTCCGGGGTGCAGCCCACCGGCGCCCTGCACCTCGGCAACTGGCTGGGCGCCATCCGCAACTGGGTGGATCTCCAGAACAGTCACGACACATTTTTTTGTGTGGTCGACCTGCACGCCATCACCGTGCCCCACGACCCAGCCCGACTGGCGGCCGACACCCGCAGCACGGCCGCCCTTTACCTGGCCTGCGGCATCGATCCGGAACGCTCCACGGTGTTCGTGCAAAGCCACGTCAGCGCCCACAGCGAGCTGGCCTGGCTGCTCAACTGCGTCACGCCGCTCAACTGGCTGGAGCGAATGATCCAGTTCAAGGAAAAGGCTCTCAAGCAGGGCGACCAGGTGTCGGTAGGGCTGCTCGACTACCCGGTGCTGATGGCTGCCGACATCCTTCTCTATGACGCCGACCTGGTGCCGGTGGGGGAAGACCAGAAGCAGCACCTCGAACTGGCCCGCGACATCGCCCAACAACGCATCAATGCCCGCTACGGCAGCCGGGATGCCGCCGGCGAACCGGTGCCTCTGCTCAAGGTTCCCGAACCCCTGATCCTCAGGGAAGGAGCCCGGGTGATGAGCCTCAGCGACGGCAGCAGCAAGATGAGCAAGAGCGATCCCAATGAGGGCTCCCGCATCGCCCTGCTCGATCCCCCCGAGTTGATCACCAAAAAGATCAAGCGCGCCAAAACCGATGCGGTGATCGGCCTGGAGTTCGGCAACCCCCAGCGCCCGGAAGCCGACAACCTCCTCGGCCTCTACGCCGTGCTCAGCGGCTGCGGCAGGCAGGCGGCGGCCGCTGAATGCGCCTCGATCGGCTGGGGCCAGTTCAAGCCCAAGCTGGCGGAGGCTGCGGTGGAGGCCCTGCGGCCGATCCAGGAGCGTTACCACGCCCTTCAGGCGGAGCCCGGCCACATTGATGCAGTGCTGGCGCAAGGCCGCCAGAGGGCCGCTGTCGTGGCCTCCGAAACCCTCGGCCGCGTGCAGCAAGCGCTCGGGTTTCTAGTGCCAACAGCTTCTCAGCGCCAACAGACCCCCAACACCCCTAGGGGCGCTTAATCCTTTCTGCAGGACTGATCAGGGCCGCTGATCTGTAGCGCCGGCCATTCGGTCAGCATCAGCACACATACCCAAAGCCGGACCAAAGCGGCAGAACAGCCTCCAGCACTGCTCGCAGTCGCACCCAAATCGGGCGGCAGCGGCGTTAAAGCACGTTACCGCCCATTTGTCCAGGGGCCGAACAGGGGGGTCGCGGCTGTCAAGCGCCAGGAAGCATTCTCGTCGCACTTCTTCTTGCAGCCTGCATGCTTCGGTCCTTCAGAGGTTGGCTGAATACACCCGATCCCGGCAGCCTCTGCTCAACGGCCCTGCTGCTGGCCATGCCCCTGCCCCTGCTCGATCAGGTGCTGCCGTCCCAGGCCGGGCCCCGCCCCCAGGGCGCCATCAGCCGGCCGGTTGCAGCGAAACCTGTCACCACATCGCCTAAGGCTCAGCCTGTCGCGGCACTGCCCTATGCCCTCACTCCTGAGCGGCGCGCCCTGCTGAACACGATCCGCTACGCCGAAGGCACCTGGAAGGGGGGGGACATCGCCGGCTACCGGATCCTTTATGGCGGCTCCCAGTTCGCCAGCCTCGAGCGCCACCCACGCATCGTGGTGACCAACCGCTACACGAGCGCCGCCGCAGGGGCCTACCAGTTCCTGCCATCAACCTGGGATGAGGTTTCGGCTCGCCTGCGGCTGAGGGATTTCAGCCCCACCAGCCAGGACCAGGCCGCCCTGCACCTGAGCGAGCGCCGGGGTGCCCTGGCCGATCTTGAGCGCCATGGCCTCAGCCGCAGCGTGATGGCGAGGCTGGCCTATGAGTGGGCTTCCTTCCCAACTGCAAGCGGCGCCAGCTACTACGGCCAACCGGTCAAACGGGCCGACGACCTGCGCAACTTCTACGAGGCCAACCTGCTCAAGCAGCGGCAACGCCCCGCCTGAGGAGCGTCTTCAGGGTTCGCGGTAGATCACCCTGCCCCGCTCGTCGTTGTCCACATCGAGCAGGTTGTCGAAGAGCAGGCGCTCAATTTCTTCGCGGATCCGCTCCCTGGGTGTTGCGGCAGGCAAGCTCAGTTCCAGCAGGGCATCGTTGAAGGTGAATCCAGCCGGGCCACTGCGCCGGGCCAGGGCCAGGAGCTGGCGGTCGATGGCCTGGCTGGCCTCAACGCCATCCAGCCTGGAGAGGGCCTCCTCCAGCAGCAACGGCTGGTTGGCCTGCGCCACCAGCTCAGGGATCAAAAAGAGGTCCACCAGCTGGCCGATGCCGCAAAAGCCCAGGCTGATCAACCAGAGGGTGCCGCTGAGCGGCTTGCGATTGTAGAAGCGCTGCAGACCGCACACCCCCACCAGGCCCAGGGCCCAGAGCAGGTAGCTGACGGCCTGGCTGCGGCGTTCCAGCTGCATGGGCCAGGGACGGCGGGGTAAAGGGGGCAGGGAACTGGGCAAGACAGGGCGCGCGAAGAGTTTCAGGACCCCCCATCCGGGACGATACCGGCCTGGCGCAGGTGGAATGAGAGGGTCCAGACCTTCATCATCAACCGGTGCCAGGGGGTCATGGCCCCCATGTCCACGGCCATCGGGCTCGGACTGGCGGCGCGCAGGGCGCGGGTGGCCTCCAGCTCGGCCAGGCCAGCGCGCAACTGCTCCTGAAATTGCCGCTGCTCCGAGGCGGGCAACAGATTGGCAGGGGTGTGCTCCAGCAGCAGCAGGCCCCGACGGAACGAGCGCTCAAAATCCTCCAGCAGCGAACCCAGCAACTGGTCCAGCAGGTCGGCCGAATCGCTCACCAGCAGAGGCTGAAGGAGGCGACCAGCCTAAGAATGCCCCTGGCGGGGCTGCCTAAGATCCGCACCTGCCCGCCAGGATCCCGTGCCCGCGACCCGCTCCGCCAACCAGACCGAACGCAGCGGCGCGGCCCAAAGCTCCACGATCACCCTGCCCAAAACCAGCGAGAGCGAGCCGCTGCTGCGCATCCGCCACTCGATGAGCCATGTGATGGCCATGGCGGTGCAGAAGCTCTTCCCCAAGGCCCAGGTGACCATCGGCCCCTGGACCGAGAGCGGCTTCTACTACGACTTCGACAGCCCCGATCCCTTCACCGAGGCCGACCTCAAGGCGATCAAGAAGGAGATGATCCGGATCATCAACAGGAAGCTGCCGCTCGAGCGGATCGAGGTGAGCCGGGCCGAGGCCGAGAGCCGGATCCAGGCCCAGAACGAGCCCTACAAACTCGAGATCCTCGCGGGCATCCAGGAGCCCATCACCCTCTACACCCTCGGCGAGGAGTGGTGGGACCTCTGCGCCGGCCCCCACGTGGCCAACACCAGCGAACTGAACGCCAAGGCGTTTGAGCTTGAAAGTGTGGCGGGCGCCTACTGGCGCGGCGATGAAACCAAGGCCCAGCTGCAGCGCATCTACGGCACCGCCTGGGAAACGCCCGAGCAGCTGGCCGAACACAAGCGCCGCAAGGAAGAGGCCCTGCGCCGCGACCACCGGCGCCTCGGCACCGACCTTGACCTGTTCTCGATCGAGGATGAGGCCGGCGCCGGCCTGGTGTTCTGGCATCCCCGGGGGGCCCGTATGCGCCTGCTGATCGAAGACTTCTGGCGTCAGGCCCATTTCGATGCCGGCTACGAGCTGCTCTACACGCCCCATGTGGCCGACATCAGCCTCTGGAAGACCTCCGGCCACCTCGACTTCTACGCCGAGAGCATGTTTGGCCCGATGCAGGTGGATGAGCGGCAATACCAGCTCAAACCGATGAACTGCCCGTTCCATGTGCTCACGTATGCGAGCACGCTGCGCAGCTACCGCGAGCTGCCGATTCGCTGGGCGGAGCTGGGCACCGTGTACCGCTACGAGCGCCCCGGCGTGATGCACGGCCTGATGCGGGTGCGCGGCTTCACCCAGGACGACGCCCACGTGTTCTGCCTGCCCGAGCAGATCAGCGATGAGATCCTGCGCATCCTCGATCTCACCGAGGAGATCCTCTCCACCTTCGATTTCCGCAACTACGAGATCAACCTCTCCACCCGTCCGGAGAAGTCGATCGGCGAAGACGCCGTGTGGGAGCTAGCCACCGCTGGCCTGATCGAGGCGCTGGAGCGCAAGGGTTGGGCCTACAAGATCGACGAAGGCGGCGGCGCCTTCTACGGCCCCAAGATCGACCTCAAGATCGAAGATGCCATCGGGCGGATGTGGCAGTGCTCCACCATCCAGCTCGACTTCAACCTGCCCGAGCGCTTCGGGCTGGAGTATGTGGCCGCCGACGGCACCCGCCAGAGGCCGATCATGATCCACCGCGCCATCTTCGGCTCGCTGGAGCGGTTCTTCGGGATCATGACCGAGAACTACGCCGGCGATTTCCCCTTCTGGCTGGCGCCCGAGCAGATCCGGCTGCTGCCGGTCACCGATGAGGTGCTTCCCTACGCCGAGCAGCTGCTGGGCCAGCTCAAGGCCGCGGGCGTGCGCGCCACGATCGACCACTCCGGCGATCGCCTCGGCAAGCTGATCCGCAACGGCGAGCAGATGAAGATTCCCGTGCTGGGTGTGATCGGCGCCAAGGAAGCGGAGACGCAGAGCGTGAGCCTGCGCAGCCGCCTCGATGGCGATCTGGGCAGCATTTCGGTGCCAGAGCTGCTCACCGCCGTGGGCCTGGCCAACCAGGAACGCGCCGCTGGCCTCGGCCTTGCGGCCGTGCTGGCCTGAAGCTGGAGCCATGGCGTTCCCATGACCACCCTGCTGGCAGGCGACATCGGCGGCACCAAAACACTGCTGGCCCTCTACCGCCTCAGCGCGCAGCCACAGCCAGGGGCCAGCGGCAGCGGGCTCAGCCTGATCCGCAGCTCGCGCTACGACTCCGCCGCCTGGGACGACCTGGCCCCGATGGTGAACCACTTCCTCGGCGAGGAGGGCAGCCCTGAGGTTGAAGCCGCCTGCTTCGCGGTGGCCGGGCCGGTGCAGGAGGGCAGCGCCCAGCTCACCAACCTCAGCTGGCAGCTGAGCGAATCCGCCCTGGCGCGCAGCTGCTCGATCCCAGCGGTGGAGCTGATCAACGATTTCGCCGTGCTGATCTACGGCCTGCCCCACCTCAGCGCTTCCCAGCAGGCCCCGATCCGCAGCGGCCAGGCCCGCGCAGGCGAGCCGCACCTGGTGCTAGGGGCCGGCACCGGCCTGGGCGTTGCCTTTGGCCTGCCCACCTCTACTGGGATGGTGGCCGTGGCCAGTGAGGCGGCCCATGGCGAGTTCGCCCCGCGCAGCCAGGCCGAATGGGATCTGAAGCAATGGCTGGCCAGCGATCTGGGCCTGGAGCGGGTTTCGATTGAGCGGGTGGTGAGCGGCACGGGGCTGGGCCACGTGGCCCGCTGGCTGCTGCAGCGCCACCAGCTTCAAGGCAACCATCCCCTCGATGGCCGCCTGGAAGACGAGCTGCCGGCGGCGGTGGCCGCGGCAGCGGCAAGCGGCGATCAGCTGGCCTGCGAAGCCCTGGAGTTGTGGCTGGGGGCCTATGGCAGCGTCTGCGGCGATCTGGCCCTGGCTGGGCTGAGCCGTGGCGGCCTCTGGCTGGCAGGAGGCACGGCCGCCAAGCTGCTTGGCCCACTGCGTTCGAGCACCTTCAGCAACGCCCTGCTGAACAAGGGCCGCCTGCGAGCCGTGCTCGAGGCCATGCCCGTAACCGCCGTGCTGGACCCGGCCGTTGGCCAGTTCAGTGCCGCCTGCCGCGCCCGCATGCTGCTGCCGTAGGGGCGGATGGGACACTGGGCCCAGCAGTGAAAATGGAATGGTGCGCCCGCAGCACGGGCAGGGAGTGGCGGTGAATGTGCCAGCCACCACGGCCAATCTGGGCCCAGGCTTTGATTGCCTCGGTGCCGCCCTGGAACTCAACAACCGTTTTGAACTCCGCTGTATCGAAGGTGATGGCGAGCGCTTCGAGCTGATCATCGAAGGCAGTGAGGGGGCCCACCTGCGCGGCGGGCCCGATAACCTGGTGTACCGCTCAGCCCAGCGGGTCTGGAAGGAAGCCGGCGAATCGCCGGTGGGTCTCGAGGCCAGGGTGCGCCTGGGCGTGCCGCCGGCACGGGGCCTGGGCAGCAGCGCCACGGCGATCGTGGCCGGCCTGATCGGCGCCAATGCCCTTGTGGGCGAGCCACTGAGCAAGGAAAAGCTGCTGGAGCTGGCCATCGATATCGAGGGCCATCCCGACAACGTCGTGCCCTCGCTGCTGGGTGGTCTGTGCATGACGGCCAAGGCCGCCTCCCACCGCTGGCGGGTGGTGCGCTGTGAATGGGCCGAGTCGGTGCAGGCGGTGGTGGTGATTCCTGCCATGCGCCTCTCCACTAGCGAAGCCCGGCGGGTGATGCCCAAGGTGGTGTCGATCGCCGATGCGGTGATCAACCTGGGTTCACTCACCTTGCTGTTGCAGGGCCTGCGCAGCGGCAACGGCGACCTGATCGCCGATGGCATGCATGATCGGCTGCATGAGCCCTACCGCTGGGGCTTGATCCAGGGGGGGCGATCGGTGCGTGAAGCGGCCCTCGAGGCCGGTGCCTGGGGCTGCGTGATCAGCGGGGCAGGACCCAGCCTGCTGGCGCTTTGCGGCAAGGCGGTGGCCCCGGCGGTAAAAACGGCCATGGTGCAGCGCTGGGAGAGCGAAGGGGTTGCCTCCCGGGGCGAGATTCTGGGCCTGCGGCACTCGGGCAGCGCCTGGCAACCCCTGCCCTGAGCCGGCTGGGCACGCAGATTCGGCATTTTTTCACTGCTCAGCCCTGCGTCCACGGCATAGGGGAGCGCAATTTTTTCCATTTTTCTCCCCATTCAGCCACTGCCAGATCACTCTCTGTCCATCAAATCGGCGCGCGGCTAACACAATCTGGTTTTATTACATTTGGCTACCAAAACTCCCCGCAGTGAAAAACCTTCTCAAGGCCGGTCTCCTCTCTGGAGCTGCCTCAGCCAGTTTGTTCAGTGCCCTGATCGCTGAACCTGCCCGCGCCGAAGCTCCCGCCGGTCAGGCCACCACTACGACCCCAGCGCTGGTGGCCCAGTCCACCATCGTTGAAGAAGCGGTGGTCTATGAGCAGGGCACTGGCTTCTACGCCACCCTCGGCCTCGGTGCCCAGTGGCCCCAGAACTGGGATTACGACACCACCTTCAACGAGCGCCGTGCCGGCATCCGCAACTTCAGCGGTGACATCGGCCTCGGCGGTGGCTTCTCCGGCGACATCGGCATCGGCTACGACTTCGGTGCCATCCGCGCTGAGCTGACCTACGGCTACAGCAACGCCAGTGTCAACGACATTTCATCCAGCCGTCGCGACTTTAAAGTTGACACCGACGGCTCGATCAACAAGAACGATGTCCTGGTGAGCGCCTACTGGGATATCGACACCGGCAGCCGCTGGACCCCCTACATCGGCGGTGGCATCGGCTGGACCAATATCGGCACCCCCGGCATTGATATCGAGGGTGACGGCCGTGGCAGCTACGGCGGCACCAATCGCAGCGCCTTCGGCTACCAGGCCAAGGTCGGTGTGGGCTATGGCGTCAACAACAACACCGATGTCTATGTGGAGGGCGTGTATCAGGGCGCTTCCTCCCTCTCCGACACCGACAACATTGACTTCGGCTCCTTCAACAGCTGGGGCGCCAAGGTGGGTGTGCGCTTCCGCTTCGGTGGCGCCGAGGAGGTTGTCGTGGTTGAAGAGGTGCAACCCGCACCAGCTCCCGCTCCCCAGCCCGAGCCTTACCAGCCCGCCCCCGCGCCCGCACCGGCACCGATTCGCGGTCTCTGGTGATTGAGCTGCAGGCCTGCCAGGCCTTCAGGTTCACGATTCAAGGGAGGCCAGAGGCCTCCCTTTTTCTTTGCTGGCCTGCCAGAGCAGAGGCGACTCCTACCCAAAGCCATCTTGAGCAGAAATACCTAAGCGCCTGGCCAGCAACTGATAGATTCGACACCGTCGCATCGGTTCCGGTTGCCCTTGATGGACGCCTCCCTGCCCCCCCTGGCCGCGTCCCTCGCCAGCAGCCCCTTCCCCTGGCTCAGCCTGATCGTGCTGCTGCCGGTGGCAGTGGCCCTGCTGATGCCCC